>NZ_JAUORD010000098.1:0-275 GCF_030547345.1 Anaerobacillus sp. 1_MG-2023 | reverse complement strand
AATTTACTCATCGAGGCGATCGTATTGGTTGGGTAGAAGGCATTGATGGTAAGCACCACCTTACGCTATTTATTCAAAGCGGTCGTATTTTAGACTACCCAGATAAGCCATTAAAAACAGGGTGTCGTAAAATTGCAGAAGTGCACCAAGGTGACATGCGTATGACGGCAAACCAAAATTTAATTATTGCCGGTGTACCTGCAGATCAAAAAGCAGTGATTGAAGAAATTGCCCGTAACCATGGCTTGATTGACGACGGTGACACAGAGCAACGT
>NZ_JAUORD010000097.1:0-275 GCF_030547345.1 Anaerobacillus sp. 1_MG-2023 | reverse complement strand
GAGTTGGTCCATCCGGCGCATGACAATGTCTTTCTCGAGCTTGAAGCCCGGAATGCCATAAGTAAGCAACCCGCCACCACGATCATAGCGGTCATATACGGTGACCTGAACGCCTGCGCGACGCAAACGATCCGCTGCCGCAAGACCACCAGGTCCTGCACCGATGATGCCAACGCTTTCAGCACGCTCGGCGTTCGGGACAACCGGCTTGACCCAGCCCTTATCCCACGCCGTGTCCGTGATGTATTTCTCGACCGATCCGATCGTCACTGTGC
>NZ_JAUORD010000096.1:0-275 GCF_030547345.1 Anaerobacillus sp. 1_MG-2023 | reverse complement strand
CCCACAAGAAGGGTATCATCCCCTTCTCCGCCATCCAGCGAGTCGTCGCCGTCGCCGCCCTCAAGACGGTCGTCGCCCAGTCCTCCTTGCAGGATATCATTGCCGAACCCGCCCAGCAGAACATCCTGACCGTCCTGCCCGAACAGGCCGTCATCGCCATTGTCGCCGTGCAGAACGTCATCTCCGGCATCCCCGTGCAATGTATCCGCATCAAAGCTTCCTCGCAGGGTATCATCACCCTCCCCGCCGCTCAGAAGATCGGTACCGTCCCCGCC
>NZ_JAUORD010000095.1:0-276 GCF_030547345.1 Anaerobacillus sp. 1_MG-2023 | reverse complement strand
CTAATAACATGGCATGGTGCTACTATTGATTCGGAGCGAAATCGAGTGACGGTTGGTGAAAATACAATTGAGCTAACGAAAAATGAAATGATCATACTGCATATGATCCTTGAACGAAAAAACAAGATCGTCATCAGAGATGAGTTGATCAATCGCCACTGGGACGATCAACGCTCTGTTAGCGATACAACGCTAACTGTAAACGTTAATCGACTAAGAATAAAACTATCATAATTCGAACTTGGCGAAGCCATCCACACGAAAGTAGGTCAGGGC
>NZ_JAUORD010000094.1:0-277 GCF_030547345.1 Anaerobacillus sp. 1_MG-2023 | reverse complement strand
GCGCAAAATAGGTGATCAATTCGAACTCTTTCGGGCTGACAGCAACATGGTCGTTTATGACATGCACGGTGCGGGCCTTCATCCGAAGTTCCAGATCGCCAAAGGCAATCAGGTCAGTGTCCAACACCGTCATTTCCTGCCGCCGTAACAAGGCCCGCAATCGCGCGCGCAGCTCTTCGGGATCGAATGGTTTGGCAAGATAGTCGTCGGCGCCTTTTTCCAGGCCCTCGATCTTGTTCGCAGCGCGGCCCAGCGCCGACACCACAAGGATCAGCGC
>NZ_JAUORD010000093.1:0-277 GCF_030547345.1 Anaerobacillus sp. 1_MG-2023 | reverse complement strand
GGTGAGCCATGAAGGACTCGAACCTTCGACCCTCTGATTAAAAGTCAGATGCTCTACCAACTGAGCTAATGGCTCTTTTCGATAAGAAAAGCTGGTGCCGGCCAGAGGACTTGAACCCCCAACCTACTGATTACAAGTCAGTTGCTCTACCAATTGAGCTAGACCGGCGATATATGTACCCTTTCGGGTTATAAGAAAATATGGTGGAGGATGACGGGCTCGAACCGCCGACCCTCTGCTTGTAAGGCAGATGCTCTCCCAGCTGAGCTAATCCTCC
>NZ_JAUORD010000092.1:0-278 GCF_030547345.1 Anaerobacillus sp. 1_MG-2023 | reverse complement strand
GCATCAAAGCAGCCCGGTCAGACGACAGAATATCGTTCGAGCTGACCTGCCCCAAAACTTCACGTGTTTGCGACCGCAGGATGTTGTCCAGACGCAGTTCCGCTTGCGCGATACCACCTGTACCAACCGCCTGACGGAATTGAACGACATCGGCAATGCGATACCGTGCAAACGCGTCGACGATCAAACGACGATCATCTTTCGGGGTGATCTCAAGCGGGCCAACTTCGCGGCTGAGGATACGGTCATCATAGGACACGACCTCTTGGATGACAGGC
>NZ_JAUORD010000091.1:0-278 GCF_030547345.1 Anaerobacillus sp. 1_MG-2023 | reverse complement strand
AAATAATAGCGCAATATCAAAGTATGTCATTATTTAGTGCACGCACTATTATTGAGTTTGATCTAAACCAGCAAAAGCCCGGTGTAATTGGTAGTAACACCTTTAAGCGTGTCGTTGAGCTTGTTAACCCCGACACGATACTAATTATTAAAGGTGCAAAAGCGAGCCAAGAAGTACAACGCGGTGCCTGGTTTAAAGCGCTCGACAAACAAGGTGTATTTGTACCTTGTTACCCACTGACTGGCTCGCACGTAAAACGATGGCTTGATGAGCAATGT
>NZ_JAUORD010000090.1:0-279 GCF_030547345.1 Anaerobacillus sp. 1_MG-2023 | reverse complement strand
AGCAAATACTTACCTACATTGGGATTGATCCTAACTATAAAACACTACTTTTTATTGATGTAGTGGGCGTAGGCGTGCAGGTAATATTTTTATCTATTCTCAATATTTTGTTCTATCTTGATAAGCGCTTTACTGTGTTGGTTCTTTCGGGCCTATTTTTAGCATTAAACATTGTGCTCACGTATTTATCTATTGCACTTGGGCCACAATTTTATGGCTACGGATTTGCCCTTTCTACAATAATTACTTCTGTAGTTGGCTTGTTTTGGTTATCTAGGC
>NZ_JAUORD010000009.1:0-189382 GCF_030547345.1 Anaerobacillus sp. 1_MG-2023 | reverse complement strand
CGGGCGCAATGGGTGATTTCGTGGTGCCTGTCACTCGCGAATTCGCGAGTGACAGGCACCACGAACTACTATTCCCTCCTCTTGTGCTACTCTCCAGTCATCGTTAGAATAATAGTAAGACAATTCAGTCAGGAAGTGTAAGCGTATGCATAGGCTGAAATCAATTTCTCTTCAGACGAAATTATCTTTAATGATATTGGGACTATTATTTACAGTTTTGCTTATTCTGGGTTTGATTTTTACCAGTTTATATTCGACAAGTGTTGAAGAACAGATGGGAGAACGGGCGCTTAATGTCGCTCAGTCAGTGGCCATGATGCCGGCCGTAATCAATGCGATGAAGTCGAATTATCCATCCGAAACTATTCAGCCAATCACAGAGGATCTTCGGTCTAAAACAGGAGCGGAATTTATTGTAGTAGGAGATAAGGATGGTATTCGGGTAGCTCATCCATTACTTGATCGCATTGGTAAACATATGGTTGGTGGCGATAGCCAGCAGGCTTTAGTAGAAGGAGAATCATATGTTTCTAAAGCAGAAGGATCCCTTGGGTCCTCGCTTAGAGGAAAAACACCTATTTTTGATGATGGTGAAATTATCGGTATCGTTTCTGTTGGTTTTTTAACTGAGGATATTGAACAGAAAGTAGATCAATTTGAATTAAAGGTTATGAGTTTAATAGGCACAATTTTGTTACTTGGTTTAGCAGGTGGTTTTTTTATTGCGAAAAATGTGAAGAAGTCCATTTTTGGTCTAGAACCATCAGAAATTGGGGCCATGTTCCTGGAGCGAAATACGATTCTTCAAACGATCAGAGAAGGGATTATTGCGGTTGATGCGGAGGGAGAGATCACCCTTGCTAATCAAGAAGCTCATCGTATGCTAAATAGAAAGGTAGATGAAAATTTAGAAGGAGAAGACATTGTCTCTGTTCTCCCAAATACAAGAATGCCAGAAGTGCTACTATCTGGAGAGTCAGAGTATGATCAGGAGATCATCATCGGTCATAATCATGTGATTGTGAATCGGATTCCTATCATTCAAAAAGGTGAAATTACAGGAGCTGTTTCAAGTTTTAGAAGGAAAACAGAAATTGAGGCTTTATCACGAGAGCTCTCTCAAGTTCAAAGCTATGCGAAAGTTCTTCGCTCTCAAACGCATGAGTATGCCAATAAACTATATACCATTTTAGGATTAATTCAGTTAGGAGCATACGATGAGGCGATTGAATTAATACATAAGGAAGCGATTGGTTATCAGGAGGTTGTACAGCTTTTGGTGAAAGCTGTGCCAAATCCAATTATTTCAGCTCTGCTTTTAGGGAAGTATAACAGGGCTCATGAGCTTCATATTCAATTTTTAATTGATGAGGAAAGTAGTATGAGTGACTTTCCTGAGCGGATGGAGCAAGAAAAGATTGTAACGATCGTTGGGAACTTAATTGATAATGCGATGGATGCTGTTCTTGAAAAGCAAGATGAAGAAAGAGTGGTCCATTTATTTATGACGGACATTGGAAGAGATTTGATTTTTGAAATAGAAGACTCCGGTAATGGGGTGCATGAAGAGGAATTGGAACAGATTTTTGAGCGAGGAGTTAGTAATAAAGAGGGGCAAGATCGAGGAATCGGACTTTCTCTCGTGAAAAATGCACTCGAATATCTTGGAGGGTATGTCACCATATCAACAAGTCGTTACGGTGGAGCTGCGTTCACAGTTGTGATTCCTAAGGGGGAACAAACGAATGTCTGATATTGAAGTGTTAATTGTAGAAGATGATCATCGAATTGCTAGAATCAATCAGAAATTTACTGAAAATGTACCGGGATATGTAGTTATAGGAGTTGCTTCAAGCATTACGGAAGGGAAGGAACTTCTAGAAATAGTAGAGCCAGACCTTGTGCTCCTAGATATCTTTTTTCCTGAAGAAAGCGGACTTCACTTACTTTGGCACATCCGTAAAAATTATAAAGAAACAGATGTGATGATGATTACTGCTGCGAAAGAAATCGAGGCGGTTCAGGAAGCAATGCGTGGAGGGGCAATTGATTACATTATTAAACCGGTTATCTTTGATCGCTTTAAGCAAACTCTAGAAAAATTCAAACAAACGAGAGGAAGAATGAATCATCAGAAGGTTGTTAGCCAGGAGGAAGTGGATCATTTATTTACAAGACAAGGAACACGTGAAACGGTCGCGACTCAAGTCGCTCCAAAAGGAATTGATCCCTTAACGTTATCGAAGCTGACAGAAGTACTTTTATGCCACACGCCTCAAGGCATGACGGCTGAAGAAGTCGGAAGTGAGATGGGGTGTAGCAGAACAACAGCGAGAAGATATTTGGAATACATGGTTTCACTTAGACAGGTGGATGCTGACTTGTCATATGGAACAGTGGGTCGTCCTGAACGACGCTATCATTCCGTAAAGAATGAAAGGTGAAAAGGGCCGCTTCAAGTGGAAGCTCATAAGGAGATCTCACTTTAGAAGCGGCTTTTTTCATGATGCTAAATGTTCCTTTTCCTCTTCTGCTGTTTTTTTACTGAGCTTGCTCTTTATAATAGGTAGCGTAAGAGAAAGAAGTGACAGAATGAGGAGGACGACGGTTACTGTACTATCGAAAAACGTCACATAACTCCCATTTGATATCGTTAGCGCCTGTCTAAATGATTGTTCCATCATTCCACCTAGAATAAAGGCGAGAATGAGCGGTGCTGCTGGAAAGTTAAGAAGTCTCATTATAAAACCCATCACTCCAAATGCTAGTAAGAGATAAAGATCAAAAGTGCTGAAGCTCACTCCATAAACCCCAATCATACAGAAGATAATAACAAGTGAGATTAGTAGCGCTTTTGGAATGTAAAGAATCCGAGCGATAAACGGAATAAGTGGCAGATTTAAAACTAGCAAGAAAAGGTTGCCAAGATACATACTAGCAATCACTCCCCAAAATACGTCCGGATGATCGGTCAGCATTAACGGACCTGGTTGTACACCGACAACGAGGAGGGCACCAAGCAATACAGCGGTTGTGCCAGAGCCTGGGATACCAAGCGTTAACAGGGGAACGAAAGCCCCACTCGTTGCGGCGTTATTAGATGTTTCTGGGGCAGCGAGTCCTTTGATATTTCCTTTTCCGAAAGACGAAGGATCTTTAGAAATTTTCTTCTCTGTGATATAGGACATGAAGGAAGCAATAGTTGCACCAGCGCCTGGTAGCACGCCAAGAATAAATCCGAGCACAGAATGACGAGCGATCGGACCAGAGATTTCTTTTGCTTCTTGCCTCGTGATTTTCAATGAGCCAACATTGGAGTTACCGTCCATCATTTTTGATTTTCGGGACAAGATTAGCGAGCAAACCTCAGCAAGCGCGAAAAGTCCTAGGGCAATGATTAAAAAGTCGATTCCTTCAAGAAGGTTCGGATTACCAAAAGTAAAACGCTGTGTTCCTGTTTGCTGGTCAACGCCAATTGTAGCAATGATTAAACCGATCGTTGCAGAGATTAACGCCTTCACAGTTGAGCCTTCGGACAAGCTTGCAATCGCTGTTAAACCAAGCAACATGAGGGCGAAATACTCAGTCGGACCGAATGAGACGGCAAAGCTAGCCATTAGAGGAGCAACTAGCATAAGGGCAACAACACTTACGGTACCACCAGCGAAAGATGAAATAGCAGCAATAGCGAGTGCTTTACCAGCCTTACCTTGTTTGGCGAGCGGGTAACCGTCAAAGGAGGTGGCGACAGTTCCTGATATACCCGGTGCATTTAATAAAATGGATGAGGTAGATCCTCCGAAGACGGCACCATAGTAAACTCCTGCCATAAGAATAAGGGCTGAGGCTGGATCCATGCCATAGCTTAAAGGAATCATAATGGCGATCGCTGAGATAGGACCCAGTCCAGGGAGCATCC
The DNA here is from genome assembly GCF_030547345.1 of Anaerobacillus sp. 1_MG-2023. Taxonomy (NCBI): domain Bacteria; kingdom Bacillati; phylum Bacillota; class Bacilli; order Caryophanales; family Bacillaceae; genus Anaerobacillus; species Anaerobacillus sp. 1_MG-2023. The sequence continues at coordinate 185,463 of NZ_JAUORD010000009.1, read as the reverse complement.
CGATTAGTGTGCCAGCAAGAACGCCAATAAAAACAAAAAGGATGTTCTGGAAGGTTAAGACAACCTGAAAGCCATATAACATATTCGAAATAGTGTCCATCATCTTTCCTCCTTTCTAAAAGGGAAGTAGGCCTTGCGGTAAATAGATTTGAAGTAAATAGTTAAATGAAAAATAAAGGACAAGCGTAAAGCCGATTGAAACAGCAATCAATGTTTTCCATTTTGTATAACCAAGCATACGTGACGTAACGAGTAGGAATAAGATTGTGACAATCACAAATCCTAGGAGCTCAAATAAGAGAATATAGACAAAGATAAGGCCAGAAACGGCCAGTAACATGAGCACTTCATCTTTTTTAATGTCACTTTTTTTTCGATCTTCAGTAGGGTTCAGAATGAATAGTAAGATCGAGAGCGCTGCGAGTAAAAATCCCAGTCCTTTCGGTAGTGCGTCGGCATCTACGATGGCATATGGAAAAGCTGGCAGCTGAAAACTAAGGAAGAGATATAAAATGGAAATAAGCAATAAAACAATGGCTACTTTACGTTCAACACTTGCTAGCATGACGAGTCACCTGCCTTTAATAAATATGAAAGGTCAGAGTGAACTGACCTTTCGCTCTATCCTTATTTTGCTAAACCAACTTCGTTCATCAATTCTTCCATCGTTTCGTATTCTTGATCCAGAAATTCTTGAAATTCCTCACCGGACATAAAGTTATCATTCCATCCAAAATTGTCACGCTGTGTTTTCCATTCATCCGTCTCCATCATGTCTTTGACAGCTTGCTCATAGAATGTAGCTGCTTCTGTCGACATATCTTTTGGTCCCATAATGCCTCTCCAAACGATGAATTCGTCATCGATCCCCTGTTCTTTTAGCGTTGGAAATTCGGATACTGTTTCGCCTTCAAGTGGCTCAGGTGAAGTTATAGCAAGAACTTTCACTTTACCAGCACGTGCCTGTTCCGTTGCTTCTGCGAGACCTGTTGAGTAGACATCGACTTTATTCCCAAGCAGCATGCTCATTCCGCTACCATCCTGAGCAGAAACATATTTCAGTTGCTTAATATCAACACCACCGGCTTTTACGGCTTTAACGAATGCCATGTGATCCATGCTTCCTGGAGAAGAATCTCCCACAACTGACACAGAGGTTGGATCTTCTTTTAGTGCATCAACAAGATCATTCATACTATCGTATGGCGAATTAGCAGGTACAACAAAAGCTGAATAGTCCGCAATTACACCCGCAATTGGTGTGAAATCATTGTGTCCAAGCTCGGATTGTCCGTTTAATGGAACAAATAAAATCGGGGGTGATGTGATGAAAAGTGTATGATCGCCACCTTTCTTATCGACATAAGACCAACCAACAGCACCTCCACCACCTGGTTTATTGGCAACAGCCATACGTTTATCGATAATATTTTCCTTCTCCATTACTTTTGAGATTGTTCGAGCAGTTGTATCCCAACCACCCCCAGCTCCAGCCGGCGCAATCATTTCGATGGGTTTATCAGGACTCCATTCACCGTTATCGCCTGAAGAATTTCCCGCACTTTCATTACTTCCACAAGCGCTCAATAGAAGAACGCTCCCCAACAAAAGGGACATGAACAAGTTCATTTTTCGTCTCATAGTGATAACCTCTCCCCTTAATGTAATCGCTTACAGATTAACTACCAACAATATACCTGATTATTTTAGTTAGATTAAGAAAAGGGAAATAAGAAAGGTTTGTTTCATTTTGTACATTATGTTCATAAAGTTCATGAAAGATTATGAGTTCGCAAGTGACAGGCACTCCCCAATCTATCGCTACTAAACAAACGTTTATTTAACGTATCCACTCATGTTCTGAAGTAAAGTTACAGATATAAAATGCATCAAATGGTATAAAACTTCAAAATCATTCCAATGACCCGGGTATAAAGATAGATAAATCCGGGTGTTTTTCTTCTATCTATGACTTAAGTGGTATAGACGACTATAAAGGAAGAGGTTACGATTTGAATAGAATATTCTGAATGTTATTTCGTTTCATTGAGGAGGTAGCTCGTTAATACTTGTATTCATTAACAATGGGGAGGGCACTATGAAAAGAAAAACGCTGTCACTGCTTCTGACCACCGCGCTTGGTACGTCACTTTTAGCTCCAGGATCTGGTTTGGCTGCACCTGGTCCAACGATTGAGAAAGCGGGGAAGGTCAACATGAGTCAAAGTAAGAGTCATCCAACTTTTTCGTGGGACAATCCTGGACCGACATCGCCTGTTCTGCATCCTGGTTCAGTCAAAGGAGCCGGAATGCGAGAAGAACCACTTAATGAGATTGATGATTTGATCGAAGGCGCCATCGATGAACAGGTTATGCCTGGCGCGGTTGCGTTTGTAGCGAGAAGAGGACATATCGTAAAGGAAGAAGCTTACGGTTATGCTGCGCAATACACAGATGATGAGTTTACTGAAATGAAAAACCCAATTCCGATGAGTAAGGAAACCATTTTTGATCTTGCCTCAATTAGCAAACTTTTCACAACAACGGCGGCAATGACGCTCTATGAAGATGGGGAATTTAAGCTGGATGATCCCGTAGCGAAGTACATTCCGGAATTTGCAGCGAATGGAAAGGAAAGCGTTACCATCGAACAGCTGATGACCCATACATCGGGATTCAAACCATGGATTCCGCTCTACACGATCGAAGGCGATCGAGAAGATCGCCTGGAGTATGTTTTTAACTATCCACTTCAATCAGAGCCGGGGAGTGAGTATACATACAGCGATCTTAACATGATTACACTTGGTGCTCTTATTGAACGATTGTCTGGGATGCGTCTAGATGAATATGTAAAAAAAGAAATCACCAATCCGCTTGATATGAAGGATACGATGTACAATCCTCCTGCTGAATTAAAGGAACGAATTGCGGCTACGGAATACCAGCCATGGACGAACAGAGGGCTTGTCTGGGGGGGAGTTCATGATGAGAGTGCCTGGTCATTGGACGGAGTCGCTGGTCATGCAGGTGTTTTCTCGACAGCATCGGATCTCGCTAAATTTGCTCATATGTTTCTGATGGAAGGACGCTATGGTGGAACACGTATTCTTCAACCGGAGACGGTGAAACTTTTAACAGAAAATCGGATTCCAGAGTTTCCGGGTGACGATCACGGCCTCGGCTGGGAGCTCCAACAAGGTTGGTTCATGGATGCTTTATCTGAAAGCACAACGCTCGGTCATACAGGTTATACAGGGACGTCAATCGTTGTCAGTCCAACGAATCAGACAATTGCGATCTTATTAACGAATCGGGTTCATCCGACGCGTGAAACCGTATCTACTTCTCCAACGAGACGGAAGTTTGCAAGAAAGGTAGCGGATGCGATTCCAGTTGCGATGAACAAGAAATCTGATCCCTGGTTTGCCGGTTATGGAGATAACGAATCGAAGTATCTGACTGCTAAAGTTAACGTGCACAAAGAATCTATTATTACTTTTGATACGTGGTACCAAATTGAGGAAGGCTACGACATGGGAACAGTAGAGGTTTCAGAGAATGGAAATGAATGGACCGAAGAACTTCAGCTAACAGGAAGCAGTAAGAAATGGGAGGCGAAAGAAGTCGCTCTACCTGCAAACACAAAGTACGTTCGCTTCACATATAAGACAGATGGCTCTACGAACAAACGTGGTTGGTATGTTGATGATTTGAAGGTGAATGGCTCAACAGTCACGCTTACGAGTGATGAATGGATGAAGCGATCATATTAAAAACCAGGAGGGATAGCATGCGAACGAGACAGAAACGGATGATTGTTACTTTTCTTGCATTGTTAATGATCTTTTCACAGGCAGTTATGTTACCGGGGAAAGCTTCCGCAAAAAAAGCAGGTTCACCCGAGTTGATTTTAATGGAAAATGTTCCGGAAGTGAGTTCAGAATTTGATGGGAAAAGCATTACATTGCATGCGCTTCACATTTACGATGATGGTCACTTTATGAAAACAGATCAAAATCTGAAGTGGAAGTCATCCAATAAAAAGGTGGCAAAAGTAGATCGTGAAGGGAACGTAGCACTGACAGGTAAGCGTGGCCGGACGTTCATTACGGTTTCAGATGGTAAGAACAAAGATCGGATTGCCCTTGATTATAAAGTGGATAAATCAAATAAAAAATCATCCGCTCCGTCTTTGATTAAACAGAAAGGGCAGCAATACGACATTATCGAAAATGCGATTGACGGTATGACGATGGAAGAAAAAGTCGGTCAAATGCTGATGCCGGACTATCGAAATTGGAACGGTGAAAATGTAACAGAGATGCTTCCGGAAATTGAAGCGCAAATTGAAGAATATCATCTCGGAGGCGTGATTTTATTCAGAGAAAACGTGGTTACAACCGAGCAAACGACGAAACTTGTTGCTGATTATCAGGAAGCATCTGAGAAGTACGGTCTGCTCATGACGATTGATCAGGAGGGAGGCATTGTAACGCGTCTGCAGTCGGGCACAGATATGCCAGGGAACATGGCGCTCGGTGCTACGCGTTCTAAAGATCTGACGAAGGAAGTTGGACATGCGATTGGGGAAGAGCTTGCCTCCCTTGGTATTAACATGAACTTCGCACCTGATATGGACGTGAACAACAATCCGGATAATCCTGTTATTGGTGTTCGTTCATTTGGAGAAGATCCAGAGCTTGTTGCGGACCTTGGTATTGCGTATACAAAAGGACTTCAGGAAACTGGCGTTGCAGCAACGGCTAAGCACTTTCCAGGACACGGAGACACAGCAGTTGATTCACATCTAGGTCTTCCAGAAGTGCCTTATGATAAAGAACGTCTCATGGAAGTCGAACTTTATCCATTTCAGAAGGCAATGGAAGCGGGGATTGACGCGATTATGACAGCGCACGTGACGTTCCCTAAAATCGACGATACGAAAGTGATTTCCAAAAAAGATGGTACAGAAATTTCTCTTCCGGCCACACTCTCGCACAAAGTTTTAACAGAATTAATGCGTGATGAGATGGGGTATGAAGGCGTCATTACAACGGATGCCATGAACATGGGTGCCATCCAGGATCACTTCGGATCTGTTGACGCAGCGGTTCGCGCAGTGAAAGCAGGAACCGATATCGTCCTGATGCCAGTTGGACTTCAAGAAGTGGCAGAAGGATTATATGGAGCAGTTGAATCAGGTGACATATCTGAAGAACGGATCGAAGCATCAGTGAAACGAATTCTAACATTAAAAGTGAATCGCGGAATCATCAAGTCGGAGAAACCGAGTGACGTAAATGAACAAATTCAAGAAGCGCTCGAGACAGTAGGGTCAGACGAGCATAAAGCCGTTGAGAAAGAAGCGGCGGATAAATCCATTACGCTTGTAAAGAATGACAATGTCCTTCCTCTTGACGGGAATAGTGATGATCACGTTGTCGTTATCGGAGGAAGTTTTGTTGAATCACTCGGTAACGCGGTAAGAGCAGTGCATGACAATACGACGGTTATTGAAGTAGATGCAAGCTACACACTAACAGACGAACAGCGTGAAACTCTTGCGTCTGCTGATCAAATCATCATTGGCACGTATACGTACAGTGTGAGTACGCGTTCGCCTGAGCATCCACAGATGATGATGGTTGATACGATTATGAGTGAAACGGATGCGGATGTGATTGCGATTGGGATCCGTAATCCATATGACATTATGGCTTATCCGAATGTTGACAGTTACATTGCTCAGTATGGTTTTAGAACAGCTAGCTTTGAAGCAACAGCAGCTACCATTTTTGGTGAAAATGCACCGTCAGGTAAGCTACCAATAACGATCCCGGGGGAAACGGGCGGCGTGCTTTATAACTTTGGTCATGGGTTAACGTACTAAAATTGTGATCGGGAAGACTCGTTCTTCCCGATTCTTAAAAAATGGGGAGGCGTTTTAAACATGAAAAAGTGGCTTGTGATGGTGTTAACTACGATGCTTGTCTTATCATCATTATCTGTGGCATTCGCTGATAACAATGGGAAAGGACACGGTCATGATAAACGTAAGAAGTTCAAGCTTGGTGTGGAAGTTCTACTCGAAGATCAAAAAGAGCTTATCGAAGGAAAAAGCGTTGGCCTGATTACAAATCCTACAGGGGTAGATCAGGAGCTTAATAGCATTGTTGACTTGCTTCACAATGATTCCGATGTTGATTTAAAGGCACTTTATGGACCGGAACATGGCGTGCGTGGAAGCGCACAGGCAGGAGAATATGTCGAGTATTATACGGATGAAGAAACGGGTCTACCCGTTTACAGTCTCTATGGATCTACTAAAAAGCCGACGCCAGAAATGCTAGAAGGCATTGATGTTCTACTTTTCGATATTCAGGATGTAGGCACGCGTTTCTATACGTACATTTATACGATGGCCTATGCTATGGAAGCTGCCAGCGAGAATGACATTGAATTTATCGTGCTTGATCGTCCTAACCCTCTCGGTGGGGAAGCGGTGGAAGGTCCCGTTCTTGATGATGAATACGCTTCGTTCGTCGGAAAATATGAAATTCCACTTCGTCATGGCATGACAGTAGGTGAGCTCGCTTCACTTTTCAATGAAGAATTTGAAATCGGTGCTGATTTAACAGTCATCGAAATGGATAAGTGGAAGAGGGATATGTATTACGATGATACGCCACTTGAATGGGTATTGCCCTCGCCTAATATGCCAACGCTCGATACAGCGCTCGCTTATCCTGGAGCTGCCTTGATCGAAGGAACAAATGTATCCGAAGGTCGAGGCACCACAAAGCCATTTGAATTAATCGGTGCACCATTTATTAACGCAACAGAACTTGCCAGTGAACTGAACGAATTGAAACTTCCAGGCGTTGATTTTAGGGCAGCTTCCTTTACTCCTTCGTTTTCGAAGCATGCGGGAGAGTTAACACATGGCGTTCAAATTCATGTGACTGATAAAGAAGCGTTCAAGCCAGTCAAAACAGGATTAAGTCTCGTGAAAACCATTCACGATCTCTATCCTGAAGACTTTGAGTTTCGCGCAGAAAATAGCGCAGGCGTCTCATTCTTTGACCTTCTCGTTGGAAACGGATGGATTCGAGAAGGCATTGAAAATGGAGACAGCGTGAAAAAGATGGAGAAGCAGTGGGAAGATGATTTAAAAGATTTTAAAGAAGTAAGAGAAGACTATTTACTATACTAGATAGATTGTTAAGCACTCGCATAGCGTCGAGTGCTTTTTTTATTTTATGTAATAAAACTTCACAAAAACACTTACATTATTAAATAAAACTTGTTAAACTGAAATTATTAGAAAATTCAATTCGATGAACAGATATAAAGAAGGGGGGATCACGAACGAAATAAACAGGGTTGATTAGGGCGCATTAGTAGGCAATTATTACATAGCCAGAGGCTCCATCAATATGAGGAAACGGAATACATCACGAAATCATAAGAAGAAATGGGGAAAGCTTGTGAGAAAAGAAGAACGCTTAGCAGGGGAGATTCTACCACATTTAGGTGGACCATCGAACATTAACTCGTTAACAAGTTGTATGACAAGGCTCAGGGTAACACCGATTGATGAAACAAAAGTAGATCTTGATCGATTGAAAGAAATTGACGGCGTGCTTGGCGTTGTGGAAGCTGAAACAATCCAAATTATTTTAGGTCCTGGCATTGTGACAAAGGTAGCAGAAGAAGTTTCAAAGCTGAGTGGTGTTGATGCGGAGGATTTGGAAGATGATGAGAACATTTTTGAAGGACTCGCAGATCAAACAAAATCAGATCTTAAGCAAAAGAATGCAACGCCATTTAAGTTATTTTTACGAAAAATAGCTAGTATATTCATTCCACTTATTCCAGCTATCGTTGCGTCAGGGTTAATTGCTGGAATAACGAATATTGTGATTCGATCAGGTGTTGATCCGGAAACGTCACTTGTTTCTATTCTAAACTTTATTGGTTGGGGCTTGTTTAGCTACCTTGGCATTTTCGTTGGGATAAACGCAGCCAAGGAATTTGGTGGAACCCCTGCACTCGGCGGTATCGCTGGTATTTTAATCATTAACCCAGCACTTGCTGATATTACGCTTTTTGGTGAACAGCTTGTACCTGGTCGGGGCGGCTTAGTAGGCGTCATGCTTGCAGCGTTTTTCATGGCATGGACCGAGCGCCGCGTGCGTCGTTTTGTTCCATCGTCTCTTGATATTATCGTGACGCCAACGATCTCTGTTTTGATTACGGGATTCGCGACATTAATTGTCCTACAGCCAATTGGTGGATTTGTATCAGATCTTATCACAAAAGGACTACTAGGATTGATTGACGCAGGAGGTATTTTCTCCGGATTGATTCTAGCAGGAACGTTCCTTCCTCTAGTTGTTACAGGTCTTCATCAAGGGCTTACGCCTGTTCACATGGAATTAATCAACACGATTGGTGATGATCCATTGCTTCCGATCCTTGCCATGGGAGGCGCTGGTCAAGTAGGGGCAGCCTTCGCGATTTATTTCAAAACGAAAAATAAGAAACTAAGAAAAGTGATCAAAGCTGGCTTGCCAGTCGGCATTTTAGGGATCGGAGAACCACTGATTTTCGGTGTGACGCTACCACTTGGTCGTCCATTTATTACGGCATGTCTTGGCGCAGCTATTGGAGGCGCGTTTGCCGCATTCTTTAAAGTGGCGACAATTGCGATCGGAGTATCTGGCTTACCGCTGATCTTCCTCGTGAATTCGAATCAAATTTTATATTATATTATTTCTCTCGTTGTTGCTTATTTCTTTGGTTTTGTCTTCACATATCTCTTCGGGTTTAAAGAAGAAATGACCGTTGCGATTGATAAAGGGGCTTCAACGAACACAGCTGCATAAGAAAATGGAGGGTCAGATATCATGCTTGGAATATCTGTTTATCTTGGAAGTGATGGAGGAGATGTTGAGCAACGCTTAGAAAGAGCTAAATCAATTGGATTCGATGCTATCTTTACATCCCTCCATATTCCTGAGGATGATCATTCGCTCTATCAAACTCGTTTGAAAGAGCTTGGGCAATTAGCAAGGAAATTTGAGATGGAGCTTGTTGCAGATATTTCGCCAGAATCCATTACCCATTTAAATATTCAACATTATGAAGAGTTATTGGACTGGGGAGTGAATGGCGTTCGTCCGGACTATGGTTATACTGATGATCTAATTGTTTCTTTATCTCAGTTGATGAGAGTGGGCTTGAATGCTAGTACTGTTTCGAGAGAGGAAATTGAGACGTGGCTTCAAATGGGTGCAAACGTTTCGAACCTCGAGGCCTGGCATAATTACTATCCAAGACCAGAAACTGGATTAGACGTTGATTTTTTTTCAGAACGAAATCGCTTATTTAGAGAATATGGCATTCAAACAATGGCATTTATTCCAGGAGATCAAAACCTTCGAGGACCGATTTACTCTGGCCTTCCAACGCTTGAGAAACATCGTTCTATGTCTCCTCATATGGCCTGTGCTGAGCTACTTTATCATTATCAAGTTGATAAAGTTCTGATAGGAGATATTTCAGTCAGTGATAACCAATTAGAAAAGCTTTCACTCCTTGCAAAAGGAGTGATTCCGCTTGAGGTTTCGAAAGTGGATGATCAGTTTGATAGTTTTCATGTGAAGGGAAAACATAAGAACCGTCCGGATCCAGCGCGGGATGTGATCCGTTCAGTAGAGTCGAGACAGTTACAACATCGTCCTGAACCAATACCTTCATTAAAAAGAAAACGCGGCGCCATCACGATTGATAATATGAACTATGGCCGCTATGCTGGTGAAATTCAGCTTGTAAAGCACGATCTTCCGGAGGATGATCGTGTGAATGTTATTGGAAATGTGATTAGAGAAGATTTGCCTCTATTAAATTACATTGGGGCATCTCAACCGTTTGAATTACTTTTGAAAATTGATGCTACTCATGAAAGGAATTAACACAATGAATTTAAATAACATCCAGACCGAGCGTAGAAATCATAACACATTGAACATTGATCAAATGACAACATATGAAGTTCTTACCATCATAAACGAGGAAGATCATGTTATACCAGACGCTATTAAAGAAACCCTACCAGTTATTGAACGTCTTGTTGATCGAATTGTAGATGGCTTTCAACATAATGGTCGCTTAATTTATGTTGGGGCAGGGACAAGTGGGAGACTTGGCGTACTTGATGCCTCTGAATGCCCTCCAACGTTCGGAACGCCGTCAGATCAAGTGATTGGTGTGATCGCGGGTGGCGATAAAGCTCTTCAATATGCGCTTGAAGGTGCTGAGGATGATGAAGAGCAGGCTGTCTTAGACATGAAAGAGCTGTCGCTTACGAAGGAAGACGTGATCGTAGGGATTGCAGCTAGTGGACGCACACCTTATACGGTAGCTGCAATGGCTTATGCCAAAGAAATTGGTGCAACGGTTGGGGCGGTTACGTGTAGTAAAAATACAAAGATGGAAGAAGTGGCTCACCACAGCATCGTTGCGAATGTTGGACCAGAAGTTGTCACTGGATCGACGCGGATGAAAGCGGGGACAGCCCAGAAGCTTGTATTAAATATGCTAACGACAGCTTCGATGATTAAAATTGGAAAAGTTTATAGCAATTTGATGGTTGATGTTGTACCAACAAATAGTAAACTCGTGCAGCGTGGTAAGAACATTGTTGCAGAAATTTCAGGTGTATCTGCTGAGGAGGCGGAGAAAGCTCTTGAAGAATACGGATCAACGAAAGGAGCGATTCTTTCGTTACTAACAGGATTAAAAGGAGAAATCGTTCATTCGACATTAGAAAGGTATGATGGGCATTTGCGAAAAGCGATTGAATCTGCTTTTGTGACAAGCTAAGGTAAGAATCGCTAAATAAGATATGCTAAAATGAAATGATTGAAAATCTATTCAGGTAAAGGTGGGCTAGGAATGAACGGAGGCCTGATCAGTATTCAGGAATCAATCACTTCATTAAAACCTTCAGAACGAAAAGTAGCGGAATACATCATTCATTATCCGGAAGAAGTAATCAACCTTTCCATTCAGAAACTCTCCAAACGAACAGAAGTGAGTGAAGCGACAATTATCCGCCTTGCTCGAACGTTGAACTACAAAGGGTTTCAAGAATTGAAGCTTCGAATCGCGGGTGATCTTGCAACGAAGCAGACGAGCAAATCTTATCAAGAAATATCGATTGATGGGACGGTGGATTCGTTTATTGAAAATGTATCAAACAATAATATTCAATCGATTAATGATACAATTTCTGTTCTATCAAAAGAGGAAGTAGAGAAAGCAATCACTGTTTTAAGTCGTGCGAGGAAAATTGCGCTATATGGTATTGGAGCATCAGGATTAATTGCCCAGGATTTCAAACAAAAACTTTCTCGTATTAATCGCTGGTGTGAAGCTGCAGTCGATTATGATACACAAGGGACGATTAGCGCAAACCTCGGAGAAGCTGACGTCGTTTTCGGCATTTCTTATTCTGGCCAAACAAGAGACATTATTGAATCTCTGAAAATCGCAAAAGACAATGGTGCCACTGTGATTACCTTAACCAAATACGGTACAAATCCAGTTTCTGACCTCGCTGATATTAAGCTTTTCACAAGCTCTCTTGAAAAGAGCATTCGAAGTGGTGCGATGAGCTCACGTATTTCTCAACTGAACGTCATTGATATTTTGTATGTTGGCATGACCAGTCGAAACTACGATGAGAGCGTTGCTGCACTTGAGCGAACGCGAAAAGCAGTTGAGGTTGTGAAGAAGCATGTATGACTTTGATACTTACTTAAAAACATTAATTGACGAAAAGGAGCTCCCTGGCGCTGTTCTTCATGTTCAACATAAAGGGAGCACTGTTTTTCATCAAGCTTACGGTCGTTTTCAAGACAGGATACAACAATCTCACACCATGAATACCACAACGCTTTTTGATATAGCCTCCCTAACAAAAGTGGTGGCAACCCTTCCTTCTATCTTATGGCTGATCGACAACACGTCAGTTGAATTAAATCACACCATTCAAACCTACATCCCAGAATTGAACCATTCAGATATCACGATTCACCAAGCACTTACACATACAACAGGCTTACCTGCAGACATTAATCCGCCTGTTCAACGAGTCGATAATCGGTTGATTTTGCAAGAAGTTGTCAACGCAGATCTTATCCATCAACCAGGGAGCGTTGTGCAGTATAGTGATCTAGGCATGATTTTACTTGGAGAAGTAATAGAGCGTGTGAGCGGCGTGGATTTACCTACCTGCACGAATACTAAACTCTTCAAGCCATGGGGGTTAACGAAAACGATGTTCAATCCTCCGCAACACCGAGAAATCGCTTCAACAGAATGGCATAACGATCATTACGTTCAGGGGGAGGTGCATGACGAGAAAGCGCTCCACCTCGGCGGAGCAAGCGGAAGTGCAGGTGTATTTTCTACAGCTCAAGATGTCGGAAAATTCGGTCGATATTTCTTGTATCCAGAAATGCAGCAGGTGCTGTCACCGGAGACGATTAGGAATGCTAGAAAGCATGTGATACAAAATCGTGGGCTTGGCTTTGAGGTTTGGGACGGAGAAGGAAAGGCATTATCATGTGGAAGGAGGTGGTCAGAAGGAAGCTTCGGCCACACAGGGTTTACTGGTACTAGTTTATGGATTGATCCTAAAGAAGAGCTGATCGTCACTTTTTTAACGAATATCGTGCATTACGGAAGAAACCACAACATGAGACAGATTAGACTTCATCTTCATTCTTTGATTCATGACTCTTTTACTAATTAAATGAGGGGGAAATATTTTGGATAAAATGAAAGCGTTTACTTTTTCTGGTTTTCTAGCGTTGATTCTTGTTCTATCTGCGTGTAGCTCAGAAAGTGGTGGGAATTCGGGAGACTCTGAAGCAAGTGAAGATAGCGTTACGATAACGATCGGAAGCTGGAGAACAGAAGACAAAGCAAGCTATCAAAAAATGATTGATGCTTTTAATGAAGAAAATCCGGACATTAACGTGGAATTCAAGTCTTCAAAGAATACGGAGTATAACACGATCTTAAATACGGCCCTTCAAAGTGGGGAAGGTCCTGATATCATTCACCTTCGCCCTTATACACCGGGCATCGAGCTTGCGGATGCTGGATATCTTGAGCCGCTGGATGATCTGGAAGGACTAGATCAATATCCAGAGGAAACCCTTGCCGCTTCGAAAGGATCTGATGATAAGCAGTACGGTGTGCCGCTAAATATGAGCACGACGCAAATGTTCTACAACAAGAAAATGTTTGAAGAAATGGGTCTTGAAGAACCGCAAACATGGGAAGAGTTCATGACGCTAAATGAAAAAATAATGAAGGAAGGTACTACACCGATCGCTCTTGGAACAAAGGAAGGGTGGCTCTTATCATTATCGCATGGAATTATTGGTCCAGCTCACTATGGTGGTAATGAATTTGTTGATCAAATCACAGCTGGTGAGACGGATTTTACAAGTGATGAATTTCAAAGTTCGATTGACGCAATGGATGAACTGAAAGAATTTTTCCCTGAAAATTACGAAGGTCTTGGAATGGAAGATATTCGTACGATGTTCTTTACAGGTGATGCAGCGATGTTCCCACTTGGAAGCTGGGAAATTGAAGTGCTACGTGAAATGAATCCTGATCTTGAACTTGGCTTCTTCCCGATGCCGTCTGCTGTAGGAAAAGAACCTACGATTACAACTTGGGTAGATGGATCGTATGCAATCAATGCAAGCTCGGAGCATAAAGATGCCGCGAAGAAATTTCTTCAGTTTATGACAACAGAAGAGTTTGGCACGATGTTCACAGAAGAATTTAAAATGATCAGCGCAATCCCTGGTATTGAGTCGGAAGATGAACTTGTCAATGCGCTTGGAAAAGCAGCAGAAGAACAGTCAACACCGTACATGATGCTCGTTCATTTCGCTGGTGGAAATCCTTCCACAAAAGCGACGATCGAAACAGAGCTTCAGGGGATGTATCTTGGTGAACGTACACGAGAGGAAGTAGCAAAGACTATTCAAGAAAGCGCACAGTCCTGGTATGAGCCACTACAGTAATAAGGGGCGGAAAATATGAAACTAGCTACAAATTCAATCGTGAAAATCAAAAAAGAAAGGAACTGGAAAAGGTGGACCATCCACCTTTTCCCGATTCCTGCCCTGATTATATATGGGCTTTTCATCGTTTATCCTTTGTTTGCCGCCTTAACCTACAGCTTTTTTGATTGGAAAGGAATTGTACGTGGGGAGTTCGTTGGGCTGAAAAATTTTAAAGATCTGTTTACGCTGGAGCCTTTTTCGGGACTATTTTGGGGTGCGTTTGGCCATAACATTCTTTATTTTGTACTACAGATGATTTTCCAGAACGGCCTTGCTTTTGTACTTGCCTATATTATTTATAAAAAAGTGAAGGGATCGGAATTTCTTAAAATTGCTTATTTCCTGCCGCGACTTCTATCCGTCATCGTTGTCGGTTTTCTCTGGAAGCTGATTCTAAATCCAAACTACGGTGCACTGAATGTGATACTTGAAAAGCTCGGTTTGGAACAGTTTCAAAAAGCGTGGCTTGGTGATCCAGATACAGCTTTGATTTCTATTATTCTCGTTAACTGCTGGTATGGTATTGGGTTCGGTGTCCTTATTTTTCTTGCCGGTCTTCAGTCGATCCCGAAGGAACTGTTCGAAGCAGGTAAGCTTGATGGCGCAGATGGTTTGTCGATGATACGTAAAATCGTGCTTCCGTTAATGGTTCCTTCGTTCATGATTATGACGGTCCTCACATTTATTCAGTCATTTGAAGCGTTTGAACTCGTCTACGCGATGCAGGGATCGCAGGGAGAACCTTACCATTCTACTGATACGCTTGCGATTTACTTTTATCGTCTCGCATTCGGAGGTTCTGCAGGAGGATCGACAACGGCAGTCGGATTAGGATCAGCACTTGCGGTTGTGCTCTTTCTCTTTATCTCATTCTTTACCGCACTCTATTTACGCTATATGCAGAAAAAACAAGTGGACATGTAAGGAGGCGATACTATGAACCATACGATTTGGACGAGACCGTTTTACTATGTATTTGCTTTTCTCATCGCATCCATTAGCATCTATCCGATTCTATTAATGATCCTTTCTTCCTTTAAAACAAGCGCGGAGATTTTCACAAGTCCACTCTCATTCCCGAAGACGTTCACGCTTGATACGTATCGGAACTTACTAGAGATCATACCGTTTACAACGTATTTCATGAATAGCGTGTTTGTGAGCGTTGTTTCTGTTCTATTAATTTTGATTACCTCGTCACTTGCCGCCTTCTATATCGCACGCTTCACGTTTGTATGGAATAACATCATCTTCTTTTTCTTTCTGATGGGAATGATGCTTCCGATCAAACTAGGCATCGTGCCGCTGTTTATTTTAATGAAAGATCTCAACTTACTAAACTCGCTCTGGTCACTGATCTTTATGTATATTGCCACGGGAATTCCACTGTCGATTTTGATTTTGACAGGATTCTTCCGAACAATGCCTCGTGAACTAGAAGAAGCGGCCCGTATTGATGGAGCGGGAAACCTTCGTATTTTATGGAGTGTTGTGCTACCACTGATGCGACCGGCGCTTGGAACTGTGATGATCATCCAATTTATCCAGGCCTGGAACGATTTTTTCTTCCCACTTATTTTTATTACCGATGACATGAAAAAGACAATCCCAGTGGGCATGCTTTCCTTATTTGGCGAATACTCTGCAGATTGGGGAGCCCTTTTTGCCGGTCTGACCCTTGCGTCACTTCCGATGATTGTCCTCTTCTTCATCGCATCAAAACAATTTATGGAAGGACTTACTCAAGGTGCAATCAAATAAGCGATTCTACATTGGCATAGACGGCGGAGGAACGAAAACTCTGGGATTATTGTGCAATCAAAACGGAGTGATTTTAGCTAAAAGTACGGCTGGTTCGACAAATCTAAAATCTCGTGCAGAACAAGAGGTGCGATCTGCCATTCATCACGTGATTATGGAATTAACGTCGGGGTTAAAAGATGGAAAGCTTGCAGGAATCTTTGTTTCAACAGCGGGTGGTGATCGAGAAGAGGATCAGAAGCGCTGGGAAAGATGGCTGAGAGAGAGGCTTCCGAGTTTTGAAGGGATTCTCAAAGTTAAGAACGATGCTTACGGTGCACTTGCAAGCGGTACATTTTCGATGGAAGGGACCGTTCTCATTGCCGGTACTGGTTCGATTTCCTATTCGATCGATGCAAATGGTTCCCGTCGTGTGGGAGGCTGGGGCTATTTGTTTGGCGATGAAGGAAGCGGCTACGATATTGGGCGGAAGGCGCTCCGGAAAGTTGCGATGATGCATGATGGAAGAATGATGTTGGATGAAGCTTTTTGTAGTAACATCCTTTCCTTCTTACAAGTAAACGGTGCGCCTGAAATGATTACGGCGATTTATGAGGATTCCTATGCGCGTATGAAAGTCGCTTCTGTTGCTGAGAAGGTCATCAAGCTTGCAGAGCGACAAAATCAAACGGCGTTGAAGATCGTTCAGAGAGCTTTTGAGAGTTTGAGTGAATTAGTTCGTGCCATCGAGATTAGGGGCAGTCAATTAGTGATTTGCGGAGGGTTAATGCAATCCTCCTTCTTTCGAAATGGGTTTCTTGAAGAAATGAAAACAAGAGGGGTAAGCGATGTGTATTATCCTAACTTATCTCCAGCTGTAGGGGCATGTATTTGTGCGCTACTTTGTTGTGGTGTACCGCTCACAGAGGAACGGAAAGCAAATCTGATGTCGTCTCATCACGTAATGGACGGCTAAACTAGGGGAGAGATGACGTTGACAGACGTGAATGAGATGAAGACAGAAATGCGTAATGCAAAATCGGAACATCTGCACCAATTTTCAACGCTTGAAATAATCGAGCTGATGAACGAAGAGGATGGGAGCGTAGCCGGAATTGTGAAAACCGCCCTCCCCGAGATTGAGAAAGTGGTTGATCAAGTTGTTGCTGTGATGAAAAAAGGCGGAAAGCTCTTTTATTTTGGAGCTGGTACGAGCGGGCGTCTCGGCGTGTTAGATGCTTCTGAGTGCCCGCCGACATTTGGTGTTGCGGCTGACCTAGTGAATGGCGTAATTGCTGGAGGAGACCGAGCGCTCAGGTATCCAATCGAGGGGGCGGAAGATAGTAGAGAAACGGGGGCAGAGGATGTAAGGAAGCATGTTGGTGCACATGATTTGGTAATCGGGATTGCTTCAAGCGGAAGAACCCCTTATGTGCTTGGCGCAATCGGAGAAGCGAATAAAATGGGTGTAGTGACAGCAGGGATTTCGTGTAATACAGGTGCGTCGCTTTCAAAAATGGTTACATACCCGATTGAATTACCAGTAGGTCCCGAAGTGGTGACAGGTTCAACTCGACTAAAAGCAGGAACAGCACAGAAGATGGTGTTAAATATGATTACGACAGCCTCGATGATCAAGCTTGGGAAGGTCTATCGTAATTTAATGGTGAACGTTCAAGCATCGAATGAAAAGCTACGGAAGCGAACAGTTTCAATTATTCGGGAGTTAACGAGAGTGAGTGAAGAAGAAGCTGCACGCTACAGTGAACAGGCAGAAGGTGATGCGAGGGTAGCGGTGCTGATGATTTTGCGAAAAGTGGATGCTGATCGAGCAAGGCGACTGCTTAAGGAGAAGGATGGGGATTTTGTGGCTGCGATGGAGGGGTGAAGATAGGTAAGGGGGCAGGTGCGTTACCGGTGACGTACCTGACCCCTATTAAATACATCTGTTTTCTCAACAAAGACACATCGCATTCTTTCTATTAAAACAGCCCCTGCGGAGTTACCGCAGGGGCTGTAAATATTTATTACATCATTAAGTCCGCTGGTGAGTCATCAAAGTAGAGCCAGTGAAAATATTCTACTTCCGCATCAGACATTCTCAGAACTTCTTCTCTGTTCATTGTCGTTTTGTCGCACAAAAGATCAATAAATTGGTTTCGTGCTTGCTGGCTCATTGTAAATCCTCCCTGTATTTTAAGCGGCATTCCCTGTTTCGTAACCGCTTTCAATTTGTTAATTTTATTATACATCTCACAATGAGATGATTCAAATACCAAAATGAGATATATTGCAGGGAACCGATGTGAAATTGCTATGAAAGTGAGCGGAAGTTCAATGAATAAGAGTTATGAAGGGAATGTATGTTCTTATTTTGTTGGTTTTAATTGAAAAAAATGTGTATTTTGGTTGTTTCCTCCTTTTTAACAAACTTGATGAAGTGATCTTTACTTTAGAAGGGATGGTTAGAATCAGAATTAGAGATGGATTTAGAAGGAGATTTGCCCGCTCTGCAGGAGTTTTTTCCTATTCAATGGAAGTAGAGAAGATGTAGAAAGGGAGTGTGGATGATGGAAATTGGAAGTGACAAGAAACAAAAGAATGTGGAAGAAAGCCTTTATGATTTCACTTTTGTTGGTGATCCCCAACTTTCACCTGATGGGAGCTACGTTGTTTATGTAAAGAAAGTGATAAATGAGGACAAAGAATATACTTCAAATTTAGTCATAGTAAATCGCGATACTGGAATTGAGCATGATTGGACATATGCTTCTGGGGAGAAAAAAGATCACTCTCCGCGCTGGTCGCCTGATGGGAAGACGATTGCTTTCGTTTCGAATCGATCAGGAGAAAATCAAATATGGCTTATCTCAACTGATGGTGGCGAAGCGCGACAACTATCTGATTTAAAAAGTGGTGTTTCCGCTCCTGTTTGGAAACCCGATGGTTCTTCGCTACTTGTTTTAAGTAAGGATACAAAAGAGAAAGAAGAAGGACGTAAGCCTCTCGTTGTGACTGACTTACAGTATAAAGCAGACGGGAGTGGTTTTCTTGACAATAACTTTTTGCAAGTTGTCTTGATCGAGGTAACCTCAGGTGAAAAGAGAATAGAATGGCTTACAGATGCACCATTTAATCATTCTAGCCCTAACTGGTCACCGGATGGACAATCCATTGTATATGTGAGAGATCGATGTGAAGAACAGGGGTCCTACATGCGAGCCGACATCTTTATTCAGGGTCTGAATGAAGGATCAGAGCCTGAGCAGTTAAATCGTGAAGGTGGGAGTTTTAGCACACCGAATTGGTCACTAGATGGGAAGAAGCTTTCATTCATTGGCCATAATTTTGAGCATGAAGGAGCTACGTTAAATAAAATCTGGACTGTTGATATAGCGAAAAAAGAGTTTACTTGTTTAACAGAGGATGTGGATTTAGAGTGTTCGGATGTATTGATTTCAGATATGCACTGGGGAGGCGCTTCTCCTGGTGCGATGTGGAGCCAAAATGGAGATGGACTCTATTTTCTTGCTAGTAAAGAAGGAAACACTGGTGTTTATTTTGTCGGAGAAGATTGCACGGTTCGACAAATAACGGGTGGTGACAGGCACCATTACGCATTTCACTACTTGCCAGGCGCGAAAGAAGCGGCTATTGCGATTAGTGATCCACTTAACATTGGCGATATTTATACGCTTACGTTTCATGGAGATCGAGTAAATGAACAGTGTTTGTCTCAATCAAATGCTGATGTTCTCGAAAGCTTGGATCTCTCCAAACCAGAAATGTTTACATACGCTGGGAAAGACGGTTTGGAGATTCAGGGCTGGCTCATGAAGCCAAAGGATTTTAAGGAAGATCAGGGACATCCCCTTATTCTTGAAATTCACGGTGGACCGCATATGATGTATGGTAATTCATTTATGCACGAATTTCAGCTTCTTGCAGCAAAAGGATATGTTGTCCTTTATACGAATCCACGTGGTAGTCAGGGTTATGGACAAGAGTTTGTAAATGGCTGCCGAGGAGATTATGGTGGGGGTGATTATGAGGATTTGATGGCGGGTGTTGATGTCGCGTTGGACAAGTATTCCTTTATTGATGAAGCTCAACTTTTCGTGACGGGAGGCAGCTACGGTGGCTTTATGACGAACTGGATTGTTGGGAAAACCGATCGATTTAAAGCAGCGGTTACCCAGCGCTCCATTTCGAATTGGCAAAGTTTCTATGGTGTTAGTGACATCGGATACTTTTTCACAAAGTGGGAAGTTGGAAGTGATTTAGATGAAAACCCTGCTAAGCTATGGCATCATTCACCGCTTAAGTATGTGGACCAAATCGAAACCCCACTTTTAATTCTTCATAGCGAAAATGATTATAGGTGCCCTATTGAGCAAGGAGAGCAGTTATATGTGGCTTTAAAGCATCGTGGGAAGGAAACGATGTTTGTAAGATTCCCAGATTCTGATCATAATTTATCAAGAAGCGGTCATCCAGAACTACGAGTGGAACGACTTAAGCATCTAGGAAACTGGTTCGACAATTACCTAGAAGGAAGGCAATAAGAAATCTTTCGACAAATATCGGGCGGTGACAGGCACTTTTTGAGATCTTCCCTTGACGCCCTTCGAGAAAGATACTATACTATTGAAAATAGTTAAATAATATTGAAAACTCTTATCAAGAGTGGCAGAGGGACTGGCCCTGTGACGCCCAGCAACCATCTCAGTTCGTGAGAAAGGTGCTAATTCCAGCAAACGAGCAATCGTTTGAAAGATGAGAGAGAGTTCAGCACTGCTGATAATGATGAAATGATACTACTCTCTCTGTACTTTACAGAGGGAGTTTTTTTATTGGGAGGGGATTTTAGCAGGTCGAAGTACTTTTTCGCTTTTATGTTTTAGTGCTAAAACGCTTTACATTACTATATGAATTTTAAAGGAGATTGAGAAATGAAGAAATCATTGTATCTATTTGGTGCACTTATTTTAGTCTTTTTGGCAGGTTGTTCAGGGAATGAGGCTTCTGGGGGTTCAGAAGATGACCCACTGAAGGTAGGGGTAACGGCTGGTCCGCATGAAGATGTGATGAATAAGGTGAAGGAACTCGCAGCGGAAGACGGATTTGAGATTGAAGTGATTGCGTTTAATGATTATGTGATGCCAAATACAGCCCTTGATGAAGGAGAATTGGATGCGAACGTATTTCAGCACGAACCTTATTTGAATGATTATGTAAAAGAAAGAGGACTCGATCTTTCCAAGGTAGCAACTACGATTACTTTTCCAATGGGAATTTATTCTGACAAATATAAGAGTCTTGATGAATTGCAAGAAGGCGACAAAGTTGGCTTACCTAACCATTCAACAGGCGAACCGAGAGCGCTAATGTTGTTTGAGCAAGCTGGCATTATTGAGTTGAAAGATGGCGTTGGTGTTAAAGCAACGATCAAAGACATTGAGAAGAATCCTTACAATCTCGAGTTTGTTCCATTAGAAGCTTCACAAATTCCAAGACAGCTCGGTGAGCTTGCGATTGCAGCAATTAATACGAACTTTGCAATGGAAAGTGGACGCGTACCGAAAGAAGATTCGCTTGAAATGGAACCAGAAGATTCCCCATGGGTGAACGTGATTGCAACACAAACAGAGAACAAAGATGATGAACGTATTCAAAAGCTAGTGAACTACTATCAATCAGATGAAGTGAAGCAATTTATCCAGGACGAATTTAACGGTTCTGTAGTTGCATCCTGGTAATTCGAAAGAGGAGTGAGCACGATGATTCGATTAGAAAATATAACGAAAACGTATAAAAGCGGTGAGAGGATTACGAAGGCGGTTGATGATGTTTCCATAGAAGTTGAGAAAGGAAGCATCTATGGCGTCATCGGTTATAGTGGTGCAGGAAAGAGCACGCTTGTCCGAATGGTGAATCTTCTGGAGCGACCGACAGATGGAAAGGTATTTATCAATGACATTGAGCTCACTTCTTTGTCTACTGGAAAGCTTCAAAAAACAAGACAGCGTATTGGGATGATTTTTCAGTCTTTTAATTTGTTGAAAACAGGCACCGTGTATCAAAACATTGCCATCCCGCTGAAGCTTACGGGCCTTCGTAAAAAAGAGATTGAAGCGCGAGTTGATAAATATTTAGGTATCGTTGGGTTATCAGATAAGCGGGATGCTTATCCTTCCCAGCTATCAGGTGGTCAGAAGCAGCGTGTGGCGATTGCCCGTGCGCTTGCTCATGAACCTGAAGTGCTTTTATGCGATGAGGCAACGAGTGCCCTTGACCCAGATACGACAGAATCAATCCTATCTTTATTGGAACAAATCAATCGTGATTTTGGAATCACGATTTTACTCATTACGCATGAAATGCATGTTGTCCAGAAAATATGTCATGAAGTGGCTGTGATGGAGAACGGGAAGGTGATTGAACAGGGGCGAGTGATCGATATCTTTAGTAAGCCTACTACAACGACGGCCAAACGATTTGTTCAGTCGTTATTTCAGGATGAGCTTCCAGAGTCGCTTGTGTCGCGATTGAAAGAGCGTGGTCAGATCGTGAATCTATCATTTATTGGGGAGAAATCAGGTAGTCCCGCTCTTGCGCTTGTTAGTAAGAAGTTCGACGTGTACCCGTCCATTTTAGCAGGGAACATTACACAACTGAAGGATCAGCCTTTTGGTAGGCTAGTCGTTCATTTAGATGGGGAAGCGGAAGAGACGGCTCGGGCCGTTGCCTTTTTAGAGGAAAGTGGTGTCGTAGTAGAAGGCTATGTTCAGGAGGTGGAAGCTCATGTCAGCTAAGGTATCGGAGTTTATTGATCTTTGGGGTGCAGACATTTGGAACGCGATTATTGAAACATTTCAAATGGTTGGGATCTCACTACTGATTTCAGTGTTGATTGGCCTCCCGCTTGGTGTGCTACTTGTTTTAACTAGACCTGAAAAAGCATTAGAAAATAAAGTTCTTTTCCGTATATTAAATGCGGCTATAAACGTGATCAGGTCGATTCCATTTATCATTTTACTGTTTTTCATCTTACCTTTTACAAAAATGATTGCAGGTACAACTATTGGAGTAAAAGGTGTGATTGTGCCGCTCGTTGTCTTTACGGCGCCGTATATCGCAAGGTTGATGGAGTCTGCTCTTCTTGAGGTCGATCGTGGAGTAGTAGAAGCCTATGAAGCAATGGGGGTAAAAACGAGACACATTATCTGGCATGTTCTTGTAAGGGAGTCTCGTTCATCGATCGTTCTTGGATTAACGATTGCGACAATTGGACTGATTGGGGCAACGGCAATGGCTGGGCTCGTTGGAGCAGGTGGACTTGGTGATCTCGCTTATCGATACGGTCATTTGCGATATGAAGTCGATGTGATGTACGTTACGGTATTTCTCCTTATTGTCCTTGTTCAGGGACTCCAATCGTTCGGGAATGTTCTCTCCGCTCGTTTGAAGAAGGATTAAGTTAAAGGAGGTTGACTGGTGATGACAGTATCTGCTGAGCCTTTTCCTGTTCAGTTTGAGCGGCTTGAAGAAGTTGCGAAACAAAAGATGGCTAAGGAAGTTTTTGATTATGCACAAAGTGGAGCAGGAGCAGAGGAAACGCTTCGGACAAATCGCAAGGCGTTTGAGAAGTGGAAAATCGTTCCTCGTTTTTTAAGCGACGTATCTACCCTTTCGACGAAAGTACTTTTGAATGGATGCGAATACGATGCCCCAATTATGTTAGCGCCAATCGGAATGCAGGGCATTGTTCACGAAGAGGGGGAACTTGCTACAGCTCGAGCCGCTGCAAAGGAAAATCTCCCTTTTCTTTCAAGTACGGTTTCGTCTTATTCAATGGAAGAGATTGCTTCGGAAAGTAATGGACCGAGATGGTTTCAATTGTATTATCCGAATGATCCAGCGCTCGCTAAAAGTCTTGTCGAGCGAGCGGAGAAGGCAGGGTATTCTGCGATTGTGATTACTATTGATACGGTAATGCTTGGCTATCGTGAGAGGGATCGAGAAAATCGGTATTCTCCATTTCTGCTCGGTAAGGGCATCGCAAATTATGAAGCTGATCCAGTGTTCTGTGAACGAATGAGCTTAATAGACAACGCAACCTTTTTAGATGAAATGAAGAAGGTATTTTACAAACCATCTCTTAGTTGGGATAACATCGCGTATTTACAGAAGATCACGTCACTTCCGATTTACTTAAAAGGAATTGTGAGTGCAGAAGATGCGAGGACAGCTGCTGATTATGGCATCGAAGGAATCGTCGTTTCTAATCATGGTGGGCGACAGCTTGATGGATGTATTGCTTCGCTGGATGCACTTCCTTCTATTAAAAAAGAAGTAGGAAATGAGCTAACGATTTTATTTGATAGTGGCATTAGGCGTGGATCTGACATTGTCAAAGTACTTGCGCTCGGTGCAGATGCTGTATTAATTGGTCGTCCTTATCTTTATGGACTTGCTGTAGATGGCGAAACGGGTGTACGACAAGTTATTCAACAGTTAAAGGAAGATCTTTTTATTTCATTGTCATTAGCAGGTGTGTCTTCAATAAATGAACTTCATGATCAGTTTGTTCATCAGATTTAGGAGGAAGAAAAGATGGAATCAATTCAGGTAAGAGCAACGCCAGGACATTATGAGTGTCGATCAGGTATCCTTCAAGAATTACCACGGTTACTTCAAGAAGGGCAGTTCCAAAAAGTATTTGTGATTTCTGGCCATCAATCGTGGGCAGCGGCTCAAGATTATTTCCCGGATCTATCTGCCTTTCATGTAGCTTATTCTACGTACAGTGGTGAATGTTCAGAAACTGAAATTGCAAGGCAATCAGAATTAGCCAAAATTCACGGTGCCGATTTGATACTTGGGGTAGGCGGCGGAAAAGTTCTGGATGTAGCGAAAGCGGTTGGTAATGAAGTGAACAAAGATGTGGCTCTTGTGCCAACTCTTGCGTCTACTTGTGCTGCAACGACGCCGCTTAGTGTGAAGTATTCAGATGAGGGAGAATTTATTACGTATACTATTTTTCCAAGAAGTACATATCTTGTTCTTGTAGAACCTGAAATTCTTGTGCAGGCACCAATCGCTTATTTGAAAGCGGGGATTGGTGATACGCTGGCCAAATGGTATGAAGCGAGAGCACTCATTGAGGAACTGCCTTCGACGCCAATCCCAGTAAAACTAGCGTATGAAGTAGCAAGAAGCTGCCGTGATGTCCTTGTGGCAGATGGTGAAAAAGCGGTTAAGGATCAACAGAAGGGTCGTTTGAGTGATGCGTTTATTCGGGTGATTGAAACAAATCTTTTATCAGGAGGGATGGTAGGAGGTCTTGGAGATCGCTATGGTCGGATTGCAGCGGCACACTCCATTCATAACGGATTAACACATGTATCTGAAGCTCATTCGTTTCTTCACGGTGAGAAAGTAGCTTATGGCATACTTGTGCAACTTGTACTAGAAGGTGAGTGGGAAGAGGTGAGAGGTTTATTTGCCTATTATAAAGAAATTGGTTTGCCCCTCTCGTTAGAGTCAATTGGCATTGAACCAACAAATGTGGAGAGCATAGGTCAAGTCATCGCAGAATACGCTACGAGAGATGGGGAGTCTATTCATTTCCCTTCAGGTCATGTGACGAAAAATGATGTAGTTGAAGCGATTCTTGGTTTAGAAGCATTACAAGTTACATTAAGCTGATTAGAGGCATATCTAGCGAGAAAAAAGTCCCCTGGAAGTTACGATTCAACGTCCAGGGGGCTAAATATGATAGATGGATTTTGCGAGCAGATCAAGATGGCGGTTGCGATGTTCCTTCCATTGACATTGTTGGCCAGCACCAGGCTGAAAATAGTTCTTGATCAGTAATAAAATCATTGAAATGTTCCCCCTCTGATTCAACGAATGTATTATTTAGCGCCTATTAATAATTTCCTGTTCAAGAACGTAAATGTTCTCCATGTCCAGCACCTCCTTGTGTCTCTCTTTCTTTGTTAATTACAGTCTACGCCGTATGCGTATCAAATAAACCAGTCACCAGTTCGGTTTTCAACTCATCCTTAAGATGGAGATTTCATAAGCCTTTTCCTCCATTCGACAAATAGCGGGAAGTGACAGGCACCAGCGCTTGACAGTGCCACAAATTGGTAGTATTTTAGATTAATGCCGACTAAACTTATAAGGATTATAAAGTTTTGGTTTTATAGAGAAAATAAAAGGGGGAAATAGCGTGGATACATTTTTAGTCATTGTGAATATTGCCATTTTACTTGTTCTTATTGGTGTTTTAATTAAGATGCAGCAGAAGCATGTGTCTTTTAGTAAACGTGTGTTTGCTGGTTTAGGATTTGGGGTTGTGTTAGGTGTTTACTTGCAAGCTGTCTTCGGAGCTAGCTCAGAGATTGTGAGTCAAACATCAGATTGGTATAGCATTGTAGGGAGCGGATATGTACGCCTTCTAATGATGATCGTGATACCACTTGTTATGGTTTCGATCATTCAATCGATTACGAATCTTGAGAAGACTTCAGAGCTTGGCAAAATGTCAGGGTGGATTATTGGAATTCTTGTATCAACCGCAATGGTTGCAGCGATCGTTGGTGTAGGTAGCTCGCTCGTCTTTGATTTAAATGCAGAGCAAATTGAGGCAGGGCAAGCGGAACAGGATCGTGGAAGCTATCTAGAAGAAACGCTTGGTAGTGTGAAAGATATGAGTACGCCAGACAAAATTCTTGCGTTTATTCCTGCAAATCCGTTTGAAGATATGACAGGAGCTCGCCCGACCTCAACGATTGCCGTTGTTATATTCTCAGCTATTGTCGGAATCGCGGCACTAGGTGTACGTCGTAAAAATCCAGAGCAAGCAGCCGTCTTCACGAAAGGTGTGAACGCTGTCTATGCGATCGTTATGAGAATCGTCACACTAGTTCTTCGGTTAACTCCATTCGGGATTATGGGCTTGATGGCAACTACCGTCGCTCAAACGAACGTAGGCGGTATTCTCGAACTCGGGAAATTCGTTCTTGCATCCTATTTAGCACTGCTTGTGATGTTTATCATTCATTTGATTTTGGTTGCGACAGGTGGATTAAATCCACTAACATATTTGAAGAAGGTATTACCTGTTCTTACGTTTGCCTTCACTTCTCGTTCAAGTGCAGGGACAATTCCTTTGAATATTTCCGCTCAGAAAAATAGCCTTGGTGTTGATGAAGGAACAGCGAACATGTCTGCATCCTTTGGTGCAACGATTGGCCAAAATGGTTGCGCTGGTATTTATCCAGCGATGCTCGCAGTTATGATTGCGCCAACGGTAGGTATTGATCCGCTCAGTCCTGGATTTTTAATCCAACTTGTCTTAATCGTTGGTATTAGTTCGTTTGGTGTGGCTGGAGTCGGAGGCGGAGCGACATTTGCTGCGTTAATCGTTCTTTCTTCTATGAACCTACCCGTTTACTTAGCCGGTCTTCTCATTTCTGTTGAGCCACTCATTGATATGGGGCGGACGGCGTTAAATGTGAATGGTGCGATGACTTCAGGTACACTAACATCACGAATTCTTGGCAAGTTGAACCACGATAAGTTCAATGATTCAAATGCTGTTGAAAAAGATATTGCCGTTTAACTAACGGATGAAGCCCGCTTTCCAAAGAAGGCGGGCTTTTTTTATGAGAAGAATAACTCGATTGACATAGTGCATCGTCAAAACCCAGTCAGCTTGTTGTTAGGAATTTTTCCATGTGAAGGAAGTGCAACCATCACCGTCGAAAAAGATAAAGGTACAAACGGTCAGGGGGAGAAGCGTATGTATGCGATCAGATTACTCATCGTGGTTTTGATAATGTTGATGGCCGCTTCATGTTCGTCTAAGGCTACTACCGTTCATCATGAAAAAACAGATACCGTTCATTTAGTTCCTGAAGGGTTTGAGGGGAAATTGATCGTGATTTACAACGTGGAAGGCGCTCCAAAATTAAAACAAGAAAAAGGCTTTACGGTTATTCCCTATAGCGAAGACGGTATGTATTTAACTTCAACGGAAGATATGAAATACGGGGCAGTAACGGATGAATTCTATTATGTGGATCAAAAAGACAAGCGTACTGAAATTGATACAAGCTGTACGTATTTGTTCCCAAATAGCGGGATCACTATAGAAGATCGCCGCCTCCTTTATAATGCTTTTTATTTAACACAGTCACACTGTAGTGAAGATTTTCATGGTAAAGGTCCTGAAAATGAAGGGAATCGAAACATTTTCGCTAGCGTAGAGGAGAAGTTAAAGAAAGAGGGGGTTTTAGAATAAGGTTCTTTAAATCGAGACATATCGAGGGTTCAAGTTCTTCGCAAGAAAGTAAACCGCACTCTTGAACAGCATAAAAAATGACGGCGCTAAAGGGCCGTCATTTTTTATGCTGTTCTTTCCCAAATACGCTCGACCTTCATTAACTCTTCTCCTTGAAAGGTGAGGCAATACACATCAGGCATATCGAGATTCTCCCAAAAGTGTCTATCGTACTGATTATCGAAATGACTCATCAGGAGAACCATTAAATTCCCGTGAGTACCGATCACTACGCTTTTTCCTTTGTAGGTTTTAAGTACGTTTTGAAGAGCGCTCACTCCTCGGCTACGAGCGAATTCGTTGGATTCACCACCAAGGTAGCTAAACGTTTCATCTTGCCAAACAGCCTTGATTGCGGATTGGAAATCCTCAACAGGTTGCCCGGCGAGTGTTCGCTCTTTAAATGCTTCTATAACTTGAATGTCTATCAAGTGATGTTTTGCGATGCCTTCAACTGTATGAATCGCTCGATTATAAGGGCTAGAAAGCACAACATCAATTTGTTTTTCTTTCATTAGATGTGTAAGGCTCTTTTCATCCCTGTTACCTTTAGGTGATAATCCTCGTCCGTATTCATCAGGTGTATAAGAAGAATGAGCATGGCGTACAAGATAAATTTTTGTTTCATCCATTCATCGCTTCACCTCTTTAAAGGATTGGGGGGTCAGGTGCGGACCTGCCCCCCCCCCCCCAATCCTCCATTATTTCCTCTCAAGCATAATACGCGTTAGCTGCGTGCGGTTCTTTACACCAGTTTTCTCATAAATTCGACTTAAATGTTTTTTGATAGTCACTTCGCTTAAGGAGAGTTCAGCAGCAAGATTAGCATTTGAGTATCCTTGGATGACGAGTGTAACAACCTCTTCTTCACGCGGGGTAAATTGAAATGGATGGTGCGGTGTTTCCGTTAGATTTACGCCGAGCGTCTGTGCGAATGTTTCAAGGTACTGGGAAAGACGAGCGTTTCTTAAATCAAGTTCATAAGTCTTGGAAGGTCGGCCAGGACCATAGTCAAAATGCATTGCTTCGTGTACTTCGCTGAAACGGAACTGTTCTAATAAATCTTGATAAAAAGGAAGTGGTGTCGATGCAACGAGAATTCCTTCAGTTAGAACAAGAGGCAGAAGATGATACAAAAGTGCCTGGCGATCTTCCATTTGGTTCACATTTTTTACACCGAGGTATCGAATGACCCATCCTGCTGGCTTATCTTGAGACAAAATACGTTTTTCATCTGCAGAAGACAGCCTCTTAAAATAACTTCTTGTAACAGGGCTTTGCTGTAGCTTCTTAAGCGTGCTGGACTGGATTGGAATAAGAAAAGCAATTCCAATAACTTTTCCACCACGGTGACGTAGCAGTTTCACATGCTGAATCCCTACAGACTCAATCATTTCCTTCGTTATATAAGCGGAATCTTTATCACCGCTCTTTGGAGCACGTTGATAAAAAACCTTGGTACTTCGATCATTAACGAACGAGGCTTCCCCGGCGTCATTCATCGTGGAATGGCTTTTCAAATAAGGAAGGACCTCGTCCCAATCGTCTGAGCTAGCAGAAGTCATGCTATAGGTAGAGAGCGTGTCGTGATCAAATAAAGAAGCACGCATCATTGGTTCACCAAGTAAGTAGAAGAATTCGCTGATTTCGGTGGAATCCATGACACGGTCGTGCTTAAAAAAGGATCGACAATAGAGCAGGGCACGTTTCCATAATTGATAATAATACGTGGGTTTTCTTCTACGTAGATCGTCTCTCATTGCCCGTTGAAAAAGAGTGTTGAGCTGCCATCCTGACTCTGTTTCTTCAAAAAAGGAAAGGGATACGAGTGCTTCAAAATCTTTTCGCGAGATCGTTTGATCCAGCATTACTTCAAGTTTTTCCTGTTGAATGTAGTGACCAATCGACGCCACTTCTATGTAGGGAAGGAGGAGATCATCTTCAAGTTCACTTAGCCATTCTTGGACGACGGTTCTATAAATTTTCTGCTCATCCTTCTCATTCCATTCCTGCGTCTCGTTTAGTTTCTGAACGCAAAGTGATAATGCATAGGGATTACCACTTGAAAATTGCCAGGCTAACTTAGTGAGCTCTGGTTTTAAAGTGCGAAAGGCAGAATCATACTGTCCGATGCTGAAACCTTTTAATTCAATGGAAGTAATGAAAGGATACCAGATCGATGCCCTCCAGGATTCCCTGAGCTTTTTGCGCCCGCAAAAAATGAGAATGCTTGAAGAGGGAAGAGATGGAAGGAAAGATTGCCTGAACCATTCGTCTAATTTTTCAAAGCGTTCATATGAGTCAATGGCTATGACGAAACGAATTCCTTGTTGTTCAAGATGTTGGATGTGCATATTAATTGCTTCAAGAGGCGAAATGTATAGGTTAGATGCTCCCATTTGCGCCAATAGTAATTGAAGAAAAGCGGATGGTTCAGCCTTTGAATACTGAGCGTTTACAAGGTAGAAAACAATATCTCTGTCTGACGCTTCCTTTTGATAATGCGTCATTAGCTCACTTTTTCCTGTCCCGGGCTGTCCATATACGGATAGAATGCTGCTCCCGTTTTCATCTAGCAAACGAGAAAATACGGTTAACTCTTTTTCTCTCGTAATATTAAACGGAAAAGCCTTCGACTGAATTTGTTCTTGATTGGGGTTATCTGGAAGGTTCATCCTTATCACACTCCACTGAAAAAGTACTCGATTTTTGTCTAAGTAGTATACTTTCGTATACTACCCTCTAATTCCTGCTTTTGATAAAATTAATTTATACAATATTCAGAATTTACAAAATAAGGGAGGTGTCGCAGTGGAAACAGGGAATAACCCTGAAAAAATGGGCCAAACCCCTCGCAAAACATCGAGTGGTATGGAGGAAAATGTCGCAGGACTGTTGACCTATGTGCTGGGGTTCGTGACTGGTATTATTTTCTTGTTGATTGAAAAGGAAAACAAGTTTGTGCGTTTTCATGCCATGCAGTCGATCGTTGTGTTCGGAACATTATTTGTCGCAAGTCTTGTTATGAATGTGATTCCAATTATAGGATCGCTTGTCTCTCTTCTTATATTGCCACCCCTAAGCTTAATTGTTTGGATCGTCTTAATGGTAAAAGCTTATCAGGGAAAGATGTATAAGCTACCGGTTGTTGGCGAATTTGCAGAGACACAGCTAGAGAAAATCAAATAATAAAAACCGCATTCCTCTATCATGGGAGGAGTGCGGTTTTTATCTTACTTATTTATTTTTTTGTTGTGAGTTCTTGATCCACAACTTGTTTTAAATAGTTCATCACATCTTTTTGAAGGTCTGGACGATTAAGGGCAAAATCAACTGTTGCTTTTATAAATCCAAATTTATCACCAACGTCATAACGTTGACCTTCGAACTCATGAGCAAAGACTGCTTGCTGCTCATTTAGCACCTTGATCGCATCTGTAAGCTGAATTTCTCCGCCTGCTCCTTTAGGTAGGTTCTCAAGAATAGAGAAGATTTCAGGTGTTAAGATGTAGCGTCCAAGAATGGCATAATTAGAAGGTGCCTCTTCAAGGGATGGTTTCTCAACGAGTGACTTAATTGGAATAATGCCGTTGTCAATTTGTTCTCCCTTAGGAGAGATGATTCCGTATTTAGAAACAGCATCGTCAGCCACTTGTTGAACACCTACGATTGAAGTGCGATAACGATTGTAGCTATCCATTAGCTGGCCGATACATGGTTGATCTGATTTTACAATGTCATCACCAAGGAGAACAGCGAAAGGTTCATTGCCGATAAAACGGCTAGCACAATTAATGGCATGACCAAGCCCTTTAGGTTCTTTTTGGCGAATGTAGTGAATGTTAGCGAGATTAGAAATTTGTTGTACTTCTTTTAACATCTTGTCTTTTTGCTTCTTGATTAGCGTTTCCTCAAGCTCATATGATTTATCGAAATGATCTTCAATAGCACGCTTTCCGCGACCGCTAACGATGATAATGTCTTCAATTCCAGCAGCGACAGCCTCTTCTACAATATATTGAATCGTTGGCTTGTCCACGATTGGTAACATTTCTTTTGGCTGTGCCTTAGTTGCTGGTAAGAACCTTGTTCCAAGACCAGCGGCAGGTATAATCGCCTTTCTAACTCTCATGTTGAATCCTCCCAGTAACTAATTGTTTTCAAAATCCCAATAAGTGCTTACTAATATTAACATATATCATGACTATTTTCCTGCATTTTCATAATGAAGAGACATGACGAAAGGAAGACTTCACTCGAATTAAACTAAAATCGAGAATCAACAATAATGCTAACATAGCTTTACAAATAAGAAGCCATTCTTCATTGTCGTTCGCTTCCATAACAGATTTTTCGACAGCGATAGTCGGTATCCTTCTCATTTGGGTAATGTTATGATAAAGCATAACGAAATAACGCTTTTTTTGTGTTTATTGGGTCTTGTTTGCTTTTATTGCCCTTTGCTTCTCATATCTTCATTGTTTTTAATGACATCTAAAAGGGTAATGAAGGTTAACTATGTATAAGTCTGTTTAAGTATAAAATGGATCATTTTTTCAATGATAGAATCTCCTATTCCCATAGCAATCAAAAAGTATGTGTCGGATTTAGATTGCATAGGTCACTAAAGTACGTGATTCTAACTAAGCATCCATTTATTACAAGTGATCGTAGGGCCACAATCTTAATGAGAGCGACGAAGGATGTCAGTATGTTAATTAAAACGTGAATCCATTATGAAATATTAAAATACCGCTCATTTTAAACTCGCTTTTCTGCGATAGGTCTTTGTTTATTCTTAGAAAACGACAGCAATGGCCAATGATTGTTCACACAATTGAAAGAAAATAAATTACTTTTCCCTTATTTTTACAATGATTCTTTAACCTGTATCATGTATACTTAAATATTAGATTGAAAAGGTTTATGTAAGTCTCTTAGATTAAAAGAGAGATAAGGCGAAGTTGTGAAGGGATGAAAAGAAATGAAAGAATTGTTCTTTTCCGTGCTTCTCGTCGTGAAGAATGAAGAGAGGTATATACGAAAGTTGCTGGAAGGTGTCTTGCAACAGGAGTTTCCTCAAGATTCATATGAAATTCTAGTAGTAGATGGAATGTCGTCCGATCGAACGAAGGATATTATAGAAGATGTTAGTAGTAAGAACCCGGGAAGAATACGGTTGTTTGAAAATCCGAAAGAGACGTTGCCGACAGGATGGAATCTTGCCATTCAAAATGCGAAAGGGCAATACATTCTACGAGTAGATGGTCATACTATGATTCCAACTAATTTCCTTACGAGTTATTACGACTTAACTCAGCGTCAGCCTGATATGGACTGCGTTGGTGGAGTCATTCGAACAGAAGGAAAAGGGTTCTGGGGAACGATTAATGCTTATGTTTATTCGCATCCTATGGGCGTTGGGAACTCTATGTTCCGCATCACTAAAAGCTCTAGCAAATGGGAAGGGCGAGTAGATACCGTGCCATATGGCGCTTACAAACGTGAAGTGTTCCAGAAAGCCGGATTATTCAACGAAAACTTAAGAAGAAGTGAAGATATTGAATTTCATGCGAGAGTACGGAATCAGGGTGGCAAGTTTTATTTATCAAGCGAAATTGCTTCCACTTACTACGCAAGAGATAGTCTGAAAGCATTTGTTCAGAAATCCTATGCAGATGGAAAATGGGGTATTATTGCATCAAGAAGTACTCGAGGTGTGATGAGATTCCGACAGCTTGCTCCGTTAATGGCATTTCTAACTGGAACAGGTCTTGGAATTGGAGCGCTTTTTAACAATGCGTTTCTAATTAGCTTAATCACGATCGTTACTATTTATATGATGATGATCGGCATTTCTTCGCTAGGAGTTATTAAAAAACATGGTTTCCGCGCTTATTTCCCAACTGTGATGCAGTTCTTTTTGCTTCACTTTACGAGAGGACTTGGACTAGTAGGCGGATACTTTAGCAAACAATACTGGAAGGTGAAGACCGGTCATGAAAAATGGGCAAGAATTACTACCGACCACATTTCTTGATAATGAGACGATCCTTGCATATCGTAAGCAGTCTCAAACCTTAAGTTACAAAGAAGACCTGTGGTCATGGTACGTACTGCGTCGAATTTCGATTTACCTTACAATTCTTTTTTGTAAAATGCGTATAAAACCAAATACGATAAGCTGGATGAGTGTATTCTTCATTCTCATATCAGGCTTATCACTTGTGATTGCTACACCACTATCCATTATACTTGCAGCGCTCTTTTACAATATCGGTTATTTACTTGATTGTGTAGATGGTGAAGTTGCTCGCATTACGAAGCAAACGTCGTCGAAAGGTTATTATATCGATATTATTATCCAAGCAGCTGCGCTACCTGTCTTTTTATCGATGGTTTTAACGGTATTAAGACAGGCTGGAATGCTAGAAGTTAGTATACTCGAAATGGTTCTTGTTTATGCAACGTTTGTTGCAATTATTATGGCATTACTCGTTCCGATTGCTTATCAATTAACGAAGCTGACGATGTCACAATCAACGACTCAAGATCCTGTTAATTCAATTCGAGATGGATCATTATTCTTTGAT
The DNA here is from genome assembly GCF_030547345.1 of Anaerobacillus sp. 1_MG-2023. Lineage (NCBI taxonomy): Bacteria > Bacillati > Bacillota > Bacilli > Caryophanales > Bacillaceae > Anaerobacillus > Anaerobacillus sp. 1_MG-2023. The sequence continues at coordinate 150,614 of NZ_JAUORD010000009.1, read as the reverse complement.
ATTGTAGCTGTTCTGCTCGGTCTACCTGGTTTCTTTGTAGCTGTTGTTGTCATCATCATTGTTGAACAACTAACAGGAGTAGATCTGCTACTTTACTATATATCCTTTTTCCTTGCCATGCTTGTATTAAAGACAGGCCTACGGGTCTTCATTACATCACGTTCATTTGATAAAAGCTAATATTCAATATAAATCCATTATAAATCATAATGAACTCGCGTGATGTTAAGTGTTATTAAAGATTGTAAATTGTATGTTAATTCACGTCTCGTGAAAATTATTAAACACTACTAACTGGAGGGGTCGAAATGAAGAAGGTTTTGACTTACGGTACATTTGATTTATTGCATTGGGGCCACATTAATATATTGAAGAGAGCAAAAGATCTTGGCGATTATCTTATTGTAGCTATTTCAACAGATGAATTTAATGAAATTAAAAATAAAAAAGCATATCATAGCTATGAAAATCGCAAAATGATATTAGAAGCTATTCGCTATGTTGATGAAGTAATTCCAGAAGAACATTGGGAGCAAAAAGTAGATGACGTAAAAAATCACGATGTAGACATCTTTGTGATGGGTGATGATTGGGAAGGGAAGTTTGATTTCTTGAAAGATCATTGTGAAGTCATTTATCTTCCTCGCACAGCGGGGATTTCGACATCGAAAATCAAGAAAGAGCTACTTGTATCTAACGGATAAGCAATTGTAGAAAGAAAGAATAAATAGTTGAGGTGCTAGGAATTGTTATGGGACAAATTAGTGTAGTAGTAACCGTTTATAATAAAGAAGACTATATCGAAAAATGCCTTGATTCCCTATTGCAGCAAACTTTTCAGGATATAGAAATTATTCTGATTAACGATGCATCAACTGATAATAGTAAGGGAATTATTGAGCGTTACAGCGATTCGAGAATGACTTGCTATCATCTAGATAAAAATGTTGGTGTCTCAAAAGCGCGCAACATGGGGATCGAGTACGCTTCAAGCGAGTTTATCTATTTTGTTGACGGTGACGATTACCTGGCGCCATACACACTAGAGCTTCTCCTAAACAACATAGGAGAAGAAAACTTTATTGGTGGTTCTATTTTCAAAGCTGGAAAAATTGCTATTCCAATGGAAATTGGAGAAGATTCCTACTATTTGCGTAGATTAAGTGGTGGAAGAAAAATTAAAGCACTTCGTCGTAGGAGTGCTACTAACTTGTTGCTACGCAAAGACTTTGTGGACGTTCATGAGCTTCGTTTTGATGAACAAGCTACCTTTTACACGGACCTTACCTTCTCCATTCCAGCAATAGTAAATACAGAGGAGATTCCGATGATTACAGGTGTTCCCACTTATTTAAAAGGGGAATGCTATGATCCGATCGACCAGCCAACTCTCATGCTACATTCTGTAGAGGAGAAGTTGCCTGATTTATTTTATGTGTATCATAAAATGAAGATGTCGTACGCTGATACGAAAAGCATTAGTCGCTATTTGGACCTTCTCTTGTTAAATTATTATTCAAAGAGCATTACAAATAAAGCCGTGAAGGACTCTAACGTTTTATTTGATCATTTCACTGCTTTAAAGAACAGTCTCTCTTTAGTAGCACCTGGAAGGATTAAGAGACGGAATATCATCGAACGAAGAGAGCATCGTCTTCTGCAAAAGGGGAGAAAAGAAGCTGTTCTGAAGTCAATGATGTTTCGTGTACGTTTAAGGCAGTGGCGTAGATCATTGAGGAAGAAACACTTACTCATGCGTCAGCTTTACCGAACGGTTCTCGTAAAAATGCCAATGAAACCGAAAAAAGTACTTCTTGAGAGCTTCGGTGGTAAGGGGTATTCAGATAGCCCTCGCTACATTTATGAAGAACTGTTAAAAAGCGATCATAAGTATGATTATTTATGGGTTTATGATAAAAAGAAAAAGGATATACCGGGGAATCCTAAGCAGGTGCGACGCTTAAGCCCCGCTTACTATTACCATCTTGCGACTGCCAAGTACTGGGTATCGAATGCTAGAATGCCAAACTTTGCGATTAAACGTCCTGAGACAGTTTATTTACAAACATGGCATGGCACACCGCTCAAAAAACTGGCAGCTGATATGAAAGAAGTACGTATGCCTGGCACGACAACTGAAAAATATAAGCGGAACTTTTACAATGAAGCCCAAAAATGGGACTATCTCGTTTCGCCAAATGATTATTCGACTTCTATTTTCAGAAGAGCCTTTAAGTTCGGGAAAGAAGTTCTTGATGTGGGCTATCCGAGAAACGATATCCTCTATCTTGAGGATGAAGAAAAGGCTAGACGTCAGCAGGAAATAAAGGCTAAACTTGGTATTCCTTCTGATAAAAAAGTCATTCTTTATGCCCCAACGTGGCGGGATGACGAGTTTCACGGTAAGGGGAAATACAAGTTTGATTTAAAGCTGAACCTTAGCGAAATGCAGGAACGTCTTGGTGACGAATATGTTATTGGTCTACGCATGCATTATTTAATTGCAGAGCATATTGATACGACTGGAATGAGCGATTTTGTATACAATTTATCTGACTACGGAGATATTGCGGAGCTTTATTTACTATCAGATATTCTGATTACTGATTATTCATCCGTGTTCTTTGATTTCGCAAATTTACGTCGTCCCATTTTATTTTTCACTTATGACATTGAAAAGTATCGCGATTCACTTCGCGGATTCTATATGGATTTTGAGAATGAAGCACCAGGTCCGCTTCTTAAAACGTCGGACGGTGTCATAGATGCGATTGAACATATCGAGAAAATAGAAGCTACCTATCAAAGCAATTTTAATGCATTCTATGATAAATATTGTCATCTTGATGATGGGCACGCTTCTAGAAAAGTAATTAATAGGGTGTTTGAGCCCGAGAAAGCTGAAATGTAGATAGACTTTAGAGAAACAGGGTACTGCCGCTGGTGAAGGCGATATGGCACTATCCTGTTTTTTCAAAGCGACAGCGCATTTCGAATAGAGGTAATCTACTACTAGTCGGGAGTATGGTGTCCATTTCATGAAAAAGCTATTGAGAATGTTGAAAATATATCCATTAATGAAGGCGTTTAGTCGACTTCTTTTTGTGGCGTTGGGCCGTTTTCCAGCAAACAAGCGGCTTGTTATATTTGAGAGCTTTTCTGGCAAGCAGTACAGCTGCAATCCAAGGGCGATCTACGAATATCTGTTAGAGCACGACTATGATTTAGACATGATTTGGAGTGTTGAAGAATCTCATGCTGAGTCTTTTCGTAAAAGGGGTATACCTACTGTAAGGCGTTTTTCGCTAAGATGGTTTTATCTCATGGCGCGTGCGCGTTATTGGGTGACTAATAGTCGGATGTCGCTTTGGATTCCTAAGCCATCTCACACTGTCTATGTACAAACGTGGCATGGAACGCCGCTTAAGAAGCTTGCAGGTGATATGGAAGAAGTGTTCATGCCTGGAACAAACACGCTCTCCTATAAAGATAATTTCTATAAGGAAGCAGCGAAGTGGGATTATTTAATCTCGCCGAATCGATACTCATCTGAGATTTTTGAGAGAGCATTTGGTTTTAAGAAAAACATGGTAGAATCGGGTTATCCACGTAATGATCGTCTTCATCTTGAAAATCATCAAGAAAAGATCGATGCTTTGAAAGTGGAGTATAGCATTCCTACCGATAAAAAAGTGGTTCTTTATGCACCAACCTGGAGAGATGATGAATTTTATCAACCAGGGAAATATAAGCATGAGCTGAAATTAGATCTTGATTTATTGAGACGTGAAATCGGCGAGGAATATGTTATTGTATTAAGGATGCATTATTTAATTGCAGAGCAGTTTGATCTTTCTCCATATGAAGGATTTGTTTTTGATTTATCACTTGGTGTCGATGTCAATGATCTCTATTTAATTTCTGATGTGTTAATTACGGATTATTCGTCTGTCTTTTTCGATTATGCGAATTTGAGGAGACCAATTATTTTCTTCGCTTATGATCTTGCTTCATATCGCGATAAATTGCGTGGGTTTTACTTTGATCTTGAAAAAGAGGCGCCAGGTCCTGTAGTGACAACATCTGAAGAAGTTTTACACGCCATTCAAACGTTTGAAAACGAAGGATTTGGCGTATTTGAAGAAAAGTATAACGATTTCTATAACACTTATTGTTACCTTGAAGGAGGGTCTGCTACCAAAAAGGTTGTTGACCAAATTTTTGTTAGTGAGGCAAAATAAGCATGAATTCTTTGATTGCAGTTTTAAAAGAACAAGTTAGCAACTTTTACCTAATTAATCGGCTTTCGGTTTATCAGGTAAAGAGCACGAATAGCAATAATTATCTTGGTATGGTTTGGGAGATTCTGAATCCCCTTTTCCAAATGAGTATTTACTGGTTTGTATTTGGCTTTGGAATACGAAACGGGAACCCGGTTGATGGCGTCCCATTTGTTCTATGGATGTCTGCTGGACTTGTTGTATGGTTCTTCTTTAACCCTGCTGTTATACAAGGATCAAAGTCGATATATACTAGGATATCAATGGTATCCAAAATGAACTTTCCAATGAGTACGATTCCGAGTTATGTAATTATGTCAGTCTTTTATCAACATTTGATTTTACTTGGTATATACTTTGCAGCAGTGTTATTAACTGGCCAGGGGGTATCCTGGCACTTGCTTCAGCTACCGTATTATATGTTCGCTTTAATTATTCTCATTTTTGCCATCTCCCTCATAACGTCGACGCTATCGACAATCGTTCGAGATGTGCACAAAATGCTTCAGTCGTTTATTCGGATGTTTCTTTATTTAACACCAATTTTATGGACAATTGATGATCTTCCTGGATTTATTCAGATTGGGATGAAACTTAATCCGCTATACTATATAGTGGAAGGCTACAGAGATGCACTTCTCGGCATGGGCTGGGTTCATCAGACGCTTCAATATACCCTTTACTACTGGGTTGTCGTTGTGCTCTTACTGATGATTGGTTCCTACCTGCATATGAAGTTCAAGAGTCATTTCGTAGACTATATTTAATAAGGACTGTCGTTTATGAGTTATTCAGTTAAATTAAACGGGATTACGAAAAAATATAAAATGCACAGGCAGAACTCTGATAAGCTCAAGGATATTCTTCTTCCTGGTGGCTATGGTGAGGATTTCTATGCCATTCGTGATTTAACCTTTGAAGCAGGTGAAGGTGATGTCGTTGGTATCATCGGAGTGAACGGGTCCGGGAAATCAACGTTCTCAAACCTTGTCGCTAATATTACGCCGCCAACTAGTGGGGAAATTGATGTAAAAGGTGATGTTTCCCTTATCGCCGTTTCTGCTGGCTTAAATAAAGAGCTAACAGGGCGAGAGAACATTGAATTGAAGCTGCTCATGATGGGATATAAGAAAGACGTTATTGAAAAGATGAAGCCTGACATTATTGATTTTGCGGATATTGGTAAATTTATTGATATGCCTGTTAAAAAGTATTCCAGTGGTATGAAATCACGTCTAGGTTTTTCTATATCCATTAGCGTCGATCCGGATGTTCTGATCGTCGATGAGGCCCTTTCTGTAGGTGATAAGACGTTTGCCGATAAGTGCCTTGTCAAAATGGACGAGTTTAAGGAACGTGGAAAAACAATTTTCTTTGTTAGTCATTCAAACGGCCAGATGAAGAAGTTTTGTAATAAAGCAATCTGGCTTGAACATGGCACGATCCGTGAGTATGGCGCAATGAAAGATATCATGCCGAAGTATGAAGCTTTTATTAAAGATTACAAATCGTGGTCGAAGGAAGAAAAGCGTCGCTTCAAAGAAGAAGGTATGAAGAAGCAGGAAGGTCTTTTAGCTGCTGATTCAGAAGAGAAAGGAAAGCGAAAGAAATCCAGACTCTTGTCTAGATGATTTGCTTCCTTCTATAGCAGAATCGCTCTCATAGAGAGCGATTTTTTCATTATTTGCGCTGAATTTATGGGAATGAATGTGATATGATGAGAAGGAATTTTTTGGTGACATAACAAGAAGTGGGGGAGTAAGAATGGCTATTTTAGTAACAGGCGGTGCTGGATATATTGGAAGTCATACGTGTGTTCAGTTACTTAATCACGGTTCTGATATTGTTGTCGTGGATAACTTTTCGAATAGTAAAATGGAATCGCTTGATCGTGTGAAAGAGTTAACTGAGCGAGATTTTCCGATTTATGAAGTGGATCTACTTGATCGATCTTCTTTAGAAATGGTGTTTGAAGAAAATGAAATTGAAGCAGTCATTCATTTTGCTGGCTTGAAAGCTGTTGGCGAATCGGTTTCCATGCCACTTCATTATTACCATAATAACTTAACAGGAACGTTCATTCTTTGTGAAGTGATGGAGAAATTGAACGTTCGAAACATTGTGTTTAGCTCATCTGCAACCGTTTATGGTATGCCTGATGTTATGCCAATCACTGAAGAAGCCCCTCTAAGCGCAACGAATCCGTATGGTCAAACGAAGCTCATGATTGAACAGATTCTTCGTGATCTCCATGTTTCTGATTCAAACTGGAGCATTGCCCTTCTTCGCTATTTCAATCCAATCGGAGCTCATGTGAGCGGAAGAATTGGAGAAGATCCTAACGGGATTCCAAATAACCTCATGCCGTATATTAGTCAGGTTGCGGTTGGAAAACTCGAAAAGCTTAGCGTGTTTGGAGATGACTACGATACAGCAGATGGTACAGGCGTTCGTGATTATATCCATGTGGAGGATCTGGCTAACGGGCATTTGAAAGCGTTAGAGCATATCTTAGGTACAACGGGAGTAGAAGCGTATAACCTTGGGACGGGAAATGGGTATAGCGTGCTTCAGATGGTGAAGGCTTTTGAAGAAGCGACTGGGAAAGAAGTGAAGTACTCCATTGCTCCGCGCCGTCCTGGCGATATTGGAGAATGCTATGCAGATCCGGCTAAAGCTGAAGCTGAGCTTGGCTGGAAAGCGGAAAAAGGCATTGAAGAAATGTGCCGCGACACGTGGCGCTGGCAGTCGGAAAATCCTGATGGGTATAAGAGGGGGCAGGTGCGTACCTGACCCCCCCCACGGAGGACAGCTGTCTTTCTATAGAGGACACTAAAGCCCGCTCATCAATGAGCGGGTTTTAGTGTTTAAATAAGGTTTCTCACGTATAACTGCCAGTAGTGTTGTGAAGAATTAGAAAGAAATTCTAAGGAGGTTCTCGCTGTGGCTGGTAAACGATTCAAACCAGGTAATGCGGGTCGACTACTTGATCCGAAACGAAAGGAAATTATTTCACCTGAACAAGTTATCGCTCATCTTGATGTAAAGGCAACTGATCATGTAGCTGATTTAGGAGCGGGAAATGGGTATTTTACATTGCCGTTGTCGGAAGCAGCTGAAAAGGTTTATGCGGTTGATATTGAAAGGCAGATGCTAGATCTTCTTAAAAAGCGTGTTTCAGAAGAAAATCTAGCAGGGCATATCGAGTACGTTGTCAGTAGCTTGGAGCAGATTAATCTAAGAGATCACGTCGCTGACAAAGCGATTGCGGCATTTGTGATTCATGAAGTGCCTGATCTTACGAAAACATTCCAAGAATTTAAGCGAGTGATTAAGCCAGGACGTAAATTGTTTGTACTTGAATGGGAAGCCATTGAAATGGATATGGGCCCACCACTTCATGAGCGAATTTCTTCTGAGAAGATGATGCAGATTTTTAAAGATAATGGACTTGAACCTGAGATTCACCGTTTTCATGAGTCTGTATATGGGGTAACTGCGGAAGTGTGAGGGGGGAAGACAGTTGTCCTCAAAACAAAGACCAAAAAACCAGCTCTCTTCATCGAGAGCTGGTTTCATTTATTTTGCTCAACTAAAATTTCGTTCGATTTAGTCTTCCATTGGTGTTGAGAAGCGGAAGGATTCGCCTTGAAGCATGGCGTCATTATACAAGAACAGGACTACATCAAAATCCTTATCCGCCATATACTCTGTTAAAACCTGATCATCGTTATAACGGATATCATAAACAGTAGTATTGGAGAAATGCTGGGCAATGTGGAACGCAATTGGGTTTGCGTAGGAATCTTTTAGAATCAATAGTCGGCTTTCCTTTTGAACAGCAGGATTCTCGATTGTAATTTCAGCTGTATTGTTCATGTACAGCCCACCAAAATCGATAGGATCGTTATCTCTAAATATGTCTGTACCATAGACCTGTTTAAATGTACGCTCTTTGCCGTTCCAGGAAATTTGATAGTTATCAAATAGATTATCTTTAGGTAACATGTGACAGATCTTTTCACCTGTTGCATCAACCGTTAAATAAAGCTGATTATTATAGCTTCCAATAAATTGCTTGTCGTTATAACACTTTAATTCATAGTCGCTGTCGTCTTCGTTCATGTTTGTATAGTAAGTTGAATTCTCAGAGAGAAGGTCTGCTACTTTTTGATAGCCTTCAAACGCCCCAAACATGTTCCAGTGATGGTCTGTCTTAAAGTAACGCTCTTTCAATTCATCATCAGTATATTCTTCTTTAAATTCCTTCCCAACATCAACTGTTGGGATGCTCTTTTGGTTAAATTCTGAAAAAAAGTAATCTTTCTTTTCTATTCCTGTTCCCTCTTCAATATAAGACGGCAGGATGTCGATGGTATTCACTTTATGAGGAAGAGAAGCAAAATAAACTTCCTTTCCCTCATCCTTCATCGTCGCCGCAAATTTGTTTAAGTTATCAACTGCCTTATCAATATGGGTAGAAGGCTTACTATAACTCGGTTTTGGGATGATCCAATTCGAGTCAGATACATAGTAATCAAAAATATAGGTTTTGTTCGTCATTTGCTGATATTGAAGATATGATTTCAACCAGATATTTCGACCGGGAAACTGATCAAGAAAATACGATTCAAAATCGTTCATGTATTCTCCGTTCGAAACATTCTCAATCGAAAGGTCAGGGTTTTGAGCTAGTTCTCTTTTTTCTACGTCAGATACTTCAATATCTGCTGAAACTGTAAGATAGAAGAAAACGGTAAAGATAAACGCAAAGAATAAGATAATAAGCATCCATTTCCTTGCCTTTTCAATTCGCTGAATCATAGCAAAGCTCCTTTATTGGCATTAAAACCTGAAATAAATAAATGGGTTGTAACTAGAATTGACTAATCGAACCATAGCGAAAATCATTAGCGTCATATAAATCGCTGGTTCTGAGAAAAGCGTGACGACCTGTAGTCCCTTTGCTTTCGTCGCTATACGATTGTAAATGTTGCCGATATTCGCTATGAAAGGTGTGCTGAAAATAACGCCAGCTAGGAATAATACCCAGTTATCATTCCACTGCAATAGGAACATTGAATCTACGAAAGCAGCCTGATTAAAGCCGAACATCGTTTGTAAGTATTCAAATGAATACGTAAAGTTATCAGCGCGGAAAAAGACCCAGCCGATCATGACGAGCAGTAGGACATAGATATGTTGTAGAGGCGACCATAGGCGACTTAACCATTTACCAAATCCGAGGCTTTCAATTACGATAATTGCCCCGTAGTAGAATCCCCAGGCCATAAACGTCCAGCTAGCGCCATGCCAGAACCCCGTAATCGTCCACACGATTAGAAGATTACGTACTTGTACAAGCTTTCCATGGCGATTCCCACCTAGTGGGATATAAACGTAATCTTTGAACCATGTCCCAAGAGAAATGTGCCATCTTCTCCAGAATTCTGAAATGCTTTTAGATATGTAGGGGTATCGAAAGTTCTCTAGAAAATCAAAGCCAAACATTTTTCCTAGACCAATGGCCATGTCGCTATACCCGGAGAAATCAAAGTAAATTTGGAGTGTGTAAGCAATAACACCAATCCACGCCATCATCACGCTCATTTCACCTGCGGGAGTGTTAAATGCCTGATCCGCAACAACTGCGAAACTGTTAGCTAACAGTACTTTTTTTGATAAGCCAATAATAAATCTTTTAATTCCTTCGTGTACCTTATCAGCAGTTATAGAGCGAGAATGAATTTGTTGATCAACGGTGTTGTATCGAACAATTGGCCCTGCAACGAGCTGTGGGAAAAGAGAGATATAAAGAGCTAGTGAGAAAACATTTTTCTGAACGGGTGCATCTTTTCGATAAATATCAATGACATAGCTCATCGCCTGGAATGTAAAAAACGAAATTCCAATTGGAAGAGGCAGCTCTCCAAGTTCAAAACTTGTCCCAAAGGAGCCATTAACATTAGATAATACGAAGCCTGCGTACTTAAAGTAACCAAGAATTGCAATGTTACCGATAATGGATAACGTTAGGAGGAATTTTTTTGTTGCGAGCTGATTATGAAAATGGTCAATTCCTCTCCCAAAACCATAGTTCATTATAATAGAGAAGAGCATCAGAAAGACATACTGTGGTTCTCCCCATGCGTAGAAAACAAGACTAGCAATAAGCAGTACGATGTTTCGAAAACTTTTTCTAGCAAAAAAATAAGAAAATAAAACGATCGGCATAAAAGCAAATAAGAAAACGAGATTACTAAATACCATATAGCTCCTCCAATAATTAAATATAATCCACTTAATACTATAGCATTTATATCTTTGAAATTTGCTTTTCTTCAATATTTTACAAAAACGTAAAATACATGAGGCAGAATGAAAAGATTATAGCCGTCAAAAAGTAAATTAATCAGTAAATATTTACTTGACTATAGTCCTTTTGTACCTTAATCTATAAACATGAATGCGCTTTCATTTTTGTTGTTCGGTGTTTTTTAGTAAACAAACAGGAGGGGTTATTTTGAGAAAGGTAATTGGTCGAGTTAGTTTCTTGCTTATTCTGATGTTAGTTCTCGGTGCTTGTTCTAGTGATAATAGCTCAAGTGGAGGGTCGGCGGGAGACGGAGATAGTAATGGTGAAAAGGTGACAGCATGGGCATGGAACATTAATGTTCCCGTTCTTGAAGAAGCGTCAGAGAAGTTTAAAGAAGAAAATCCGGATTTTGAACTAGAGGTTGTGGAACTCGGTCGTGAAGATGTTTATTCGAAATTAACGACTGGCCTTCAAGCTGGAGGGAAAGGGTTGCCAGATATCGTACTTGTCGAGGATGATCGTATCGAGGGTTATATGGAAACATTCCCTGATGCGTTCGTAAATGTATCTGATAAGGGGTTTGATGAGAGCAAGGATAGCTTTCCTACTTATAAAACAGACCTTCTTTCAAAAGACGATGCAATGTATGGCTTCCCATTTGATGGTGGTCCAACGGGCGTTTTTTATCGAACAGATTACTTTGAAGAAGCTGGTGTAAATCCCGATGATATTAAGACATGGGATGACTTTATTGAAGCGGGGAAAAAGATCAAAGAAGCTACAGGAAAAGCAATGCTTGGTCTTGATTTGAATGGTGATGACGATCTTTACCGTATGATGATGACGCAGCAAGGAACATTCTATTTTGATGATGAGAAGAATGTGAACTTCACTTCTGAAGAATCTAAAATGGCGGCAGAGAAAGTACAAATGATGAAAGAGGCTGGACTAGTTAAAGATACAGTGGGTTGGGACGCGTGGATTAGTGCAATGGCACAAGGTGATGTTGCGACGGCTCCTTCTGGCGCGTGGTTGAGCGGTTCTATTACTCAGCAAGCTAAAGACACAGAAGGTAACTGGGGAGTATTTAAGCTCCCGGCGTTTGAAGAAGATGGAAACCGTGCAGCGAACCTTGGTGGAAGTAACTATGTGATTACAAGCGCGAGCAAGAATCAGGATTTGGCTTACGATTTCATGGAATTCTTTACTACTAGTGATGACGTACAGCTAACGGCGATGGACAATGGTTTGTTTCCTACGCTGAACACGATTTATGAAAATGATGCATTCACAAAGGATGTGGAATTCTTTAGCAATCAGTCAATCTGGGAGCTGTTTGCAAGCGAGATGAATGATATTCCTTCTGTGAACTATACAGGTAATTACGCGCTTGCAAGTGATGAGTCAATCAAAGCACAATCCGAAGTGATGAATGGTCAGAAATCGATTGAAGAGGCTTATAAAGCAGCCGAAGATCGGTTGAAGAATCGGATTCAATAATAGTGCGGGGGTCAGGTACGCACCTGACCCCCTATAAAGACAAAAAGAAGAAAGTGTCCGTCATAGATGGACACTTTCTTCTTTGTAACAACCTCCATTAATTGGAAAGTAAATAAAGTAGTAAACTTTTAGTAAAAGTTTACTTGACTATGTTTACCTCTTCGACTATTCTAATAAGTGTAGACGCTTTCATTACGAATTTTGAAAGTTTTCAGTAATTAATTGGAGGGGTAGTCGATGAAGAAGGTAACGGGTCTAGTTAGTATAAGTATGATGCTTGTCTTAAGTCTGTTTCTTGCGGCGTGTGGGAATGGTGGAGATGATAGTGAAGGATCAGGCGATAGCAATAAAGTAACAGCCTGGGCTTGGAATATTAATGTACCGGTGCTTGAAGAAGCAGCCGAGAAATTTAAAGAAGAAAATCCGGATTTTGAACTAGAAGTTGTTGAAATGGGTACTGATGATGTTTATTCGAAGTTAACAACTGGTCTTCAAGCAGGAGGTAAAGGTTTACCGGATATCGTCCTTGTTGAAGATGATCGCGTTCAAGGTTATATGAGTGCTTTCCCGGACGCTTTTGTAAACGTTTCCGATAAAGGGTTTGACGAAATGAAAGATAGCTTCCCATCGTATAAAACAGAGCTTGTTTCAAAAGATGGTGCAATGTACGGCTTCCCGTTTGACGGTGGACCAACAGGAGTCTTCTATCGCACCGATATTTTTGAAGAAGCTGGCGTAAATGCAGAAGATATTAAAACGTGGGATGACTATATCGAAGCTGGTAAAACAATTAAAGAAAAAACGGATAAAGCAATGATTGGTCTTGATCTGAACGGTGATGATGGTCTTTATCGTATGATGCTCAATCAGCAAGGCACATTCTATTTTGACGATGAGAAAAATGTAGCCCTCACTTCAGAAGAGTCAAAAAAGGCAATGGAAGTACAAAGGAATCTAAATGAAGAAGGACTTGTTAAAGAAACAGTAGGTTGGGACGCATGGATTAGTGCTATGACTAGTGGAGATGTTGCGACAGCTCCATCGGGTGCATGGCTGTACGGTTCGATCACCCAGCAGGGCAAGGATACTTCAGGAAAATGGGGATTAATTGAGCTACCGGCGTTTGAAGAAGGTGGCAATCGCGCATCTAACTTGGGCGGAAGTAACTACATGATTCCTAGTGCAAGCGACAATGGCGACCTAGCGTATGACTTTATGGAATTTTTCTCAACAGATGAAGATGTTCAATTATCTGCAATGGAAGGTGGTTTATTCCCTTCACTAAATACGATTTATGATAACGAGGCATTTACAAAAGAAGTTGAGTTCTTTAACAATCAGCCGATCTGGAGTCTACTTGCTGGTGAAATGGATAGCATTCCAGCCGTTAACTACACAGGAGACTATGCAGTAGCGAAGGATGAAGCTGTTAAAGCGCAATCTGAAATCGCGAACGGTAAAGGCATTGAAGAAGCATTAAAAGCATCAGAAGATCGTTTGAAAAACCGTATTCAATAAGCTAAAGAAATCATCAGGGGTTGATTCATTTCAACCCCTGTCATCTTAAGGTGGGATATTCATGAATCGAGCGAAACGTTTTCCGTATTTATTCGCAGCTCCGGCCATTCTGCTTTTCCTAGCATTTACCGTCTATCCGATTATCGCTTCCTTCGTTCTCAGTTTTCAGGAACGAGTTGGTGGAGAATACGTTTTTGCAGGATTGAAAAATTATACGCGTCTCTGGAACGATGATATTTTCTGGACGGCGATGCAGAACACATTCATTATCTTTGTTGTTCAAGTCCCAGTTATGATCATTCTTGCAATGGTACTAGCCAACGTGTTGAACAACCAGTTGTTAAAGCTAAAAGGATTTTTCCGCGTCTCATTCTTTCTTCCGGCTGTCACATCGCTTGTAGCTTACTCGATATTATTTTCGATCATGCTTCAAGAAGAAGGAATCATTAACACGGCATTAAGCTATATTGGGATTACCGCAATTCCGTGGTTATCTGATCCGTTTTGGGCAAAGGCTTCGATCATTATCGCCATGACGTGGAGATGGACAGGATATAACATGGTTATTTTCCTTGCAGCCCTTCAAAACATTCCAGAAGATTTATATGAAGCTGCTTCACTTGATGGAGCGAATAAGTTTAAGCAATTTTTCTATATTACTGTTCCTCAGCTTAAACCGGTTATTCTCTTTGCTGGTATCCTTTCCACAATCGGAACGCTTCAGCTTTTCGATGAGCCATTCAACTTAACTGGCGGTGGACCGGCGGATTCAACGATGACCCTTGGACTTTATATTTACCAGAGTGGATTTGAATACTTTGATTTCGGCTACGCTTCCGCAATTGCATACGCGGTTGTTGTGATGGTTGGTATTCTCTCCATTATCCAATTTAAGATAGCAGGTGATGATTAATGGCTAAGAACCTTGAGGTAATTGAACAGTCGACGAATAAACTCACCCTTGCTCAAAGGCAACAAAAGAAACCTAAGAAAAAGAAAAATAAGCTAAAAGCCGTTTGGATGTATACGCTTCTTAGTATTTTTCTAGTTGTTTCGATCTTCCCGTTCTACTGGATGTTTATCGGGGCTACGAACGACTCTAGTAAAATGTTTACGAACCCGCCAACGCTTTTACCTGGCGATCAGTTTATGACGAACTTAACCAATCTAAATGAGTCAATTGGTATTTTCAGAGTACTGTTTAACTCTCTCTTCGTCTCAGGACTTTATGTAGTGATTGCCCTTGCAGTTTGTGCGAGCGCAGCCTACGTTCTAGCGAAGTACAGCTTCAAAGGGAAAAAGTTCATCTTTACTGCATTCTTGCTTTCCATGATGATTCCTTACCAGGCAACACTGATTCCGTTGTTCCAAATGATGTCTGATTTTAATCTATTAAACACATACTTTGCGGTTATTGCACCGCAATTGTGCTTCCCGTTTGCGATTTTCTTATTAAGACAGAACTTCCTGGCATTCCCTACAGAGTTGATGGAGTCGGCACGTCTTGATGGCGCAAGCGAAACGCGTATCTTTATCTCGATCGTCATTCCATCAATGCGACCAGCTTTAGCAGCTGCTTCGATCTTCCTTTTCATGACGCAGTGGAACAACTTTATGTGGCCGCTCGTTGTATTGAATACGAACGATATGTACACATTCCCTGTTGCGCTATCTAGCTTAATGGGACTCTCTTATATCGACTATGGTCAAGTGATGATGGGCGTTACGTTAGCGACTGTTCCGATCATTGCATTCTTCTTAACACTGCAAAAACAATTTATTTCAGGTATGCTCGGAAGCGCCTTGAAATAGTAGGAGGCTGTTATGCTGGAAGCGAGAAAGAACCACTTTTACTTAAATGACGAACCTTTTCAAATTCTTTCTGGAGGCCTTCATTACTTCAGAGTTGTCCCTGAGTATTGGAAAGATCGCCTTCAGAAGCTGAAGGCACTTGGACTGAATACGGTAGAAACATATATACCATGGAACTTTCATGAACCGAAGAAGGGTCAGTTTCATTTTGAAGGAATGGCTGATGTGGAGCGGTTCATAGCTGAAGCACAGGACGTTGGGCTTTATGTTATTCTTCGTCCTTCTCCTTATATTTGTGCAGAGTGGGAAATGGGAGGGCTTCCTTCTTGGCTACTAAAAGAAGATGACATGGCGCTTCGCTGTAGTCATCCTGCTTTTCTAAGACATGTAGAGGAATACTTTAATGATCTTCTTCCACGGTTGAAGCCTTTCTTACAAAAGAACGGCGGTCCGGTGATTGCCTTTCAAATTGAAAATGAATATGGCGCATATGGCAACGATCAGAACTATCTTGAGTTTCATAAAGAACAGTACGAGAAACATGGCATTGATACGTTTTACTTCACATCAGACGGACCAGATTTCATTAAACAGGGTTCAATGGATAACGTCGTAACGACGCTAAATTTTGGTTCCAGACCAGAAGAAGCCTTTGCGGCACTTGAAGCGATGAAACCTGATTCACCTAAAATGGTCGCGGAATTCTGGATCGGCTGGTTTGATCACTGGAGCGGCGAGCATCATACACGTGACGCAAAGGAAGCAGCGGAAGTGTTCCGGAAGTTAATGGATATGGGCGCATCTGTGAATTTCTACATGTTCCACGGTGGAACAAACTTTGGTTTCTATAACGGTGCGAATCATTACGAAAAATATGCTCCGACGATTACTAGCTATGACTACGATTCGCTCTTAACAGAATGGGGCGACGTGACAGATAAGTATCTCGCGATGGCGGAAGTGTTGAAAAGCGTAGCAGACGTTTCCATTGAAGACGTTTCTAAAGTTGAGACGAAAAGCTATGGAGAAGTGAATCTATTGGAGAGCGCAAGCCTTTTCGATGTTCTCCAAGAAGTAGGAACCAGGGTAGAGCACGTTGCACCACGGAGCATGGAGAAGATTGATCAGAGTTTCGGCTACACGCTTTATCGAACTTCGATTAACGACACTGGAACGTTTGAGCTTGATACAACGCCAATTCATGATCGAGCTTTTCTTTACGTCAATGGGAAACATGAGGCGACGGTTTCAGTAAATGATGAGTCAAAATCGGTTATGATCCCGTTTCCGAATGAAGTAAATGTTTTTGAAGTTCTTGTTGAAAACCTTGGAAGAGTGAATTATGGAAAACATCTATCTCACCAGAAGGGGATTGTGCAGAATCTCTGGCTAAACAACCAGTATTGGTTTGACTGGGAAATGATCAAAATTGAAGGAGATCGTTTGCCGAAGACGTATTCATTAGGAGAACGTTATCCGAAATATTTCAAAGGCATATTCCAAGCTGATCAATGCTATGATACATTTGTTGATTTGGAAGGGTTTACAAAGGGGAATGTTTATATTAATGGCTTTAATCTTGGTCGCTACTGGCAAACGATGGGGCCACAGCAGCGCCTTTACTTGCCTGGTCCACTGTTAAATGAAGGTACAAATGAAGTTGTCGTTCTGGAATTAGAAGGACATACTGCAAGCAGCGTAACACTAGTGAACGAACCTAAACTCGGATAAAGGATCGATGGCAATGAGCATTCTGGTTAATCAACAGCAGTTTCATCTAACGAATGGAAAGATCAGTTACATTTTTCATATTTTAAAAAATGGTCAGCTCGGTCATTTGTATTTCGGAAAAGCGCTTCGTCCTGATCGTGATTATCGTCATTTTCAGAACACGAACAATCCAACGCCTGCTAGCTGTCATTCATATGAGAACGACGCGGCTTTTTCGCTTGAAACGATTAGGCAGGAGTACCCGGCCTATGGAAAAGGAGATTTTCGAGAGCCTGCCTTTATGGTGTCAGCAGGTCAAAAGCCTATAGCGAACTTTGTTTATAAATCACATGAGCAAGTGAAAGGGAAGCCTCGCTTGAAAGGTTTGCCGGCCACTTATGCGAATGCGCAAGAAGCGGAGACGTTACTCATTGTGTTGGAGGATAAGTATCAGAAGGTTGAGCTTCATCTCAGCTACACGATTTTTGAAAATGAATCTGTGATTGCGAGGAACGCGCGTCTTATTAACAACACAGATAGCGAGCTATCTATTGATCGAATGATGTCACTGTCAGTTGATCTTCCTTATGCTGATATGGAAATGGTGCACCTCTCAGGAACATGGGCCCGTGAGCGTCATGTGAAAACGAGGAAATTAGAGCAGGGCATTCAGTCCGTTTCGAGTATTCGTGGAGCAAGCTCTCATCATCACAATCCATTTCTTGCACTAAAAGCAATGGATGCAACAGAACATACGGGTGAAGTGTTTGGATTCCAGTTCGTGTATAGCGGGAATTTTCTAGCGCAAACGGAAGTTGATCATTATGGCGTGGCACGTGCGCAGCTTGGTATTCATCCTCTTGGTTTTAAGTGGAATCTTCGTCCTGGTGAATCGTTCCAATCACCAGAAGCGATAATAGTTTACTCTGATCAAGGATTGAACGGAATGAGCCAAACGTTCCATCATCTTTACCGCAATCAGTTGATTAGGGAACAGTGGAAAAAGAAAGAGCGCCCTGTCTTAATTAATAACTGGGAAGCTACTTACTTTGATTTTAATGAAGAGAAGCTTATTCATTTTGCGAAAGAGGCAAAAGAACTTGGTGTTGAACTTTTCGTCCTTGATGATGGCTGGTTTGGTAAGAGAAACAATGACCGATCATCACTAGGAGATTGGACGGTTGATCTTAACAAACTCCCAGATGGCATTGCCTCTCTAGCTGAAAAAGTGAAGGAAACGGGATTGCAATTTGGATTGTGGTTTGAGCCTGAAATGATTAGTACTGATAGTGAACTCTACAGAGAGCATCCAGAATGGGCGGTAGGAATTCCAGGTGAGCACTTTACACTTGGACGCAATCAGCGAGTGCTTGATTATACACGTACAGAAGTAGTGAATTATATTTTCGAACGAATGAAAGCGATCATTGAGTCGACGAAGCTGGATTATATTAAATGGGATATGAATCGGAACATTACGGAGGCCTACTCTGCAGGTTTAGAGCACCAGGGAGAGTTTTTCCATCGCTACATTCTCGGTGTCTATGATCTTTATGAACGGTTAACATCAGAGTTTCCAAATGTACTGTTTGAATCGTGTGCGGGCGGCGGTGGTCGTTTTGATCCGGCTCTCCTTTTCTACGCCCCACAAGCATGGGCGAGTGATGATACAGATGCGGTGGAGCGACTGAAAATCCAATATGGTACCTCTATCGCTTATCCTATCTATAGCATGGGTTCTCACGTATCAGCCGTTCCAAACCACCAAACGCTTCGTTCAACTCCGCTGTCAATGCGGGCAGATGTCGCGTATTTTGGAACCTTTGGTTATGAATTGGATCCTTCAACATTGTCTGATGAAGAAAAAGAAATTGTAAAAGAACAAATTAAACGATACCAGTCATTTCGACATCTTGTCCGTGATGGTGATTTCATTCGCTTACAAAGTCCGTTTGTAAGCAATGAAACGGCCTGGATGATCGTTTCGTCGAATCGAAATGAAGCTCTTGTTGGCTGGTATAAATCATCAAGCACTCCGAATCCACGCACCAATCAGTTTGTGAAATTAAAAGGTTTAGCTCCTGATCGTCATTATAACGTCGATGGGGAGACATATTTCGGAGATGAACTGATGCAGCACGGCATTCCGCTTCCGGTTGAGTTCAATGGAGCGAATGGCGAGCAAGCTGAGCGCGGTGGTGACTTTCAATCGAAAGTGTTTTATTTAAAAGCAGAATAAAAAAGGATGATGACCATGGCAACGATTAAGGACATCGCACAAAAAGTGAAATGTTCACCATCGACCGTTTCGCGCGTCCTTAACTATGATGAAACGTTATCTGTTTCAGATGATACGAAAAAGCGGATTTTCGAAGTGGCAGAAGAGCTTTCCTATAGTAAAAAACGTGGAAAAAAATCACTAACACCGAAAATTGCGATTATCCATTGGTATACCGAAAAGGAAGAGTTGAATGACCTGTATTATATGTCGATTCGACTGGGAGTCGAGCAGCGCTGTCAGGAAGAGCGGCTTGAACTCGTGAAAATTTTTAAAGATAACTATGATGAATTAGAAAAAGAAAACATTCAGGGCATGATAGCAGTAGGGAAATTTAGTAGTCAAGAAATAGCTTCATTAAATAAAGTCACCCCGAATATCGTATTCGTTGACTATGATCCAGATAATGAAAAGTACGACGCGGTTGTCGTTGATTTTGAAAAGGCGACAAAAAAAGTGCTCGATTATTTTGCGAGTAAAGGTCATGAGAGAATTGGCTACATTGGTGGCAGAGAAACATTTCGAGATGCTAGTGCTGAAATTGTTGATGAACGCGAAATCACGTTCAAGCGCTATATGACGGAACGTGATCAGGATCATGAATCTTACGTGTACACAGGGTCGTTTACGGTAGATGATGGTTATTCCCTTATGAATCGTGCGATCGAAGAGCTTGGAGAGAAGCTACCGACTGCTTTCTTTGTAGGAAATGACACAATGGCGATCGGGTGTCTCCGCGCTCTTCATGAGAACGGTGTAGCTGTTCCTGATCGTGTTAGCTTAATTGGTGTGAATGACATTAGCGTTTCGAAGTATGTTTATCCTGCTTTGAGTACGGTCAAAGTATACACAGAACTGATGGGTGAAACGGCTGTTGGCCTTTTGATGGAGCGTCTATTGAGAAGGAAAGTAGCCAAAAAAGTGACGATGTCGACAAAACTGAAGCTGCGGAAGAGCAGTAAATAAACGAGGCCGGGTGAAATTAATGAAAACCCTAAACGAAACATTTCGAGAGGTGTATGGAGAAGGTGGCGAGATAAGAAGCTTCTTCTCGCCAGGGCGCGTCAATTTGATTGGCGAACATACAGATTATAATGGGGGACATGTTTTTCCATGCTCGCTTAGTATTGGTACCTATGCCGTTGCTAGAAAAAGAAAAGATAATCTTATTCGGTTTTATTCGCTGAACTTCAAAACGCAAGGTGTGATGACAGTTGATTCAACAAGTCTTGCGTATGATGCTGAACATGATTGGGCGAATTACCCGAAAGGTGTTGTTTCCATCTTTAAGGAGTCAGGTTACGATGTTAGCGGATTTGATGTCCTTTACTTTGGAAACATTCCAAATGGAGCGGGACTTTCGTCTTCAGCGTCAATCGAACTTGCGACGGCTGTTCTATTAAATGAACTAAATCACCTTCATCTTGAGATGGTAGAAATGGTGAAAATAAGTCAGCGTGCTGAAAATGAATTTGTAGGCGTAAACTGTGGCATCATGGATCAGTTTGCCATTGGGATGGGGAAAGAAAAAGCAGCGGTTCTTCTTGATTGCAACACGCTTGCTTATAGCTACAGCCCGGTAGTTCTAGAAAAAGCTTCACTCGTTATTGCAAATACGAATAAACGAAGAGGGCTTGCTGATTCAAAATATAATGAGCGACGTTCTGAATGTGAGCGGGCACTCGCCGAGCTTCAAGAACATGTTTCGATTCAATCACTTGGTGATTTAACAATTGACTCGTTTGAAGCGCATAAACACCACATTACAAATCCGATTGATCAGAAACGTGCGAAACATGCAGTGTATGAAAACGTTCGTACGATTGAAGCGGCTAAACGTTTAAAGGCTGGAGAAATTGAAGCATTTGGTCAGTTAATGAATGAGTCACATGTTTCCTTGCGCGATGATTATGAAGTAACTGGTCATGAGCTTGATGCTTTAGTAGAAGCTGCATGGTCAGAAGAAGGTGTGATTGGCTCCCGGATGACTGGCGCAGGGTTTGGTGGCTGTACGATCAGCATTGTGGAGGATCAATTTTTAACATCATTCCAAACTAATGTAGCGAAAACATATAAAGAGAAAACGGGCTTAACACCTGAATTTTACGTTGTGGAAATAGGTGCAGGAGCAAGAGAAATAAATCAGCTTTCGGAAGCACTGTAATTCTGGAGAGGAGTGGAGAGAAACCATGACGAACATCGATCAAGAGATTAACCGTCTCCTCCAATACGGATTGAATAAACATCTTTTTCGTGAGTGGGATTTATCATATGTTCGCAATCAAATTCTAGAAGTTCTTCAGCTTGAGGAGATCGATACAAGTGATGTTCCTGCGAATATTCCAGATAGCCCTGTTTCGATTTTAGATCGCATCCTGAATTGGGCATATGATCATGATCGGCTAATAGAAAATACTGTAACTTATCGTGACTTGCTCGATACAAAAATTATGGGATGTTTAACCGAGCGACCTTCAGAAGTGATTGAGAAGTTTGAAGCGACTTATGAACATGCCGGCCCTGAAGCAGCAACGGCTAACTTTTATCAATATTCAAAAGACGTTCACTACATTCGTACCGATCGTATAGCAAAAAATGAAGACTGGCTTACGGAAACAGAGTATGGTGAGATGGAAATCACGATCAACCTTTCTAAACCAGAGAAAGATCCTAAGGCGATTGCGGCAGCCAAAACGATGAAGTCAAGCGGCTATCCTGAGTGTCTGCTTTGTAAAGAGAACGAAGGGTATGCGGGACGATTAAATCATCCTGCGCGACAAAATCTTAGGATGATCCCTATAACCCTTGAAGAGAAACAGTGGTATTTGCAGTACTCTCCATACGTTTACTACAACGAACATGCGATTGTGTTATACGGTGAACACGAGCCAATGAAAATTTCACGAGGTACGTTTGATAGGCTACTAGAGTTTGTTGGCAAGTTTCCTCATTATTTTATCGGCTCGAATGCTGATCTACCAATCGTAGGCGGTTCGATATTAAGTCATGATCATTTCCAGGGAGGGAAGCATGAGTTCCCGATGGCGAAAGCAGAGATGGAGCGAAACGTCGTTCTATCAGCTTATCCGAACGTGAAGGCAGGCATTGTGAAGTGGCCGATGTCTGTGCTACGACTTCAAAGCAACGATCGAGATGAACTTGGCGAACTGGCTGATGCGATTCTTCAATTCTGGAAGGGATATAGTGATGAGAGTGTTGATGTTCGCGCGGTTACAGGTAATGAGTCTCATAACACGATTACACCTATAGCTCGTCGAAATGGCGAGCACTATGAGCTTGATCTTGTACTCCGGAACAATCGTACAACGAAACAGCATCCAATGGGACTTTTTCACCCCCATGCAGAAGTGCATCATATAAAAAAAGAGAATATCGGTTTAATTGAAGTAATGGGGCTAGCTGTGCTTCCTGGTAGATTACAAGAAGAGCTTCACTTGCTTGGTGAATCTCTTATAAATGAAAATCCGCTAGAAAGTATTAAGCAAGATGATCGCATTCAGAAACATGTTACATGGGCTGATTCTCTTCTTAAGAAGTATTCAGACCTGAATTCATCGAATGTAGAGGGACGATTGCGTCATGAGGTTGGGTTGATCTTCTCCAATATTTTAAGCCATGCAGGCGTTTTTAAACGAACGGCTTCAGGTCAGGAAGCATTTGACCGCTTTACACATGAGCTTAACAACCATTTAAACCAATAAGAGCTTGCCGATTCTGGCGGGCTTCTTTTCTCATTGATTTAATACTCAAAAAAATAGATCGGTAAAAGGAGCTAACATGATGTATGTAGGTGTTGATTATTACCCGGAACAGTGGCCGAAAGAGCGTTGGACAGAAGATGTACGATTGATGAAAGAACTCGGTGTGAATGTCGTTCGAATTGCTGAATTCGGCTGGCAGCTGATGGAGCCTGAGGAGGGAACGTTTGATTTCTCGCTTTATGATGAAGCGATCGACCTAATGACAAGTAACGGCATCGAGGTTGTTCTTGGGACACCAACGGCCACGCCGCCTGCGTGGATGGTTGAAAAGTATCCAGAAATTTTACCTGTGGATCCTAACGGAACAGTCATTTCATTTGGAGCGAGACGTCACTATACCGTGAACAGTGAAGTATATCAAGAATTGACAGCAAAGATTGTTGAGAAAATGGCGAAACGCTATGGTCAGCACGAAGGAATTATTGGCTGGCAAGTAGACAATGAATACGGTCATGAAAAATCTGATCGAAGCTATGGAGAAGTGGATCAAAAAGCATTCCAAATTTGGCTACAGCAAAAATACGAAACGCTTGATGCCTTAAATGAAGCTTGGGGTACGGTTTTTTGGAGTCAAACGTATACAGCGTGGTCACAAATCCCTGTGCCTCGTAAAGTATTACAGGAACATAATCCAAGCTTGCTTCTTGATTTTGATCGTTTCTGTGCGGATGCGTATACGTCTTATAATAAGATTCAAACTGACATTCTTCGTAAACATATTCGCTCGGATCAGTGGATTACGCATAACTTCGTATTTACGGACTTAGCGATTAATCAATGGGATATGGCAAAGGATCTTGACTTCATTTCATTTGATAACTATCCGGTATGGGGCGGTTTACCAGAACCGATTGCGCCTGCTGCAATCGCACATCAACACGACCTTTGTCGCTCTTCAAAGGGTGGAAAAGGCTTCTGGGTAATGGAAGAACTTTCAGGAGCGCAAGGATGGAGTCGCATCGGTTACTTACCTCGTCCAGGTCATATTAAACTTTGGACGTATCAGGCAATTGCTCGTGGAGCGGAAGCAATTGTTTATTTCCGCTGGCGTGCGGCACGCTTTGGGACGGAAGAGTTTTGCCATGGAGTACTCGATCATGATGGTAAGCCAAAGCGTAAATATAATGAAGTGAAAGAAGTAATCGATTCTCTTAGCGTGTTTGGGGATGAGTGGATTGCGTCTAAGTACCAGGCGGAAGTGGCTGTGTATTATGATGTCGAGAACGCCTGGGCATGGGGTATTCAGCCGCAAAGCAATGCATTTGAATACAAGCAAGAATTCCTCCGCTTCTATAGCCCTGCGCACCGTATGAATGCCATGACGGACATTGTGACGAAAACAAGCAAGCTGGATGGGTACAAAGTACTCGTTGTACCGGTTTATTTTCTTACAGATCCAGTTGTAAACGACAAAATTTCACGTTTTGCTGAGCAAGGTGGAACGGTGATCTTATCCTATCGCGCCGGTGTGAAGGAACAGAATAACTTTGTTGTAGAAGATACGTTGCCAGGCGCACTACGTGAGCTTGCAGGAGTGGAAATTAATGAATATGAATCACTCCAGCTCGGACAAAACAACGAGGTTGAAGGCGTTCAGGGTGCAATGAAAGGCATGAGCTCCGTTGCTTCCATCTGGTGTGATCTCGTTGAACCGACAACTGCGGAAGTACTTGCTGAATATCGCTCTTGCTTCTACGAAAAAACGGCGGCGATTACAAAAAACACATATGGAAAAGGAACGGTCTATTACATCGGCTCTGCACTCCAGGAGGAAATAATGGATGCTCTTTATGCAGAAGTTTTCCAAGAAACAGACGTAACAACGATCGCTTCAAGTGAAAACGTAGAAGCTGTCACGCGTACAGGACAAGACGGGGAGGTATTCTTGTGTGTTGTGAATCATTCGACGGACGAAAAAGGGTCGCTAACATTGCCGAAAGGAACCTGGGTAGATGCCGTTTCTCATGATGAATTTAGTGGAGAAATGTCTATTAAACCGCTTGGATCGTCTGTACTAAAGCTTAATTAGTATTTTCCGGGAAATAACGATAGATTTCGACGAAGTTTTACTAAATGGAGGGAATAACATGGCGATTTTAGTTACTGGTGGAGCCGGTTATATTGGTAGCCATACGGTTATGTACTTGCGTGAGCAAAAAGAAGACGTAGTCGTGCTGGATAATCTAACAAAAGGTCACGAGCAAGCTGTGCTTGACGTTCCTTTGTATAAAGGGGACTTAACAGATGGGAAAGTGATTGATCAAATTTTTGCCGATCACTCGATCGATTCTGTCATTCACTTTGCTGCGAGCTCGCTAGTTGGAGAAAGTGTTTCGAATCCGCTTGAATATTATCGAAATAACGTAGCGGGTTCTCAGGCGCTTGTTTCAAAGTTAGTTGAACACGATGTAAAGTACATTGTGTTCTCCTCGACAGCGGCCACCTATGGGAATCCAGAACGTACTCCGATTCAAGAGAGTGACGCTACCAGTCCAACAAATCCATATGGCGAAACTAAGCTAGCGATTGAGAAGATGCTTCACTGGTGTGATGATGCTTATGGGCTTAAATCAACCTCTCTTCGTTACTTTAATGCTGCTGGTGCTGATCCAGAAGGAAGAATTGGGGAAGATCATCAACCCGAGTCTCATCTTATACCAATCGTTCTACAAGCTGCACTTGGTCAAAGAGAAAAGGTATCTATTTTCGGTAATGATTATGATACGAAGGATGGCACGTGTGTGCGTGATTATATTCATGTGCTTGACCTTGCGCAGGCTCACTACCTTGCTTTGAAAAAGATGAAAGAAACGAATGAGAGCGGTGTATACAATCTTGGAAATGGAAAAGGGTTTACGGTTAAAGAAGTGATTGATACGTGTCGAAGCGTGACAGAAAAAACGATCGAAGCAGAAGTAGCTCCACGCCGTGCCGGAGATCCAGCGACACTGATAGCCTCTTCGTCAAAAGCAATGAGCGAACTTGGCTGGAAGCCAGTATACCCAGAGCTCGCGCAGATTGTATCTCATGCCTGGAGCTGGCATCAAAACAATCCGAATGGATATGAGTGAGGAAGAAATGTAAGGGGGTCAGGCGCGAGCCTGACCCCCTAAAAAGACAAAAAGAAGGAAATGTCCACTCTCAGAGGATTGAATAGAAACGAAAGAAAGTCCCTTTCACTTATTGTGTTCGGTACCTCTTCCAATAAGCGCCACATATGGATAGGAGAGTTGAGTAGATAAAACACTTAAAAAATGTAGCAATTGCCGAGAATCCAATAAAAAGAAATGGGACTTCTGTAATGTCGCTAATTTCTCCGGCGAAGCTCTCCAAATTAAAGGTGAATCCTGTATTCAAGCCTGCAGCTAATAACGACATCATAAAGGCGTATAGCAAGCCGAAGATAATCATGCGATGGAACTGAATTGCTCCTCCCTCGTGCATCCGATAACCTGCCCAAATGAATAAACATAGTGGAATCAGCAAACCAATCATCATGTAGATCTTCGTGTTACCTGGGTCGCTAAATAAGTAGGTGAAAAAATAAAAAGATTCATTTGTTTCGATCTTCATCCCACCAAGTACTGAATAGATCATTTGAAATTTCTCGCCTGGAATATTTATATCGAAGGTAAGGGAAGAAAGGTTCAGCGTGTTCCATAGAAGAAACCCTCCTTGAAAAACGATGATAAGAAAATAACTCGTCGGAATATCTTGAAAGCTAATAAGTGAGTTATCGTCGAACATAAAGCGATAAAGGAAGAGAATCATCAAGACGATTGAGGTGGAGACCCCTAGTGTGAGTGTGCGCAATCCTTCTTTAAGGGGAGAAGAAGTTAATTCTTTCATTGACCGACTGCCGTACAAACTACCAATAAACGAAAAGATTGTTCCAAGGAATAAACCACCAAATAAAGCTTTCAAAAACGGATAGTTATTCTCAATTGATAAACTCGATACGATTCCACCCTCTTGTGCAGAAGCTTCAAAGTTGAATCCAGCGAAAAGAGCGATCATCGCTGTCAGTAATCCGTAAATCATTCCGATAAGAAGTGAAGAAAGCCAGTATTGCTGGAGGGTACACGTTGTTTTTCGTCCATATATATATCCAGCAAGCAGTAGTGCAATGAGAGGTAGTAATAAAAGAATGAGCATTCCTGAATGGAGTTCGATCTCTCCGCTCAATAAACTTCCCGTCCCTTGCGTGTTGAAAGAAAGGATTGAATTGAGAAGGTGAGCTGACATCCAGTAGTCTGTCATTCCATAAAAAGGTTCTACAGTTAACTCCGAATTTTCGTTGCCAAAGTAATAATAAAATTCATTGATTACTTTCGTTGGACCTAACTCAGTGAATTCTTCAAGAGTTTGCTGAAAAGTAGCGGCTTGTTGCTGAAATCCCTCCGATACAATAAACGACATAATACCAACAACTAGAAATGCGAGAAAACCGCATAGTATCGCAAACTTTTTATTAATGGCGCTAAGATCTGGTATCGCGTGCGAAGGAGCTGCTACTTTTTCTTTTGCGCGTTCTACTTTAAATGGAATGAGAGTGAGTTGAAAAGAACCGCACTGAATACAGTAGGGATGATCACTAGTATTCGATGTACCACAATCTGAACAAAACTTTGGTGATGCAGTCGTGACGGTGTGATGTTCTGTGTGAAGCTGAAATGTCCCATCAAAGGGGCAATAATTATCACCAAACGGAACTTCGTTACCACACGTTGTACAGTACATGACTTTAATCACCTCCTAGCCGTTTTTCGAACCACAACACCCACAAAATAAAGCCGTCTCAGGGATTTCTTCCTTGCAGGTGGGACATTGAACTGTCGGTACTGGTATTGGTGCTTCTGATAATTGAACTCGATTGCCACAGCTGCCGCAAAACGTATCCTCTTCATTAACGGCTGCTCCGCACTCACATACGTCACCACCCGGTTCCTTTCGCAATTGACTCTCTAAAGCTCTGTTCGCTTGATAGAGTTCTAGATCATATTGAAGTAGGCGCTCAGCTTGTTCATTTAATTCGGGTTGTTGGATCTCCCCTTTACGGATCAAACGATAGGTGAGTTCGCCAAGCTGACTAATGATTCTTGTTCGGTTTGTGGTAGCATCGCTCGCGTTTTTCTTAAGCTGTGAAACTTCCTGAGCTGTTTGAAGTTTGCTTTTTCCTTGCTGAAGACCATCTTGAAGTTTTGATAGTCCTCCGCCTATTTTAGTTTGCAAATCTGACATTATCATTCCTCCTTATTAAGTGAAATAAAAGTTTCCTGCCAGGATTTTCAGGGAGCTTGTGCTTTTGACGTACTTTTTCATAGTTATGTACAAAGTCCTTAATCATGTTAAAAAAAGCATAGGAAAATAGTAGGGAAAAGTGGTCATAATTAGAAATCTCTCCCATATGATTTGGAATAATGGGTGGAGGTGGGAAGATGAATTGGTGTCATCACTGCAACAGGGAAGAGGCCGGTGCATTTTGTGTGAAATGTGGACAAAAGGTAACGAGAACAGCTCCTGCACAGGGAAAGAAAAAAGGGTGGCTGTTATGGGGATCAATCGTTGTAGGAATTATGATCGTACTAATAGGCAGTTTTATTACCTTAAGATGGATATCTTCTCCTGAACGTGCAGTTGATCAATTTCGAGAGGCTCTGTTGCAAGAGGATTATGAAGCGATCGGGGAAGCTATTCCAAAGGTTAATCCTGTTCTTTCGCATGAAGCTGAGATTGCGAGTTTTGTATCGTTATTAAAGAATCATCCAGATCAACGGACACTATTGCTTCAAGATTTAGAACGACAAGCAATGGCGATAGAGGACCATGCACTCACGAGTCGGAACGAAGAATTGCTGGTCCAATTGGAATTAGTAAAGGAAGGTAAGACTTTTTATCTTTTCAATAATTATGTCATTTCACCTGTACCTATTTACGTACAGCTTCATACACAATTCTCTAAAACAGCTCTATATATTAACGAGGAAGAGAGCGGCACAATTGGAGAAAAGGGGAAGAAAATGGGTCCGTTCCTTCCAGGGGACTATCATTTTGAAACAAAGTTAGAAAATGAAGGTTATAAGATGCGGGGAGAAGCGGAAGTAGAATTGATTAAACCGGGCAAACATTTAGAAGTGGACCTTCCTGTAAACGGTGCGTTTCTAACACCTAATTCCAATTATGAGGATGCTCGCTTGTTTATTAATGGGAAAGATACCGGGGAAACGATTAGCAAAACCGGTCAAATAGGTCCCTACCCAACAGACGGTTCGGTTGTGATGCATGCAGAAAAAAACTTCGAAGCTGGCGTAATTAAAAGTCCTTCCGTTCAATTTGAAGGTGAGGATGTTTATTTCGTTATTGATTATAGTGAACCAGAACCTGTAGTGATCGAGAAGGAAGTGGCAATCGATGTTCCAGAGAGTGGTCGTGATGAGACGAATGCAATAATAGCGGCAGTGAACACGTATTTATATGACTGGATAAAGGCTTATGAGAATTTAGACACGGGCTACTTTTCAAATCTAACACCTGAGTTAAATTTGTATTTTGAAGATCGCTTTATTTCAGTGAAAGAAAATAATGCGGCCTTTACGGGAGAAGTGTTAGAAGCAGCTTTTGACCTCGACAGCCTCTACCTCGACTCTTCCGGCAAGAAAGCAGAAATCGACGTTCTCATTACGATGGATTCAGCGAACCATGACCGAGGCGAGAGCAATGTGAAGACAGAGGTAACTTCAAATGCGTTTCATTATAAACTTGTAAAAAGCGGAGGGGAATGGTTGATTGATAGTCGAGAAGAAGTGGATAACATCGACTTAACAAATGCTGTGGTATATTAAAGTGGTATTGCAGAGGGGGTTAGGCGCATATCTGACCCCCTTTGCGATATAAATTACTGATAATTTCAAAAAAACCATTGCAATCATGAATACGTTTACAATATAATATTATAAAAGGTTATGATGTTTAAATAAACATTACTACTTATATCGGAGGTTCGGCTATGATTGAAATGGTAAAGGAACGGAATCCACATCTGGATGTGCAGTCGGTTGACTCGGCAGCTTTTAAGACGTTTGGCAGAATTCTTCATGATTTCCCATATGAACAGATGTCGGAGTTAATGAAGGAAACGGTTATTCCTGAACAAGGAAATCAGTACGTTCCTTCAAAAGAAGACCTTGAGGATGATCGTATCAGAAAGTTCATCGAGAACAGCTACTATGGAGGTATGCCGGTCCAAATTGGATACTGCAACGGGAATAATTCTTCTCTTGGAGGACTTGAGCATCATAAGGGCAGCGAAATAAATGTGGCAGTGACGGATTTTGTGCTCCTACTAGGACATATAAATGACATTGTGGATCATACATACGATGTGAAGAACATCAAGGCTTTTTATGTTCCAGAGGGCACCGCGATTGAAATATACCAAACGACCCTTCACCTTGCTCCTTGTAAAGTAAGTGATGAAGGATTTAAATGTACGGTGATCTTACCTGAAGGAACAAATTCACCTTTAGCACAATCGCAAAGAGGGCACGATCCGCTTCTATTCATGAAAAATAAATGGCTTCTTGCTCATCGTGAACATGAACGTTTTATGGCACAGGGGGCATACGAAGGAATAGTCGGTGAAAATATAACAGTTGCTTACAGCAAGCTATAAAGGAGGACAAGCTCATGTCTGGTATTACATTCACATTAGTATCGTGTGTCTTTTTCATGGCACTTGTTGCTTGGGTTTCATACTTAAAAACAAGAAATTCAGTTAATGACTCGGATGGTTACTTTCTCGCAGGTCGTGGGTTAACAGGAGGATTTATTGCAGGATCTCTTTTGCTTACAAACTTATCAGCAGAACAGTTAATTGGTTTGAATGGACAGGCCTATAGAACAAATCTTTCCAACATGGCCTGGGAAGTAACGGCGGCTTTTGCAATTGTCATTATGGCATTAATTTTGCTACCGCGCTATCTTGGCGGAGCCTTCTCAACATTACCTGAGTTTTTAAGTAAACGATATGATGAAAGCGTTCGCAGATATACAGTTATTCTGTTTATGCTTGGTTATATGTTTGTAACCATTCCATCAGTACTGTATTCAGGAGCGCTTGCTATTCTTCGCCTTTTTGATGTACCGGAGCTACTCGGTATTTCTTTTCAATCCTCTGTCTGGCTTGTGATTTGGGTTATTGGTATTATCGGTGCCATCTATGCGATCTTCGGAGGATTGAAAGCGGTGGCAGTTTCCGATACTCTGAACGGAATCGGTCTTCTCTTTATTGGATTAATTGTTCCAGTACTAGGTTTTATAGCACTTGGAAATGGCGACATGTTAGATGGGATAAAAACGATTACAACGGAAAACCCTGAGAAGTTAAATGCAATTGGCTCAAGTACGGATTCTGTTCCGTTTTCAACGATTTTTACAGGTATGATTTTTATGAATATGTTCTACTGGGGAACGAACCAGTACGTGATTCAACGAACGCTTGGGGCGAAGAACCTTGCTGAAGGACAAAAAGGGGTTCTTTTATCAGGATTCTATAAATTAACTGTTCCGTTTATGATGATGATTCCAGGTGTTATTGCCTTTCACCTTTATGGCAGTTCAATGGATCCTGTTGATCTAGCATATCCGACGGTTGTATCAAATTTGCTACCTACATTTATGTCTGGACTCTTTCTAGCTGTGCTTCTTGGTGCTGTGTTCTCGAGTTTTAACTCCCTATTAAATAGTGCGGCTACGATGTTTGCGCTTGATGTATACAAAGCAGGTATTAATAAAAACGCAACAGATCGACAACTAATTAATGTCAGTAAGTATTTTGGAAGCGTTCTCGCACTTGTCTCTTTTTTCATTGCGCCAATGCTGATGAACGCACCTGATGGATTATGGGATTTGATTCGACGTTTTACAGGATTCTTTAACATACCCATCATTGCGATTGTTCTTGTGGGGATAGTTTCCAAACGCATTCCTGCGCTTGGTGCAAAAATCGCGATTATCTTCCATGTGATTACGTACTACATGCTTGTATGGGGAGTAAACCAGCTATTTAGCATTGAGATTACGATGAACTTTATTCATATCTCAGCGATTCTTTTCCTTATTGAAGTCGCTATCATGATGGTCGTCGGTCGCATTAGTCCTCTTCCTGAAGCGTATGAATTTAGAGCAAATCCTAAGGTTGATATGGTTCCGTGGAAGTTTACGATACCAGTCTCTGTTGTTCTGATTAGTCTCGTTGTTATGGTTTATATTCTATTCTCACCTGTTGGACTAGCTTATGCAGGTGGAATGGTTTCAGCATGGTTCTGGCCATCAATACTAGGTGCGGCTGTAGTCGGAACGCTTTGTTATCTTTTCGCATTAAAATCCTGGAATAAAAAATACTCAGGTTTTGTAACAAGAAAACATGAAGAAGCGGTAAACGCTGAGAAAAAATTTAGAAGTGCTTAAACAAAACGAACGTAGGGGGAATTACATTGAATACTTTAAAGACTAAACTTGGTTTTGAAGTGAAGCAAAATGGAGAAGAATTCGAAGTTTATTTTGACCGTCGCTTAATGTTTCGGCATTCACCTGCCCGCCCGTTTATTTTCATTGGTAGCGGTGAAGAAACGATTGATATGTATAGAGGGAATTTTAAAATAAAGGATTATGTAGTGGAACGAGTAGCTCTTCGGTATGCCACAGTGCGGTATGAAGGAGAGACGTGTCGAATCGGCTTTCGGCACTTCTCACATGATCATGAATTACTAACAATGGTATTAAAGCAGGACATAGATGGACTTCGCGTTTCTTTCGAACTCGTCGATCCACTCTTTAATCGTTTCTGGGTTCGGGTTGTAGCCGATGCAGATGAGAAGATTTACGGTTGTGGGGAACAGCTTTCCTACTTTAATTTAAGGGGAAAGAATTTCCCTTTATGGACGTCTGAACCTGGTGTGGGGCGGAATAAATCTACGTATACAACTTGGCAGGCCGACGTGAAAGATCAAGCTGGTGGCGACTATTACAATACGAATTATCCGCAACCAACCTATGTATCTACGAATAAATATTATTGCCATGTAGAGACAACTGCTTTTGCAGACTTTGATTTTCAACGAGACGATTTTCATGAGCTGCATATCTGGGAAGCACCAGCCTCCATTCTTTTTGAAACGGGTCAAACATATAAGGATCTCGTTGAAAAACTAACTTCTCGTCTAGGTAGACAGCCCGAGCTGCCCGAGTGGACGTATAATGGCATCTGGCTCGGAATGCAAGGAGGAACAGAACGAGTACAAAATAAGCTTGATCGTGCTATTGAAAAAGGGTTGAAAATCGGTGCTGTTTGGTGTCAGGACTGGCAGGGAAAGCGTGTGACGTCATTCGGTAAGCGGTTAATGTGGAATTGGAAATGGAATCCGGAGGAATACCCGGAGCTTGACCAAAAAGTGAAAGAATGGAAGCAAAAAGGGATTCGTTTTATGGGGTATATTAACCCTTATGTCGCTGTGGAGGGTGATCTTTACCGTGAAGCTTATGACAACGGCTATCTTGCTACAGCGTTAGATGGCGGTGATTATATCGTTGACTTTGGTGAGTTTTATTGCGGCGTGGTCGACTTTACTAACGTAGCAGCATGTGAATGGTACGAAGATGTCATTCAAAAGAACATGATTGATTTTGGTATGGACGGGTGGATGGCCGATTTTGGTGAGTACTTGCCAACTGATCTGAGACTTCATAATGGTGAACCTGCTACAAAGATGCACAATGTGTGGCCAGTGATGTGGGCAAAAGTGAATCACAATGCTGTAAAGAAAGCTGGACGATGGGGCGATGTTGTTTACTTTATGCGCGCAGGATACTCAGGAAGTCAGGGGTATTGTCCACTTCTATGGGCAGGTGATCAAAGTGTCGATTGGAGCCTTGACGATGGTCTTGCATCTGTTATTCCGGCCGCTCTATCTGCTGGAATGAGTGGGAATGGCGTTCACCATAGTGATATCGGCGGATATACAAGTCTTCATGGGAACAAGCGGAACAAAGAACTGTTGCTTCGCTGGGTTGATATGGCCGCATTCACTCCCGTCATGCGTACACACGAAGGCAACCGTCCTGACGATTGCTTCCAGTTTGATCAAGATGAAGAGACGCTTGAGCATTTTGTGAAAATGACGAACGTTTATACAGCACTTAAGCCTTATCTTAAAGAGCTAAGCAAAGAAAATACTGAAAAAGGAATTCCGATGCAACGTCCATTGTTTATGGAATATGAGAATGATCTAGCCTCTTATGACATTCAATATCAATATATGCTTGGATCAGATATGGTTGTCGCCCCGGTTTATGAAGAAGGAAAAGAAAACTGGTCCGTGTACTTACCTGAAGATGAATGGGTTCATTTATGGAGTGGCAAAGAGATGCGAGGAGGACAAGTTGAAGTAAAGGCTCCAATCGGAGAAACTCCTGTTTTCTATCGAAAGGGTTCTTCTTATGCAGACATATTCCAAAAAGCAGCCCTTGAGTTAAAATAAGAAAGTAAATATAAAGGTTACTACCTATTTTAAAACATAATAATGTATGATATAGTATTTTTAACAAACAGAGGAGAAAGGTTGTGACCAATCGTGGCTAAAACAAGCATTCTATATGTACCAATTGGTAGAAAAACGTTTGATCTTGAAGCGGGGGAACTACAAAGAAAGAAAAGTTCAGAATTTCTTCATAGTGTGACGGCAAATGTGATTGAGCCTGAAGAGATCATCACATCACCTGAAGATCTAGAAGCTTTTATTGAAAACGTTAACAGCGAAGACATTGTTGCTAGTATTTATCAAAGCGTCACGTTTGCGGACGGTGAATTCATTGAGGCCCTCATTAAAAAAGTAGAAGCGCCAGTGATCGTCTGGTCCGTTCGTGAACCAAGTGTTGGCGGGAGACTTCGCTTAAACTCCTTAACCGGCGGCAATAGCACAAGTCATGTGCTTCGATGTGCGAATCATCCATTTAGCTTTGTATTTGGGAATGGCGATGAAGCGCAGGTGCAAAAGAGAATCAAGATTCAGCTAAAGGTTCAAAAGGTGATTGAAGATCTCAAAGGTCTCACCATTGGTGTGATCGGGGAGCATCCTCCAGGCTTTTTCTTCTCAGGAACGGATGAAGAAGCCTTGCAAAAACAGCTTGGTGTGACAGTGAAAAACTTTGATTTAAACAAAGCGTTTGAGGAATGTGTGAAGCTCCCTCGGGAAAGATGGGAAGGCGCGATTGAACGAGCAGAGCAGCAGGTGATTGGCCTAAATCGTAACGAAGAAACCGTTCAGCGATTTGCTCAGTTTACAACGTACGTGCAGGAGCAAATTGATGCGGAAGATGTTTCGGCGCTTGCGATACGTTGTTGGCCTGACTTTTTCAATGAACTTGGCGCTGCAGCATGCTCAACTCTTTCTCAATTTACAGAAGACGGTGTGGTTTCATCGTGTGAATCGGATATTCATGGTTCCGTTTCGATGTTTATTCTTCAGCAGCTAACAGGAAGCGCCCCATACCTTGGTGATATGGTTCACGTGAACGAGGCGAGTAATTCAGTTGTGTTCTGGCATTGCGGCGCAGGCGCGTATTCGCTTGCACATCCTGATCAAGGCGCTCGACCTGGCGTTCATCCAAACCGTAAGCTCGGCTTTACGATGGAATTCGGTTTAAAGCCAGGTCGCGTAACGATGTTCCGAGTTGGTTATACGCCAGAAGGTTATCGCTTGTTGGTTATGAGGGGGAACGCATTGGATACGCCACAGCGCTTCAATGGTACGTCTGTCGAAGTGGAACTGGAAACGGAAATAAATGATACGCTATACGGCTTAATGGAAGAGGGCTTCGAACCACATTACGCCATTATTTATGATGATGTTGCGGATGAGCTTGTTGAACTTGGTAAGCAGCTTGGGCTTGAGACGACGATCTATACGAAGAACTGAAGGGAGACAGTTGCATGAAAAAGGTCGCCATTGGCCAGGCCGGGGGACCTACGGCCGTCATTAATGCTACCCTCGCAGGGTTTGTGAAGGAAATCGAACGAGATCATGCCCTGCTTTTTATTCAAAATGGTTATGAAGGACTGGCGCACGGAATGTATCTTGACGGAGATAGTGAGATGCTTAGTCGCGTTCATCTACATCAGGATGTCCCGGGTGCGTGTCTTGGTTCTGGACGCTTTCCGTTAACAGATGAGCATATTGAAAATGGTGTGCGCTTGCTTCAGGCGCAGGGTGTCGAGGTGCTTGTTTTTATCGGTGGTAATGGAACGATGGAGGCGCTAGCCAAAGTAGAAGCCGAAGCGAGAAGGCAAAACGTTTCGCTTCAGGTTCTTGGACTCCCTAAAACGGTTGATAATGACCTTGGAGGGACGGATCATGCGCCAGGTTTTGGAAGCTCAGCACGATATGTCGCCCAGGCCACAAGAGATATGAGCCGGGATCTCGCGTCGATGCAGAACTTTGAAAAGGTCAGGGTTCTTGAAACGATGGGAAGAAATGCCGGCTGGCTTTCCGCAGCGTCAGGGTTATTACAAGAATATGAAGAAGAAGGCCCTCATTTTATCGCTATACCTGAGCGCCCTATAAAAAAAGAAGTCCTTCTTGAGAACGTAAATACGGCTTTGAACCGCTTTGGTTACGCAACAGTCGTTGTAAGTGAAGGTGTTTTATTTGGGAATAGTGGTCAGGTTGAGAGAGGAAATGTGGATGGCAGAGCCATACTCGGTGGCATTTCAAGTCAAGTGGCTCACTTTTTAAAAGATGAGCTAAGCGTTATGACAAGGGCTGAACTCCTAGGAATGAATCAGCGAAGCTTCTCCGCAGTCATATCAGATGTTGATCGAGAAGAAGCTTATACGGTTGGAAGAGTTGGCGCTGAATGGATTCGTGAAGGATTATCAAACGTTATGGTTTCAATTCAAAGGAATGCTCATCATCGTTATTCGGTGAGAATGCTTCCGATTGAACTTGAAAAAGTTGTCGCAGCTGGTGAACGTGTGTTGCCTGATGCGTTCATTCAAAATAAGAAGGCTTACTATGAATGGTTGAAGCCGCTCATTGGAGAAGATCTTGCGACATATCCACCACCTATAAAGGGGAATGAGATCTATGTCGATTAATCAGATTGATCCAAAGGGGGATGCTCTTTACCTCCAAATCAAAGATGTCCTTATTGAGCGCATTCAGACTGGTGCGTGGAAATCGAATACGCTCATTCCAACAGAGCAAGCTCTCATCAAGGAATTCGGTGTGAGTCGAACCACAATCCGTCAGGCGATTACGATTCTCGTTCAAAATGGATTGCTTGAGAAAAAGCAGGGGCATGGGACCATCGTCAAGCCTCATCAATTGGTGGGGAATCTCGGCCAGCTGAAAGGTTTTGCGGAAGAAGTAATGGAAAAAGGTCAAGTTCCTTCGTCAAAGGTTATCCGAGCTGAATTCAAATATAACCTTTTCCATGAAAGTGAAATGCTTCAAGTGGCAGAGGGGTCACCTATATTACTTGTAGAACGAATACGATTTGCTGATGAGACGCCAGTTGCGCTTGAACGCACATGCTGGCCAGAATCAATTGGCAAGCTACTAATTCAACATGATTTAAATGAAGCGAAATACTATGAAATACTCGAAAACTATCAGATTTATTTAAACAAAGCACAGGAGCGAATTGCAGCAATTAATGCGACGTTGGACGAAGCGGATTCTTTGGCGATACGGCCGGGTGAAGCGTTGCTGGAAATGACACGACTCAGCTATGGACTGAATGACCATCTAATAGAATACACCAAAACGAAATACCGAAGTGATCAGTACCACTACAATATTGAATTGAAGCGATAGAAGGGAGAAATGGTTATGCCATTTATTAACGGAAAAACAATGCTGGATCATGCTTTTCAAAACGGATATGGGGTAGGTGCTTTTAGCGCCCATAATGCAGAAACAGTGCTAGCAATTTTTGAAGCAGCTGCTGAGGAAAAAGCACCAATTATGATTCAAGTTGGACAAAAGGTGATTCAAACGCTAGGTATGGAAGCATTAAAAGGTCTAATTGATACGTACGAAAAAGAATTTGATGTTCCTGTTGCGATTCATCTTGATCATAGTCGTCAGTTCGAACAAACGATGCAAGCTGTTCAAATGGGCTTCCAATCCGTTATGTTCGATGGTTCAGGTTTATCGTTTGAAGAAAATACGGCGACAACGAAAAAAGTGGTCGACATTGCAAGAGCACTAGGCATTGGTTCTGAAGGTGAGATTGGTAAAATCGGGGGAACCGAAGATGATATTACCGTTGATGAAAAGGACGCCCTTATTACAACTACTGAAGAAGCTGTTGCTTTTGTAGAAGCGACAGATGTTGATTATCTTGCTGTATCAATTGGAACAGCACACGGTATTTATAAAGAAACGCCAAATCTTCGGTTCGAACGATTGAAAGAAATTGTGGCGGCAGTCGAGCGCCCTGTCGTTCTTCACGGCGGTTCAGATGTGCCAGATGAGCAAGTACAGCGCGCGATCTCTCTAGGTATTGCGAAAATCAATGTTGATACTGAGCTACGTCAAGCTTTCACGAGAGGCGTGCAAGAAGCTTTTGGCGAAAATCAAAATGACATTGTTCTCGCAAGCTCACTTGGTCTTGGGCGTTTACGAATGAAGGAAAAAGTACAAGAAAAAATTCGCGTATTTGGAAGTCAAGGAAAAGCAGAAGAACTTTTGTCGGAGAAAAAGGTCGTAACGTTATAAAAAGAGAGGATGATGTTAAAGTGACAACGCAAACTTCAGTACGAACGTACGGATTATACATTAACGGAGAATGGCGAGAAAAAACGACAACGGATGATGTGCTTAATAAATATACGCAAGAAGTAACGGCCAAAACGTCTGCCGCTGAAGAACAGGATGTAAAAGATGCGGTCCAAGCTGCCAAAGAAGCTTTGAAAACCACTTTTTCTCCTTATGAACGATATACGGTACTTATTAAAGCAGCTGCAGTGCTCAGAGCTCGTCAAGATGAACTAGGTGAAGTGCTGGCGAAAGAAGTTGGTAAGCCATTAGCCGAGTGTAAGGGTGAAGTAGGAAGAGCTGCTTTAACTCTGGAAGTTTCAGCAGAGGAAGCCAAACGGATCCACGGCGAAGGAATCCCAGTGGAGTCAGCGCCAGGGTCTGAACAGCGTCAAGCTTATACGAGACGGTTTCCGATTGGTGTTGTCGCAGCAATTACGCCGTTTAACGTGCCGCTAAATCTTGTTTGCCACAAAATTGGGCCAGCGCTAGCCGCCGGCAATAGCGTTGTACTAAAACCAGCTGAAGTTACGCCAGTTTGTGCGATTCTGTTAACAGAGATTATGGAAGAAGCAGGTCTTCCGGCAGGCCGCCTGAACCTAGTCACTGGGGACGGGGCTACGGTAGGTGAATGGCTTCTATCTAACCAGGACGTGAACATGTTTACATTTACGGGAAGCCCTCGCGTTGGTCAGCATATTCGCGAAAAAGCTGGTTTACGTAAAGTAGCGCTTGAGTTAGGAAATAACTCCGCAACAATTGTGCATCACGATGCAGATGTTGAAACAGCTGCTACTCAGTCCGCACAGAAAAGTTTTAATAACGCAGGCCAGGTTTGTATTTCTGTTCAACGCGTTTATGTTCATGAAGATGTTTATGAGCCGTTCCTTGCAAAAATGAAGGAAGTAACAGAAGGCCTTGTTTTAGGAGATCCAATGGATCAGGCAACCGATGTTGGGCCGATGATTGCTGAGCGTGAAGCCATTCGTGTAGAAAGTTGGGTGAACGAAGCGGTTGAGCAGGGAGCTACTGTTGAAACAGGCGGAGAAAGAAATGGCGTCTTCTACCAACCTACTATTCTTTCAAATGTAAATGATAATATGAAAGTATGTCGCCAGGAAATTTTTGGACCAGTCGTTGCCGTAAGCACGTACCGTTCCACAGATGAAGTAATTGCGAGAGTGAATGATTCAGAATATGGCCTTCAAGCTGGCCTATTCACGAACGACCTAGCGTTTACGTTAAAAGCGATCAATGAGGTACATGTGGGTGGACTGATTGTTAACGATACGTCAGGTTATCGCGTTGATCATATGCCAT
Source organism: Anaerobacillus sp. 1_MG-2023 (assembly GCF_030547345.1). Lineage (NCBI taxonomy): Bacteria > Bacillati > Bacillota > Bacilli > Caryophanales > Bacillaceae > Anaerobacillus > Anaerobacillus sp. 1_MG-2023. The sequence continues at coordinate 110,280 of NZ_JAUORD010000009.1, read as the reverse complement.
ATGGTGGTGTGAAGAAAAGCGGAACGGGCAAAGAAGGTCCACGCTATGCGATTGAAGAAATGACAGAAGAAAAAATTATCGTTTTTAACGGATAAGCGAAGAAAGGGGGCTGATTTTATCAGTTCCCTTTCATCCTGTTTTATTCGTATTCCAGGGTACGCTATCCTTTTAAGAAGCTGAAGGAGAATGAAGATGTCGATCATAACCATATTGCTGCCGATCTTCTTCGTATTTGGAGTCGGATATATTGCGCAACGTTTTCTTAACTTGGAGACAAGGGTGCTTTCAAACCTCGCTTTATATATCCTCGTTCCGCTTCTCGTTTTTCGAACATTTTATGAGCAAGAAATTGATTCCTCCTATGGTTATTTGTCGATCTACATGCTTGGACTATGCTTTGCGCTTATTGGGATCGTGAGCATTCTATCAAAACTATATGGCTATACCGAACCAGAGCGATGCGGATTGGTTTTATCGAGCGCGTTTATGAATAACGGAAATTACGGAACTCCGCTTGTTCTCTTTCTGTTTGGGGCAGTCGGGATGGAAACAGCGATTGTTTTAATGGTGTTGCAGCAACTGTTAATGAGCACACTTGGCGTATATTATGCCGCAAAGGGAAGTCCGGACCACGATGGGATAAAGGCAGCTTTAAAAGCTGTCAGAAAAATGCCAATGGTTTACGGCGCCATTGTCGGGCTGTTGTTTCAATGGTTACATCTTCCTTTGGGTACAATAAGTGATGGCGTGGATTTAATTGCGGATGCGGCTATTCCCGTTATTATGGTGACGCTTGGTATGCAGCTTGCGAACATTCGTATTCGAGCGATTGACTGGCGCAAGCTATCAACGGCACTATCACTTAAGCTTATGGTTGCTCCGCTAATTGCCGCTGGCATTGTGCTTCTTATGCCTGTTGAGCCATTAACACAGCAAATTATGATAATAATGGCTGCTACCCCAACTGCCGCGAACACGACAATGTACGCGATTCAGTTTCATACTGAACCTCAAAACGTTTCAAGCGCAACGCTTGTTTCCACAGTGTCGAGCTTAGCGACGATGCCGGTGGTCATTTATTTAGCGACGACGTTTGTATAAAGTGGGGGGGCAGGCGCGAACCTGACCCCCACTACAAACAAAAAAGGCGAAAGCGTCCATTCACTGCGGACACTTTCGCCTTTTTAAACATCAAATAAATGAAGCAATCAATAATGCGAGAAAGATAAGCGAGATTAATCCAAGAAAGATCACGCCCATTTTGCGAATAGCAGGAGGGAAGCGATCGGTTAGCGGTACTCGTATAAGAAAAATCATGATGGTAACTGATAGAATAAGAAGTAAAAAGTAACCCAAGAGTGACACCACCTAATTCATTTTTAATTGGTGTTCCCTATGAAAGGTGAAATCAATCATAAAGCCCGCTGCGTAAGCGGGCTTTATAACTTGAATGACTTTATGGATGTTGAATAGTAGTAGGGGATGCTTCAACAATTTCTCCCTTAAATGCTGATTGGTAGATCGCGCGAATATCATCCTCATGAAGAGGGAGAGGGCTTCTTGCAAGCAGTCTTTTTTGTTTCAAACCATCTTCTGTTAAGGACTCAAGGGCGTTAGCTGGAATTTCGAATCCACCAAGAGTACTTGGGATGCCAACGTCTTGAACGAGTCTTTCTAGCATTCGTACGCACTCATACGAGGCTTCTTCTTCTGAAAGGAATTGTGAGTTACCGCCAAGTGCATTCAGAATATCTCCCATTCGTTTCGTACAGCTTTTCCGAATATATCCCATCACGTAAGGAAGAAGAACGGCATTGGAATCACCATGAGCGATATGAAATTGCCCGCCAAGAGGATAGGCAAGAGCATGAACTCCTGCTACGCCAGCATTAAAAAAGGCAAGGCCAGCGATATAGCTTCCGTTACTCATATCGATTCGTGCTTCGCGGTCTTCTCCATCCGAAACAGCACGTCTGATCGAGCGACTAATTAACCTAATTGCTTGGAGAGCGAGGCCATCCGTTGTCGGGCTAGCGTTAATCGAGACATAAGCCTCAATCGCATGGGTAAGCGCATCGACACCGGTTGCTGCGGTCACTTTTGCTGGAACGGAAACGGTTAACTCGGGATCAACGATGGCTGCATCAGCTAGAAGATAGTCGTGTGTGACGACATCTTTTGTGCTTTCGAGTGAAAGAACAGATATATTTGTAACCTCTGACCCGGTACCGGCAGTTGTTGGAATTAATATTTTTGGCAAACCTTTATCGGTTATCTGTCTGCTTCCTGATAAGTTGAGGTAGTCAGAAACAGAACCTTCATGTACTGACAGAACAGCTGTTAATTTCGCGAGATCTAGCGCACTTCCTCCTCCGAGTCCTATAACGAGGTCAAATGCATTTTCTTTCGTATAGTTGACGAGTCTTTCGCCGATGGCAAGCGGTGGCTCTGGCTGTATATCAGTATATATATCGACTGAATATCCGGCCTCTTTTAAAGGAATGCTGACGCGATCTACGATACCGATATCATTTAATACAGGGTCAGTTACGACCAAAATTCGCTTTGTAGCATACTTTTCAACTTCAGGTAAGAGCTGTGCAAGTGATCCCCAACCAGTGTAGCTTAGTGGGGTAAAGACGAGTTTGGAAAAAGTCATTCAGATCCTCCTTTTATTCGTAGTAGCCTTCTGTTGATTTACGGAAATTATTAAACTGGTTTGAGTCATGACCGAACCATACCTGACTATTCGTTTCCTTTGCGAGGCGTCGGATTTTTTCTACTGAAGCTGCGTAACCGAGAGAATCATAGATAATGCCAGGTGGTTTGATCGGTGGTCCAAAACTTTCGGCTGTATAGACGGCATCTGAGGCGAGAATGATTCCACCGGTTTCCGGCATCTGAATATGCAGACCAATCATTCCCCAGGCGTGTCCGCTCCCAAAGTTTAATACTTTAATACCTTCTGCAAGTTGCACATTGTCTTCATTTCGCTTAATGGTTTGCCACTGAAGATTGTTTTTAATCCATGCATCAATATCTCCCCAAATATAGGCGCCTTCTTTCTGATTACGCGCATAGGACTGAAGCGTTCCGTTCAATTCATCTTCATGAACTATAATGGTAGCGTTCGTAAACATTTCAAGACATCCTGCATGGTCAAGATGGAGGTGAGAAGCCACAACGAATTTAATATCTTCAGGACGTACATTCAACTGCTCCAGCCGATTATGAAGGTAGCATTCCTCACTAGCTTTATAGGGGAAAGTTTGCTGTGTCGCTTCTGTCCAACGGCCTTCTGGTCCCATGGAATTTGGATTACAAGCCGTATCAAAAAGGATCTTGCCGGCTGGATGATCGATTAGAACTGTGTAAATAGGGAATTCAACAAATTCAGTTTGGGCATTGGGATTCGTAATCGTAGCGGGATTGTGCATCGCAATCATCCAGTTTTTATCCATACTCATCCGCCCATTATCCATTACGTACAATTTCGGATGTTTGTTAATAATGTTCATTCATATTCCTCCTGTTAAGTTGGTTTTAATTGTGGAAAATTTCATTCAAGGGCTGAGAAGCTAGGCTTTTAAAGCTATGGGGTAGTAAGACCATACAGATGACCTTTGGAATACTTCTTTCTTAAGTAATGGTCCGGAGTGGATGTGTTCAGATATCACAGTTAGCTCTTTCCTTACGACTATTAGTGATGCAAGTTTGGTGCCAACTTTTAAAAGCTGACAACATAGCTTCTTTAGACAAATCATCAATTGTTAGGTGATTTTTTTCACCAGTAGGAAGGGATTTGTCTGAATAGATTGAATGTTAAGTGGTGATGTAGTTCACCATAAGTTGAAAAATATCACCATTAGAGAGGTGGATTTTATGCTGAATATAGCCAAAACAACTGGTTGGGAAGAGGTCTTTTCTTCCTTACACAATGGGGTTGTTATGACAGATCGAGAAGAACGAATTATTTACATGAATGCATCAGCTGAAGACCTCCTTCGTGTACAGCATTGGAAAGGGGCAACTATTCGTGCTTTCGTTCCAAACTCAAGAATCAGCGAAGTACTTGAAAACGAGCATAGTTTAATAGGTGAACGTCTCCAACTGTTTGATCGTGAATGTGTTGTTAATCGAACGCCTCTATATCAGGACGAAGAGCTTATTGGCGTCATTAGTGTCATTCAGGATATTACGGAAGTGAAACACTATCGCGATTTGCTGCGGCAGTTTGAATCAATTATTGAGTTTTCGACAGACGGATTATATGTTGTGGATAAAGAGGGAACGACGATTTACGTTAACTCAGCATATGAAGAAATGACCGGATTTCCGCGCTCTGAATTAATTGGGCGACATATGAAAGATTTAATGCAAGAAGGGTATATCGATCAGTCCGTTTCTTTGCTTGTACTAAAAGAAAAAGAGCGGGTGTCCATTCTACAAAAAATCGGGGGTAAGAAGGACGTTATCGTGACGGGAAGTCCGGTTTTTGGTGAGAATCATGAGATCGAATTGGTTGTAACAAGCGTAAGAGATATCACACAATTAAACGGTTTGCGCTCTGAGCTTGATCGTGCCAAAACTTTCTCAAAGTTGAATCAAAATAGGTATTCCCTTCAACTGAAAGGGGGAGCTGACAAGGTTGTTTTTCGAAGTAAAGAAATGGGTGTCATTTACGAGAAAGTAAAACAGGTAGCTCCATACCCTACAAGCATATTATTAACTGGAGAATCAGGGGTAGGAAAAGAAGTTGTGGCTAATTTAATTCACTATGAAAGTGATCGAAAGGACAAGCCTTTTATTAAAGTTAACTGTGGAGCTATCCCTGAACATTTATTAGAATCAGAGTTATTCGGTTATGAGTCAGGCGCGTTCACTGGAGCGCGTAAGGAAGGAAAAATCGGTTTGCTCGAATTGGCCCAGGGGGGAACGGTTATGCTTGATGAAGTAGGTGAGATGCCTGTTTCTCTCCAAGTGAAACTTCTCAGGGTTTTACAAGAGAGCGAGTTTTATCGGATTGGTGGAAATAAACCGATTAAACTTGATATTCGGATCATCTCTGCTACAAATAAAAAGTTGTTAGAAGAAATCGAGAAAGGTTCATTTCGCGAAGATTTTTATTACAGGCTTCAAGTTATTGAGATTTCTGTTCCTCCGTTAGCTGATCGTGTCCATGATATTGAAGTATTAGTAGATCATTTCTTTTCTTATTTCTGTTCGAAATATCATATTGAAAAAAGGATGACTAAGGAAACACGTAGCGCCTTGCTTACTTATCGCTGGCCTGGAAACGTTCGAGAACTGAAAAATATGATTGAAAGTCTTGTCGTATCTGTTCCTACCATCTCTATTGAACCGCATCATTTGCCAGTCCATATTACGGATTATCGTATAAAAGGGAGCGAACCACTTTCATTGAAAGAACGAGTAGGAAGTTTTGAAAAGAGAATCATATTAGATGCGATTCAACAACATCCATCACTTCGTTCTGCAGCTAAGGAATTAAGGATTGATCATTCAACGCTTGTGAAGAAAATGAAAAGGTGGTAAAAAACGACTATAATTTGAAGGTTAAACCGGTTTGAAAGAGGTAATAGAAAGATAAGTGTTCAGATTATTTGGAGTGATTTTGTTATTAAGCGAAAGGGGAGAAGAGAATGAGACCGCTATTGTTGACTGGTTTTGAGCCTTTTCTTGAACATCGTCATAATCCAACTGAGCAAATCGTCAAGGAATTGGATGAGGAAGTGATAGGAGGCTATGAAATTATCTCACGTGTTCTTCCTGTTGATTATGAGCGAGCATCAGAAATGCTGATTGAGTATGTTGAACAATGTGAACCGATTGCTGTGATCATGCTTGGCCTTGCCGCTGACCGAACAAAAGTAACGCCTGAGCGAATTGCAATTAATGTGAATGATAGTGTAGAAGATAATGTGGGGCGTGCGCCGGAAGATCAGTCAATCGTGGAAGGTGGACCGGCAGCTTATTTCTCGACGCTCCCTATTAAAAAGATGACTGAGGCACTTGTACAAAATGGTATACCTGCAGAAATATCCAATACAGCTGGAACTTATTTATGTAACAACGTGATGTATAGCGTTTTGTATGCACTTGAACAAAAAGACATCGATATCCCAGCAGGATTCGTTCATGTTCCACCTACATTCGAGATGACGCTCCATCATTCAGCACATACTGGTTTTCCGTTCACTAGCATACGAGACGCCATTAAGATTATGATTCACGCTTTATCGGATTTAGAAGGAGATTAACAGAATTTTGAAACTCGAATGGCGTTGAGTTCGTATAAGTAGTATGGGGGTCATAAAAATGACAACATGTCAGCAATGTCATTCGGAGTGGACGTGGAAAGAATCGTTCCTTATGTTGTTTTCGTTTAAAAAAGCTCTTGTCTGTCCCTATTGTGATAGGGAACAGTATTTATCACGTCGGGCAAGGAATAACTTATCTGTTATTCCAAGTATTGTTGCGCTTCTATGGTTACCAATGATCGCATTCCAATTTCCCATTTCAGTCATTATCCCAATCGAAGTCGTGATGGCGATTGGTACGGTCTTCATTCTTCCATATTTTTTTGAAGTAACTGATCATAATGAGCCGTTATGGTAGCGAAAATAAAATGTGAAGCGTTTCTATCGGAAACAAAAAAGCGAATGCAGCCACATTCGCTTTTTTAAATGCTAATTTTGTTTGGTTGTTCAATTGAATGCTTGTGCAGTGGACTTGAATGAATCACCTCAATAAACTCATGAACAAGTTCGGGATCAAACTGCGTTTCAGCACATTTTTGTAATTCGTCTATCGCTTCACTAATTGACTTTGTTTTTTGATAGGGGCGCTCAGTCGTCATGGCATCAAAAGAATCGATAATTGTTAACATGCGAACAAGTCGAGGGATTTCTTGTCCGCATAATCCGTACGGATAGCCTTTCCCGTCATAACGCTCGTGATGAAGTTCAACGAGTGGAAGAAGATCAGCTAGCTCGCGGTTTGTTGATACAATTTCTCTCCCCCAAATGACATGTTTCTGAACCATCTCCCACTCATCCTTCGTAAGCTTTCCTTTTTTGTTGATAACGTCACGAGGAATCTCAAGCTTTCCAATGTCATGAATGAGTGCTCCCATGACAAGTATTTTCTGATCATTGCTATTCAAGTTAAGCTTGTTGCTGAACTCAATCGCATATTCATAAACTCTTCTGCTATGTTTGTACGTGTACACATCTTTATAAAGAAAGATTTTTAGCTGCTGCTCCAATAATTCCATTTCTTTGTTATTATAAAAGGTTTTAGCAGGTACATTATCAGCGTCAAAAATACAAACGTTGTTCTTTCCTTTAGTCTTGGCATAGTACATCGCTTGATCGGCTTTTTCAAGGACTTCTGAGGAATCGTACATGTCCTGGTTGTATTGGATGATTCCTGCAGAAAACGAGAGACAGCCGTGTGGAAGCACTTCGACTCCTTCGAAATATTGATCATTGATGTCTTTACGAAAGTGATTGATGAATTGATAGGCTTCGAGTTCCGTCTTACCAGGCATTAGCAGTGCAAACTCTTCTCCTCCATAGCGAGCTGCTGTAAACGCGTCGCTCGCACTCTTTTTCAATTCTGCTCCGAAGTGTTTAAGAAGCTTATCTCCTTGAAGGTGCCCGTGCTGATCATTGTATTTCTTGAAGTCATCAAGGTCGATCAAACCGATTGATAGAGGCTGATTTGCTAGTTTTGCTGTTTTAATTTCTTCTTCCAAAAGAGATTTGAAATAGCCATGATTGTATAGTTCTGTTAGATGATCAATGTCCGCTTTTTGGGATACTTCTTGATAGAGCTCAAAATATTGTTTGAAGGAAATGGAGAGTAGCACGGCTACAGTTAGAAATAATAGAACGCCAAGAATAATTTGCTGCTTCATGAGTAGGACAAGATTCAAGGAAAGGATTAACGTGATTAAATAGCTTGAGATGGTTTCCTTTAACATTCCTTTAACAATTTGAAGAAGATTCTCAGTGGCGGTTAAAACAAAGAAAAATCCAATAAATAACACGTTCAGTAGAAAATAAACGCTAAGCGAAAGCATATACGAAGTTACGTTAAAGAATGAAAGTGTTCCGAGAGTTCCACCAAATAGAAAGAAAGCTTCATATGTTCCAATAATCATGATGCTATAAATAGAGAAATTAAATAGATGCTTCCACCAAATAACGCTTTTTTTATAAAGAGCATAGATGATCGAGGTTAATAACAAGATGGTTAGCGCCATATGAATACCAAATACAAATAGGACTGCCAAATAGATCGCCGAATCCATTGATAGGGAATTGCCGCTTGGTGGCAATAGAATTGTATAGTGGTTTAATAGTAAAATTGCCGCTACAAACGTGAAGGCCAGACTCCAGTTAAGAGGTGTATATGTCAAGAAGTACTGAGTGAGAAATAAAGAAATCCCTGTGATAGATGCCAGTGTAATATACACGCTTACAACATTAGTGAATTTCTGAAATATGCCCTTCATGTCTCGATCACTCTCATTTAAATTTAGTTTTTTAGGAGAAGCAATGCCTCTCCATCTTGATTAAACCAATTTAAATCCAGAAGTTAATGCAATAACAGCAGTAGTAATAATAGCGATATTCACAAGGATGCCTGTTAGCTTAATGCCCTCTTTACGTTCCATGAACGTCACCTCCCTTCATATTCCTTTTTGAGGCGCAGGTGATTTGATGAGGTCTTCTGGATGTTTGGACTTAACCATTACGCGCTGGATGAAAACAAAAATACCGATATTCATAATGATGTCGCCAATACTAATGACTTGATCTTTTGGATAAGGATCAGTAATAGGGATGATGTCACCGAGAAACCCAAAGGTAGTACTGTCGGTTAGGACTGCATGTTTTCCATAGAGACCATTTTTGATGGCTTCTGCATATGCGGGATCAAGTATATTTGCCGCTTCAAGTGATACCGGCATTCGTCCTCCATTGATCGCCATTACGATAAAGTTAAGGAGCACTCCTATGAAAAGAAGCATAATGCCGATGTTCATTTTACGATTTAACCAAAGAAAAATGAGTCCTACAATATAAATAAGCATAAAGAGTGGTGCGCTCAGTGTGCCGAGCCAGGCATAGGAAGATTGGAATGTAAAAATACCAATTTCAATAAGAAGCAATAGGGGGAAGATCCAACCTGCTTTAAAGGAAAGATAAGCAAAGCCTTTTAAGCTACCTTTGCGTAAGTACCCGACAAGAATAGATAATAAAATGCCGTCAAAAACCATTCAGTCACCCGATTTGTGTAGTTTTATTAATAGTTTAGCAGAGGTTTGAATGATTAGGAAGAATTTTCTGAAACAATATATTGATTTCCAATCTGTTAGACTAGGTGCGTTAATATTATTGATTTCTCAATGCTTGGATGATTGATATAGCCATCTTATAACTTTGTCTTCATTCTAGTCCTTTCATGATCTAATATTGGAGTTTCTATCGTAATCTCTGTTTCGTTTCTTATAAAGTGAAAATTCGTGATAATATATAGAAAAGAAAGTTTGGGAGGTAGGATGTTGGAAAATGTATATATAGGAGTTGACCTTGGTGGTACAAATCTCCGCGTCGGTCTCGTAGACGAGAGCGGACGAATACTACAAGTAAAACAAATACCTACAGAGGCAAGCTTAGGTTACGAATCGATTATTACTAGAATGGTAGATTTAATAAAAGAAGTGAAAAAAGCGTATTCAGCTGTATCTATTGGGATTGGTTCACCTGGGCCGCTTAATCCTTTTGATGGAGTTGTTGTATCACCGCCTAATCTTCCAGGTTGGCAAGATGTTCCGATTACAGAAATGGTAGAGGAAGCGATTGGTATCCCTACGTATCTTGTGAATGATGCTGACGCTGCTGCTCTTGGTGAAGCATTGTATGGGGGAGGAAAAGGTCGCGAAAGCTCATTTTATATAACTGTAAGTACGGGGATCGGTGGTGGTTACGTTCAAAATAATCGTCTTATTCAAGGCGAGCATGGGTACAGTGCTGAGGTCGGTAATATGATCATTAAGCCTGGAGGTCAAAAGCATGCCAACATGAACGCAGGATCTCTTGAAGCACTTGCTTCTGGGACGTCGATCGCAAGAGAAGGTAAGGCACGACTTGAAATTTCGGGTGGTGCAGAAGAAGTTTTTGAGCTTGCGGAACAAGAAAATGAGGAAGCTGTTGCTATTATTGACGAAGCTATGGATGCACTAGCGATAGGTATTGCGAACATCGTTCATTCTATTGATCCATCTGTTATTATACTGGGCGGTGGCGTGATGCAGGCAAAGGATATAATTCTACCACTTCTTAAAGAAAAAGTAGATTCTTATGTATACGAAGGACTACGTGGGAAAATAGAGATTGAACCAGTACATCTGCATGACAAGGCTGGGATAATTGGTGCCGCAATGCATGGTCGCCAGAATTTTGAAAATGAAAAGTTTAAAGAAAATTAGGGGGCACAAAGTATGTACCAACATGAACCACTTTTTCTAACGCCAGAATTTAAGGACCGTCTTTGGGGCGGCACAAAACTGAGAGATGTATTCGGCTATACGATTCCAACTGAAACGACTGGAGAATGCTGGGGGATTTCAGCTCATCAGAATGGCCCAAGTGAGGTAAGAAATGGTCCGCTTGCAGGAAAGAAGTTAAATGAAGTTTGGGATAGTCATCGTGAATTGTTCGGGAATGAAGGCGGGGAGCATTTTCCACTTTTGATTAAAATTCTGGATGCCGATCGTGATCTTTCTGTTCAGGTTCATCCTGGTGATACATATGCAAGAGAAGTAGAAGGTGAAGCCTATGGGAAAACCGAGTGCTGGTATATTATTGATTGTGATCCAGGTTCAGAACTGATCTTTGGCCATCATGCACAGTCGAAAGAGTCTTTTGAAGAAATGATTGCAAAGGGTGAATGGGACAGTTTACTACGTCGTGTTCCGATTGAGCCAGGTGAATTTTATTTTGTGCCAAGCGGAACCATTCACGCAATCGGTGCCGGAACGATGATTCTTGAGACTCAGCAAAGCTCTGACACAACTTATCGCGTGTACGACTATGATCGAACAGACGTAAATGGAAACACACGTGAGCTTCATATTGAACGTTCGGTTGATGTATCGACAATTCCGCATGAAGATCCTCCGTTCTCACCTGTCGTAACGGAAGAAGAAGGATTAAACCAGGTTGAGCTTGTATCTTCGGAATATTTCACGGTTTATAAATGGGAACTTGATGGAGAATATTCTCTTTCGCAAGTTCATCCTTATTTACTTGTTAGTGTGCTGAGTGGAGAAGGCATGATTACATCTTCAGAAACCTCTCACTCTGTTAAGCAGGGAGACCATCTAATCATCCCTGCCACAATGAAAGATTGTAAGCTAGAAGGCGATCTTGAAATGATCGTTTCTAAAAGCAATAAAGCATAGTTCTAAGCCAGCTCGAAAGTGAGCTGGCCTTTATTATTTCCGATGAATATTCGTAGTGATTATGAAAAAGCTCATTTTTGTTCGAGGCCCTAAATATCCTGTATAATATAAAAATAAGAAAAAGGATGTAGGATGAGGGAGGATGCCATGCAAAAAGTACTATCCTTTATTAAACCATACAAGGTGGCGGCGATTGTAGCGGCCCTTTTAATGCTTGTTGAATTAGCTGTTGAACTTTGGCTACCGCTATTTATGGCGGATATTATTGATAACGGTATTGTGAAGGAAAACCTTAGTGTCATTACTAAACTGGGGATCTGGATGCTCGTTTTAACGGTTGTCTCATTTATTGCTTCGATCGTTAATACTTACCTTGCTTCATACGTTAGTCAACATTTTGGCTTTGATCTCAGAAAAGCTCTCTTTGAAAAGGTACAGTCTTTCGCTTTTGCTGACTTTAACCGCTTCCCCACTTCATCTCTTTTAACAAGACTAACGAATGATGTGAATCAGGTACAGCTCGTAGTATTTATGGGACTCCGTATTATGGTTCGAGCCCCGCTGCTCGTAGTTGGTGGGGTGATCATGGCCTTTGTTGTCGATGTACACCTCGCCCTTCTTTTAACAGCCGCGATTCCTTTAGTCATTGTCTTTCTTTATTTTGTAATGAAAAAGGGAGTTCCGCTTTTCAGCTCAGTACAGGAAAAACTTGATCGAGTTAATGGCGTGATGAGAGAAAATCTAGTTGGCGTTAGACTCATTAAAGCTTATCTTCGAAGTAAGCATGAGCAACAAAGATTTAAAAATGTGAACGAGAAATTAATGAATCAAACGGTAGCATCTCTTCGCCTGATTGAACTCGCTACGCCGGTACTGTTGATTCTTATGAACGTGGCAATTGTTGCCGTAATCTGGTTTGGCGGAGTGAAAGTGGTCGGTGGGACAGCGCAGGTTGGTGAAATTTCAGCCATCATTACATATGGCACACGGATTACTGTAGCGCTAACTATGTTTTCGTTTATTTTGATGCTTCTTTCACGAGCAAGAGCTTCTGCCTATCGGATGGAGGAAGTGTTGGATACAAATACGTCTTCCAAAGAAACATCAGGTGTTCAGCCATTAGCGTTAGAGAAACTTCAGTTCCACGATGTGAGCTTTCGTTATCCTGATTCAGAGGACGATGTACTGCGAGATATAAATTTCACTGCAGAGAAAGGACAATTTATTGGTGTCATGGGTGCGACTGGTTCAGGTAAGTCATCCATGGTTCAGCTTATTCCAAGATTATATGAACCTGTAGAAGGTCACATTACGTTCAATGGACAGGATGAGACGGATATCGGTATTGATGAATTAAGGAGCCGTATGGGAGTGGTTCCTCAAGAAGTCGTGTTATTTAGCGGCACCATTGCTGAGAATATTCGCTGGGGAAAGGAAGATGCTACCGTAAAAGAAGTTGAAGAAGCGGCTAAAGCAGCCCAAATCCATTCGTTTATTAAGACGCTTCCTAATCAATATGAAACGGTACTTGGACAAAAAGGAATTAACCTTTCCGGAGGGCAGAAACAGCGTTTATCGATTGCGCGTGCCCTTATCCGTAATCCGGAAATCCTTATTCTTGACGACAGTACAAGCGCACTTGATCTAAAAACAGAAGCTGAGTTACAAAAAGCGTTAAGGCATCGTGAAAGCATGATTTTATTAATTGCTCAGAAAATCAGTTCAATTAAAGAGGCGGATAAAATTATTTTGCTTGAAGATGGCGCAATTATTGGAGAAGGGACTCACGAGCAACTTCTTCGGAGCAATGACGTTTATCGTGAGATTTATGTGTCTCAGTACGGAGAGGAGGCGTCCAATGGGCTCAAAAAACAAACCCTCTAAGAAACAAGCGAGAAAGCGACCGGATGATTTGAGGGGAACCGTTGCACGCATCTGGCGCTATTTATCGATGCAAAAAGGATTGCTTTTCGTCGTCATTGTGATGGTTCTTTTTAGTTCAGGATTTAGCCTTCTTGGGCCTTATCTAACGAGCATTGCAATTGATGAATATCTTGTACCAGCCGATTTAAATGGATTACTGCTCATTCTCGGACTATTAGTCGGGGTGTACGTATTACAGTCTGCCGCTACTTTTCTCCAAAACTACTGGATGATTGGGATTGCACAAGAAACGGTTTATCGAATGCGGAAAGATCTATTTCATCACCTGCATCGTTTGCCGATTCCATTCTTCGATAAGAAGACGCACGGAGAGCTAATGAGCCGATTAACAAATGACATAGAAAATGTCAGTCGAACATTAAATAGTTCTGTGATCCAGATCTTTTCAAGTGTGCTCACTCTTGTTGGTACGGTAGGGTTAATGTTGTGGTTAAGTCCGCTATTAACGCTGATTACGTTCACCATCATTCCTCTTATGTTTCTCGGAATGAAGTGGATCACGAACCGGACTGGGCATTATTTTAAAGAACAGCAGCGTAATCTTGGTGAGATGAACAGTGTTATTGAAGAAACCCTCTCTGGGCAGCAAATTATCAAATCATTTTCTCAAGAACAGCGCGTGCTAAAGCAGTTAGATCAAAAAAATGAAGCGCTACGCACGTCCGGATTCTGGGCGATGACCTATTCTGGTTTTATACCGAAATTGATGAACGTGTTAAATAACTTAAGCTTTTTACTCATAGCAGCGGCAGGGGGCTGGCTGTCACTTAAAGGAATGGTTTCGATCGGTGTGATTGTAGCCTTTATTCAATACTCTCGACTTTTCACCAGACCTCTAAACGATCTTGCGAATCAGTTTAATACGATACTATCCGCGGTTGCAGGTGCTGAGCGTGTTTTTACTATTTTGGATGAGAAAGAAGAGCGTCCGGATGAAGAAAATGCAGTAGCACTGAAACAGGTAAGGGGAAAAGTGGCGTTTCGAAATGTTTCATTTGGCTATGATAAAGAAGGTTCGACGCTTACGAATCTTTCTTTTGAAGCGAAGCCAGGTGAATCGATTGCGATTATTGGGCCAACTGGTGCAGGAAAAACGACCATCGTAAACTTGTTGATGCGCTTTTATGAACTGAATGGTGGCACGATTGAAGTGGATAATCATGATGTTACGAAAGTGACAAGAGAAAGCTTGCGACAAAACATGGGATTCGTTCTTCAGGACACGTTTCTTTTCAACGGAACGGTTCGCGAAAACATCCGCTACGGGAGACTCGATGCAAGTGATGAAGAAGTAGAAAAAGCAGCGCAGGTCGCTAATGCTCATACGTTTATTTCTAGGTTATCAGAAGGATATGATACTGTATTGAACCAGGATGGAGGGGGAATTAGTCATGGTCAAAGACAGCTTCTCTCCATCGCAAGAGCGGTGCTTGCCGATCCAGCGATTTTAATTCTCGATGAAGCCACGAGTAGCATTGACACACGAACTGAAATTCAAATCCAAAAAGCACTCTGGGCGTTAATGGAAGGTAGAACGAGCTTCATTATCGCGCATCGCCTGAATACCATTCAACGAGCAGATCAAATTATCGCCCTCGATCATGGTGAAATCATTGAAAAGGGCACACATGAAGAATTGTTAGAGCAGAAAGGTTATTTGTGGGGGCAGGTCGGTACCTGACCCCCCTCAAAGACAAAACAAGCGATTGTCCACCATACATGGACAATCGCTTTGTTTTGTGAATAAACAGAAAAATGGAAGGAATCATATTGCAAGGAAGAAAGGAGTATGAGTAAACTAAGAGCAAGAAACAAATTAGGAAAATGTTGTTAATCATTGGAGGTGTGAAAAATGAATGAGGAAGAGAGGGAAAAAGCATTTCAATCTGAGCTGCAAAAGCTCAGGGTGAAAGATTACATATCAGAGCAGACATACGGTACTGTTTCGAACGCGTATCAAAAAATGATGGACGACGCTATAGAAGCGGAGGAAAAGCATGAGGAAGTTATTGTCGCACGAGAAATAGTTCCAACTAAGTCAGAGGCGCCAAACCCCATCAAAGAAAAGAAAGTGAAATCAACACAGGAGCTTAGAGATCGAAATTTAACATGGATTTTGGTTATTGGTGTGGTGTTCTTGTTACTTGGTGCGCTTGTACTTGCCACTAGTACGTGGGATGTGATGACATCGATCATGAAGACCGCGCTCATTGGCGGAATTGCGGCTGTGTTCTTTGGGATTAGCTGGCTCAGTGGACATAAGCTTCGCATTGAGAAGACCGCCTTCTCCTTTTTAGTTCTCGGAAGCCTATTTCTGCCTATCGTTGTATTTTCAGCAGGTTATTTTCAACTATTTGGAGATTGGTTATCTGTGAGAGGCGATGGGAATGAAGTGCTTGGTCTTATTGGTGTTTTGGTTTGTTTGCCTCTCTATTTCCTGCAAGCAAATCGGCAACAATCACGTTTATTTGTTTGGTTTTCTTTTGTGACGTTAAGCATCGGTGCGGCCTTTTTTATCCAGGTATTCAACCCGCAAGTAGATCTCTTTTATCTTGGAATCGTGATCTTTAATGGACTGTTGCTCCTAATCTATGCTCGAACAAAAAATATGAAGAGTTTCGCTCTTTTTACGAAAGAACTTCCTATCTATGCGCAGGCGAATCTCATTCTCTCAACGCTGCTCTTACTGTTCTTTTATGAAAGTGACGTTTTTTATAGTTTTAATGTGATCGTGACGGCTTTTCTTTATCTTTCTATGATTTTTATCGGAAAACAAAAGGAATATCATTTTGTCTTTACGTTCTTACTTGTGTATGGCATTTATCAGCTAATTGAGCACTCGTTCCTTGAATCCGCGGACGTTATGTTATACGCACTTGTCGGCTTTATTTTCATTGGCTTACAGTCGGTGGATCGTCTTCAAAATCCATATATGAGAAAAGCATTTCAACTGACAAGTGGTGCTGTGTCACTATGTGCGTTCTTTTTTATCACATACAAAGGCTTGATTTTGCGCTTTGATAATCCGTCCTGGCTGCTTGTGATTGGTTACTTGCTCATTAGTCTTAATTATATATATCTTGCGAATCTATCACGCTATCGAATTTTTGGTTTTTTGGCTCCACTATTTCTAGCTGCAGCAGGACTGTATACGATAAGTTTACTTTATACGAATCCATCGGTTGAAACAGTGATGCTTCATTTGTTTTTTACTGGCGTAACGATATATGTGGGTGGCTATTATTTGAATACATGGAGCGTGACAAAAAGAATTCAAACTGGATCGCTCTTCGTTTCTTTTGGTCCTATGATGCTCTCCCTATTGCTTGGTCTTCTTAGCGAGCTATGGTGGCTAGAAAGTATTCTATTATTCATGCTAGGAATTGTTCATCTATCGATCTATCAAAAAGGGAAGTGGAAATGGCTTCGTCAAACGGGAGCGTTACTGCATTCTATTTCATGGGGAACTGCGCTGTTGGCGCTTTATCCTCTATTAGCGAGAAATGATTTTTATGAAGATAGTTTGGGTGCGCCATTCCATACGGCGATTGCAGCGCTACTCATTATCGGTACTCATTTTATTTGGCAAAAAAGGAATGTAAAAGACCTGGAGGAAATGGTATTTTGGACTGGTGTCAGCTTCTATGGATTGGCATTGCTCCTCTTGTTCGGCGCGACGGTAGAGGAATTATTTGTTCGCTCGGGACTATTGGTAGGAGCTATTGGCATACTCTACCTGATCTTTAAGCGCACAGAGGAAGAGACGTTATGGCCAGTGATCAGTTTATTTACTTTGGTTGCATATCTTTCTATTGCGGAAGCATTTCCTATTCAAGGAGTGTTTCAGTGGATCATCGGGGCGGTTCTGCTGATCTTGATCGCTGACACGCTTGGAAAAAAAGACGTTGTTATCCAGCGTAGTTATTTCTTTTTAGGACATGTCTATTTGCCGATCGCTCTTATTTATACCATTTTAGAGCAGGGGAATGAGCCAGTCTTACATATCGTTGGCCTTTTCGTTTATGCTTATTCCGTTCTAACAAGGAAAATCGAATGGGAGGTTCGTACGTTTCTTTATGCAGGTTTTACCGTTCTTCCTTTTCTCTACATGGCGTTAGTTGATACTTTTGATTTAGACGGTGAGGCATACACGTATATAGGGTTTGCATCAAGTATTATTATGTTTGCGCTTTGGTTTTTCCTTGGTGGAAGGTGGAAGGAGAGGATTAAGTGGTATGCGGTTCCATTTGCTATCTTAGGATTTCTTCCTTTTATAACCGAATACAGTGAAATCAGTTCTCTGCCTTTTAGTGTTGGTCTACTCTATGCGATTCTGCTGCTTTACTTGATTCACCAATCTGATTGGCAGATCATCACGATTATCCCTCTCCTATTCGTTCAAACGCTGGTATTTCTTCTCCCCGTTGAGACAATGGAGATGCGAACGCTTCTTTTTGTAGGAGTGGCAGTAGGGATGTTAGCTGCAGGCTTCCTTATTCATATAAGGCTCTATTCCTTTAGAGTAAAGCAACTGAAGGAAAAGTATATTGATTGGTACTCCGTAACAGCTCTTTTAACAGTACTTAATCTTTATCAAGAGCTTACATTCGACTCTTTCTGGGCTGATGAGTTACGAGCACTGTTTATCTTTGTTTTTTTCGCACTTCAAGTAAGGAGAGTGCCGACTGGTTTGGCAGCAAAAGTAATGAAAAGCATTACTGCCCTGTCATTATTAGTCCCTTATTACACGCTCCTTCATCACATTGAAATCAATAAGTATATCGTGACAGAAGTTTATGTATTGCCATGGATTGCGTTAACGATTTATTTATCAAAGCGTACGTGGAATCAAAGCAAGCAAATCATGAGTTTCATAGAATGGAGCATTCTTTCAATCGTAGCAGCAGTTCTTGTAGGTGATGCTTTGATGAGTAATACAATATATGATGCGATCATAGCTGGTGGGTTATCCCTTGGTTCCGTGCTTGCAGGTTTTTACTATCGCATTAAATCATACTTTGTCATCGGATGTAGCGTTCTTCTTTTGAACCTTCTTCTGCAAACGCGACCTTATTGGGGGAATATGCCATGGTGGGCCTACCTATTAATCGCAGGAGCTACACTCATTACTGTTGCAAGTTTCTACGAATGGCAGAAGCAAAATAAAGATAAAGAAGGAAATACATTACTTCAGTTAAAAAAACAACAGTTTATGGAAAAGTGGAAGCAATGGCGTTAATGAACAAAAGCTGTTTCTATCAACGTGTTTTAGAACCGTTTATAGAGGCAGTTTTTTGTTTTGCTGCAAATCTTATATGAAAAACAAGTTGATTCTATGTAGCTACTACGATATATAATGACGTAAAGATAAGAGAGTCTCGTGAGCGAGGACAAGTGTCTTTTGAGAGGGTCAGGTACGTACCTGACCCCCATCAAAAAAAGGAGGTTGAGCGATGGCACGCTGGATTTACGTTGTTGGCGGTTTTTTAGTGATTTTGTCATTTTCTTTTTTTATCCTCTATTCTGTAAGGGCTTTCAATATTACGCCTGATCGCCCTTCAGCCTCTTATACAGCACCGGATTATCGTTTCGTTCTTGTAACGGAAGAGATCGATAACGATTATTGGCGACTTGTGGAGAAAGGAGCGCGAGAAGCGGCTACAAAGTACAATGTTTCACTTGAATACACAGGGCCAAAACAAGCGAACCTTGAAGAGCATATCAAAACGATTGAGATGGCAGCGGCATCAAAATCTGATGGCATTATGGCACAGGGGTTAAATCAAGACGTATCCGCGACAATTATCAATCGTGTCACAGAGAAAGGAATTCCTTTTCTCACAGTGGACACAGATGCTCCTGATAGCAAGCGTGTGGCATATGTAGGCACAGATAATTATTATGCTGGATTTCTCGCAGGTCAGGCGCTTCTTAAAGATACAATTGACGAAGTAAAGATTGGGATTATTACGGGAAGGTTTGATTCGGCGAATCAAAAGCTTCGCGTAGAAGGGTTTAAAGATGCTATTAAGAATAGCGATCGCGTCGATGTTGTTGCGATCGATGCCTCACAAATTACGCGAATACAAGCAGCGGAGAAAACGTACGAAATGATAAAAGCACATCCTGAAATCAATGCTTTTTATGGGACGAGCGCTCTTGATGCGATTGGTATCGTGCAGGTTCTTGAAAGCATCGGGATGACCGACCAGGTTTATGTTATTGGTTTTGATGTGCTTCCTGAGACGATACAGCTACTTAAAGATGGAAAGTTAGAAGCAACAGTTGAACAAAAGCCATATGAGATGGGATATAACGCGGTGGAATTAATGATACAAATTATCGAAGGAAAGGATGTTTCAACGTATCATCATACGAAGACAGAAGTATTGAGAAAAAAAGATTTAAAGCAACTAGAAAGAACGACGCCGGGAGGGATTAAACTACCATGAAAATCCAGGGCAAATTTATTCTCTTTTTTACCATGCTCGTCATTTTAATGAATGGTGTCGCTTTCTATTTGTTTCATAGCAGTCAACGGACAATTGATGATTACCATACGAGCTTTGAACGCTTTATCGTGCTGAACCAGATATCACAGCAAACAAATAAAGTATATGAGGCGATGAATACCTTTCTAACAGAACGGACACAGAAAGAATTAGAAGCATACGCCATGGAGCGAAAGATTCTCTCTGAAGAAAAAGATGAGCTTCTTAACTCGGTAAAAAATGAAGCGAACGATCAAACCGTCACGAATTATGAAAATATGATCGAAAGCTTCCTGCTAGAATGTGATATTACAGTACAAGCTTTTCAGCGACAGGATATTAATCAATATTCAGGTCATTTAAATGAAGCTGCCCAAATCTCAGCATTTATCCAAGAAACAACGTTAACATTAATTAATTCTGAGCTAACGGATTATCGCATGTTTTACAACCAGATGGAGGAAAAGAGTACGTATTTGCAGTGGATGGGCATATCATTATTCGTTTCGATGATTTTATTTAGTTTGTTGATGGCATTTTGGTTCTCAAGAGGTATCACAAGGCCCATACACGAGCTTGCAGCAGCAGCTAAGAAGCTATCGAAAGGGGACTTTACTGCGAATAGAGTAGTTGTGAGATCTAGAAATGAGCTACAGCTACTAGCGGATACTTTTTATCGCATGCAGGAGAACATCCGAGGATTAATTAAAGAGATAAAACAGAACTCAGAGTTAGATCAGCTGTTGAAAGAAATGGAGCTCAAAAGTCTTCAAAGTCAGATCAACCCACATTTTCTTTTTAATACGTTAAATACGATTTCGAGACGTGCCTATATCGAAGGCGCGGATCAAACGAGTGAGCTCATTGAATCTGTGGCCGCTCTTCTTCGTTACAATCTAGGAAATTTAGCGAAAGATGTCACATTAAAAGAAGAACTGAATATTGTTCGAGAATATTTCTTTATCCAGCAGTCACGATTTGGTGAAAGGGTTACGTTTAACATAGTGGCAGACGAAGAGATTCTTGATTGCATGATTCCTGTCTTAACGCTTCAGCCGATCGTGGAAAATGCGTTTATACATGGAGTGGAGTCGTATGAAGAAGGGGGAGAAATCGTCATTCGGGTCTATTCTGATCAAAATGATGTTGTTGTGGAGGTGGTAGATAATGGTGTTGGAATTGAAAAAGCAAGACTAACACAGCTTCTCTTCAATGACCGACGATCGATTTCTGAGAAGAGACAAGGACATTCGACGGGGCTTGGCATGCAAAATGTGAAAAAAAGAATTGAATTATACTATCAGGAAACAGGCACGATGACGGTGGAATCCACAAAAGGTTCAGGTACGACCGTTCGTCTGAATTTACCTTATACGAAGATGAGAGGAGATGAACAGCTTGCTTAGGATTATGGTTGTAGATGACGAGCAGTTAGAGCGTGAAGCGGTCGAATTGATGATTAAAAGAGAATATGGAGATCACGTCACCATTCAGAAAGCGAAAAATGGACGAGAAGCCATTGAATTAGCCGAAAAGTTTCAGCCCGAGATTGTCTTTATGGATATTAAAATGCCAGGTATCGATGGGGTAGAAGCAGTGAAAACGATAAAGAGAAATCAACCCGAAATAAAATTCATCATGCTATCCGCGTTCGATACGTTTGACTATGCCCGCGAAGTGATGAAGCAGGGAGTGAAAGAGTATTTACTAAAGCCAGGGGGAAAGCAAGAGATCTTCTCCGCCATTACGCGTATCTCAGCCGAAATTGAAAATGAACGAGTAGAAGCCGAGAAGCAAGATCATGTACAAGCACAGCTTACAAAAGCTGTTCATCTTCTAGAAGGAGAGTGGATGAACGCGATCCTAATGGATCATGTCACTGAGTTTAGTCCTTCAGAGTGGAGTGAGCTGTTAGGCTTTCAGACGACAGTTGGGTATGCGGTTATCTTTAAATTTCCTGAGGAAAGAAAAGCGATCGTCAATGAAATGGTTCAGTGGGTAAAAGGAAAAATGAAATCCAACATGCCTGGTGAGGCGATGATTGGAGTGAGGGATGATAGGTATTTACCCTGTTTTCTTTTTAGTGAAGATCTTCTGGAGAAGGATAAACGATTAAAAGCGAAGTTACAGCCTACGTTAAGACAACTTCTTCATGAATTTTATCAGGATTTCCAAGAGGTCGTATGTATCGGCGTTGGGAGACCTTACCAGGAAGCGGATCAATTTGTTGAATCTTATCGCGAAGCACTTCATGCGGTAAATACACTAGACTTTCAACGAGAGGTCACATATGCCTTTTATCAAGAAAGTAAGACTCCTAACGTACCGCGCCAGAGCGGAACTCAGGAGCAGGAGTCTATCGTAATCAACGCCATTAACAATGGTGATTTCACAAAAGCGATGCAAGAACTTGAAGTGTATCTTGGTATGATTTCAGGTGAACAGCCTGCTATATTTGTTCAAAAGGTGAACGAGCTCTTTCTTGTTGCAGAACGAATTTTACAAAATAACGGAATTTTCTTAACTTCCTACAAGTACATTCAAGCGGAAAGCGAGAATGAGGCGAGAAATCTAGCCAGAGCAAAGCTTCGGAAATTGAATGAGAGTGTGCAAACATGGCGTTCTCTTCATGGAGGAGATCGTCTTGAACAGGTGAAGCAATATATTCACACACATTTTCATGAGCAGCTAACACTTGAAGAAGCAGCTGATCATGTTGATCTTAGTCCTTATTATGTAAGCAAATTATTTAAAGACAAAAGTGGTATGACGTTTATTGATTATGTTACAGAAGTTAGAATTACAGCAGCGAAAAGAGAAATGCTTGATCCTTCAAAGAGCCTGAAAGAAATTTGTTTCAATGTTGGTTATAAGGACCCTAATTATTTTAGTCGAGTGTTTAAACGAAAAGCAGGTTTTTCACCATCTCAGTACCGTGAACAATTGCACGTATGACAAAAAAGAAACCGACTAGCGGTTTTTTTTGCTATTGGAAGGGTAGATCCTTCAAAATGCCTTTCTTTATATACTTCTGCATGGAGTGAAGTTCTCTCATGACTCTAGCGTTTTCTCTATCACTCTTCCACCAGTTTTCTCCCTGTCCAGATTCTCTGTCATCGGGGCAGAGAGTATAGGAGATCCAGTCCGGCATATAGGTGGTGAGAGTTAAGTGACACCTTTTCATGTGATAGGGGGAGCTCACAATCAGAAGTTTATTGATGTGATTCAGACCAAATGACCGTTGAAGTACCATAAGTGAAGCAATGACGTTTTCGGTCGTATTAGCTGCTTCGAGTTCGAGAAGAATATCTTCCTCGGGTACGCCAAAGTTAAGTAAGTGGTTTTTCATCCAAATGGCTTCTGACTCTTCTTCTTTACCCCATCTTGCTGCAGATCCGGAAACTAAAATTTTTGGAGCGCGCTTGTTATGATATAGTCTGGCTGCTTTTTGAACGCGATGAATCGTTTTTGCACCAAAAACGAGAATGCACTCTCCATCTTTTCCATCATCTACAATGCTATCGAACATGAATGAAGTAATTTGTTGAATTGAGAGATTGTCCAGATTAACTTCAGAAAACATCATTTCTCTTTCACCTCGTTAGGACATTTCTTAGTAACTCTCTTCTCCTTTTAATCAAGAGATCCTTTCTTTCGTAGTTCTATACTAGCTTATGAGCATGACCACAAAAAAGTGAAGATAACCACAAAAATATGAAGGCGCTTACATAAGTTGTTATTCATTCAATTTGATAAAGTAAATGTAATAAAAGAAACGGGGGATTGATTGTATGAAGGGAACGTTGAAAAAATTTACGGGATGGATTCTCGTCCTTGTCCTCGCTCTTGTACCGCTTTCTGCTTGTTCAAACTCTGGGGAAACGAATAGCAGTAGTGAAGGAAGCGCTAGTAAAGAAGAAACGCTTGATATTTTTAGCTGGTGGACAGGTGCTGGTGAAGAGGATGGATTGAATGCGCTAATTGACTTATTTAAAGAAGAATACCCTGATATTGAAGTAGAAAACGCAGCAGTTGCGGGCGGAGCAGGAACGAACGCGAAAGCCGTGCTTGCAAGTCGCATGCAGGGTGATGATCCACCAGCAACCTTCCAGGTTCATGGTGGTTCTGAATTGAACGATGGATGGGTTGCGGCTGATAAGATGGAAACGCTTAACGATCTGTATGAATCCGAAGGTTGGGGAGATAAGTTTCCTGAAGATTTAATTGATCTTGTTAGTAAAGATGGAGATATCTATTCGGTTCCTGTGAATATTCATCGTGGAAATGTTCTATGGTATAACACGAGCGTTTTTGAAGAGAACGGTGTCGAGCCGCCAGCCACGTTTGATGAATTTTTCGCTGCTGCTGACCAATTACAGGAAGCTGGTGTTACGCCGCTTGCTCTTGGAGACAAAGAGCCCTGGACAGCAACTCATTTGTTTGAGACTGCGCTCTTAGGAACGCTTGGAGCAGATGATTACAAAAAGCTTTTCACTGGAGAAATGTCGTTTAGTGATCCGAAAGTAAAGGAAGCAGCTGAGAACTTTAAGAAGATGCTCAGCTATGTGAATGAAGACCATAGCTCACGAAATTGGCAGGATGCTTCCCAGCTTGTTGCAGATGGAGAAGCGGCGATGAACGTTATGGGAGACTGGGCAAAGGGTTATTTTGTGAACGACCTTAACTTAAAGGTGAAAGAAGACTTTGGTTGGGTGGCAACACCTGGAACAGACAGTATGTTTATGGTCATTACAGATACATTTGGTCTCCCAAAGGGAGTTTCAAATCCTGAAGACGTTAAGAAATTCTTATCTGTTCTTGGTTCAGTTGAAGGACAGGATGCGTTCAACCCATTAAAAGGCTCTATTCCAGCTCGAGTTGATGCCGATCTCTCGAACTATGATGAGTATGGGAAAGAAACAATTGAAGACTTTAAAAATGCTAGTCTTGCTCCAAGTCTTGCCCACGTATCGGCTGCACCTGAAGGCTTTGTCACAAAAGTGAACCAGGCGATTAATATCTTTGTCACACAGCAGGATGCGGATCAATTTATTAGTTCGCTAGAAGATGCTTCAGGCGATCTTAAGTAAAAGAGGACGGGGGAGAAGGATTGCTCTTCTCCCTTTTTCTATCGTAAGGGGGATGAGGATGAAAACTGAAACAATGATAAACCAATCTGTTAAAGCCGTAACAACTCGAAAAAGACGTTCACTTACGAAAGATCACATAATCGCCATTGCTTTCCTTATTCCATCCATCCTATTAGTAGGTGTTTTTGTTTATGGTTTTATCGGATGGACTGGCTATGTCTCTTTGAGTAATTGGAATTCACTTGTACCAGACTTTTCATTTGTTGGGTTGAAAAATTACATCTACTTGTTTAGTGATTTTCGTTTTCAAGCTGACTTACGAAATACACTGTTTTTTACGATTCTCTTCATTCTAGTCGTGATTGTGGTAGGGCAGTTTCTCGCCATTCTTCTTGATCAAAAAATTCAGCAGGAGTCACTCTTTCGAAATATCTTTTTCTTTCCGATGGCGCTTTCGTTTGTTGTAACGGGTGTAGTTTGGCAATGGCTATTAAACCCTTCGACAGGTGTTAACCTATTTCTTGAAAAGATTGGTCTTGATTCAAAATGGTACACGGATACGACCATTTTTCCTGCAATTGGATGGGGAAAGATTGAATTCGGGATTCCGATAGCGATGATTGCTGTTGTGATTGCTGCAGTATGGCAAATGACGGGCTTCTCTGTTGCCATGTATCTTGCCGGTTTACGTGGGGTGCCTGAAGAAGTGCGAGAAGCAGCGAGAATGGATGGAGCAAATGAATTCCAAGTATATTGGAAAATCATAATGCCGATTCTTCGCCCAATTACGGTTAGTGTCATAATTATTATGGCTCATATTTCACTTAAAATTTTCGATTTGATTTACGCGATGACAGGTCCTGGCGCGAACTTTGTAACCGATGTTCCGGGTGTATATATGTACGAAACGACTTTCCGTGGAAATTACTACGCAAACGGAGCAGCTATTGCTGTGGTCATGCTTCTCGCTGTTGCTATCTTTATCGTTCCATATCTGTGGTCGAGTCGAAAGGGGGAAGCTTGATGGCGATTAGAACGATCACCCGTCCGCTTCTTTATGCTCTCCTTATTGCTTTATCATGCTTTTATTTAATGCCAGTTTACGTCATGATCATAACGAGCCTGAAGCCTCTTGAAGAAGTGACCTTAAGTCAAATGTGGCAGTTACCTTCAACTTTTGATTTTAGTAGTTATTCAGTAGCGTTTACGAAGCTTGCTCCAAACTTATTAAATAGTTTCTATCTTGTTATTCCAGCAACATTGCTATCAGCGTTATTAGGATCACTTAACGGTTACGTACTTTCAAAGTGGAAGTTTAAAGGCGCAAATACGCTATTTACGGTTATTTTGTTCGGAATGTTTATACCCTATCAAAGTATCCTTATCCCGCTCATTCAGTTTCTTAGAGAAATCGGATTATATAATTCTATTGCAGGGCTTATCTTTGTTCACGTTGTGTATGGGATTCCGATTACGACACTTATGTTTCGCAACTTCTATGCCAGCATTCCTGATTCGATGATTGAATCTGCCAAAATAGATGGGGCAGGGTTTATCGGAATTTACCGTTTCATCATGATGCCTTTATCAATTACAGGGTTTGTTGTTGTCGCAATCTGGCAGTTTACGAACATCTGGAATGAATTTTTATTTGCTGTCACGATCACAACATCTGATCAACAACCTGTTATGGTTGCTCTTCAGAATTTATCCGGCAGTCAAATCGTTCAATGGAATGTACAAATGGCAGGTGCACTCCTTGCTGCACTACCAACTCTACTCGTTTATATTTTCTTAGGTAAGTTTTTTGTAAAAGGATTACTTGCGGGATCAGTAAAAGGGTGAAATCCACTTTTGATAAGAGCAGCTCATGCTGTTCTTTTTTTTACTCATTTACGTTCTGTGATGACCTTTCACATGGATGATTCAAAAATCGAGAAAACAACATCTTGAGATAACATTGCTATTTTTATTTGAATGACTTAAATAGAGGGATTTCGCTACTTTATCTTGAAATTTGTTAGAATAGTGAGAAAAATGGTAAAATTAATAAGTGTTCTTATAATAGTGGAGGGGGAGTGCTGATGTTTCATTCGTATAAATTAGATGGTTACTTTGATGAAATGCTTGAAGAAGGCAAGAAACCAAGGGGACATTGCAAACCGTTCCATGAGAAATTAAACGAGGTAGCTCCGGAAGAATTACAGTCGAGGTATGAACTAGCGCAAAGCGATTTTCTTCGCCAGGGCATTACGTTTACCGTTTATAGTGATAATGAGGGTACAGAACGGACAATGCCATTTGATTTTGTTCCCAAAATAATTCCACCAGACGAATGGCAACATCTTGAGCGAGGACTTATGCAGCGATTTGATGCGCTCAATGCTTTTCTTGATGACGTCTATCATGAACAAAATATTCTTAAAGACGGCATAATTCCACGGGATCTGGTCGTCAATTGCCAGCATTTTTTCGAACAAGTGGCAGGGATTGATCTTCCGAGAAGGCAGCATATTTTTATGGCAGGAATTGATTTAATTCGGGATGATAATGGGGAGTATCGCGTTCTAGAAGATAATCTTCGTAATCCCTCTGGCCTCTCTTATGTTTTTCAAAACCGTTATGTAATGAGAAAAGTTTACCCTGAATTTTTCAATCAATATTCTGTTCAATCTCTTGAACAGCAATTTTCATATCTACACTCAGCAATGGCCTCGCTTGCTCCTGATGATAGCACATCACCGACGATTGTATTATTAACACCTGGTGTTCATAATTCAGCATACTACGACCACTCTTTTATTGCTCAGCGAACAGGAATTGAACTCGTAGAAGGCAGAGACCTTGTTGTGAGGGAGCGACAGGTGTTTATGAAAACTGCTCGTGGATTGAAGAAGGTAGATGTGATCTATCGTAGAATAGACGACGAGTTTCTTGACCCACTGGAATTTCGTGAAGATTCGCTTCTTGGGGTTCCAGGGCTCATTGATGTGTATCGAGCGGGAAATGTTTCGATTCTAAATGGTATTGGTAATGGAGTTGCCGATGATAAAGCGATCTATCATTTTGTTCCTGATATGATTCGCTATTATTTAAAGGAAGAACCACTAGTGAAAAACGTCGATACATATCTTCTGAGATATGACGATCAGTTGGAATATGTTCTTGATCATTTGTCAGAGTTAGTCGTCAAACACACGAACGCTTCAGGGGGCTATAACATGCTTATCGGTCCTCATGCTACGGACGAGGAGATTGAAGCCTATCGAGCGCAAATTTTAAAGAATCCATCTGAATTTATTGCTCAACCGACAATTAAATTATCTCGCCTCCCAGCATTTAAAGAAGACCGCTTTGCTGCATGTCACGTTGATCTTCGCGTGTTTATATTTGGTGGAGAGAAGACTCACGTATTTCCTGGTGGTTTAACACGTGTCGCTCTCAAGGAAGGTTCTCTTGTTGTCAATTCTTCGCAGGGCGGCGGAGCGAAAGATACGTGGGTACTAGAAGAGAATCCAATTGTAACGGGGGGAGAGTGACAACCATGCTAAGCAGAGTAGCTGATTCGCTTTACTGGTTAACCCGAAATGTCGAACGAGCAGAGAATAACGCGCGATTGATTGCGGTTAAGTTAACGAGTCGTCTTGAGAATGCTAATCCAATCGAAGAGACGAATCAGAACTGGTATGAACTGATTGAAATAAGCGGGTTTCAAGAGGTTTTTGATGAAGAACATGATCGACCGATGGATCGAAATGTGATGGAGTTCCTACTGTTTTCAGCAAAAAATCCTAATTCAGTACTCAATACAATAACTATTGCTAGGGAAAATGCACGCGCCGTTCGAGAAATTATTCCCAATGAACTATGGGAAAGTATTAATTCTTTTTATTTGAAATTAAAGCAACAAAGCCACACGCCATGGACGATGGAAGAAGTTAGCGATATTTGTGAATTTGTTAAGAAGGAATCTCTTTTATTTCAGGGGATTGTTGAAGCAACAATGCCGCGAGGAGATGCTTACCTTTTCATGGAAATGGGTAAACATCTGGAAAGAGCTGAGAAGGCAGCTCGCATATTGGATGTTTATTACCACAAAAATTTAGAGAGCTACCAGAATACAGAAATTGTGGAGTATCATCACTGGTGGTCAGTTCTTCAGTCAGTGAGTGGACATGAAGCTTACATTAAAACGTATCGACCGTTGATTAAAAGTCGCAATGTCGCTGAGTTTTTCATTTTAAATGCTGAGTTTCCGAGGTCAATGATGTACTGTATTCAAAAAGTGCGAAATGCATTTGTCGCGCTTGAAGATGGTCATGTCGAACATTATTCAGAATCACTTGCACAAGAGCTCGAGCACCTTGCCAATGATCTTTATGATTTCTCAATCGAAGAAATTTTGAACCAAGGAGCTCATGCGTTTCTTCAGAGTTTTCAACACAGATGTATGACGATCGGCATGCACATTACGAAAACCTATTACCTGGGGGAAGTTGTGATACCATGAAATATGAAGTTACCCAAACGAACACTTATCACTATGAGCTGCCAGTAAGGCAGAGTATTAATCAGTTCAGATTGCGACCACTTCATGATGTGCAACAAACGCTTCATGACTATCGCGTTCGCATCCAACCTGAAAGCAAGACTTACGGGCATACGGACTATTGGGGCAACTATGTTGAAACGTTCTATCTATGGGGTGAACATCAAGATCTTGAAATTGAAACGATTTCAACGATTGAAATTCATCCACTTGCGCTGGATGTTACTTTGCCACTTACGGATAACCAGCTAGCTGAACTTCATTCAGAATCTTTTAAGCAAGCTCATGCCGAATATATGATCGAAACGGATTATACGACAATCTCCAAGCATGTGATGGAAGAAGAAACACGAGAGCTCTGGGCAAATGCTAGAGATGAACTTGACTTTGCAGTGAAGCTTAATGAACATATTTATAACACGATGGAGTACGTGTCAGGAGCCACAAATGTTGAAACGACCGCAGAAAAAATTCTCACTCATCGTACAGGCGTTTGTCAGGATTATACTCATCTAATGCTTGCGCTCTGTAGGCATCGAGGAATTCCAGCTCGCTATGTTAGTGGATATATTTATATTGGAGAGAATTCCGCTTACCGTGGGGACGCGGCAACTCATGCGTGGCTTGAAGTAAAAGTCCCGGGCCTAGCCTGGATTGGCCTTGATCCAACGAATAATGCCGTAGCTCGCGAACAGCACATTCGGATTGCAGTAGGCCGAGACTATCGTGATATTTCTCCTCTAAAAGGGGTATATATCGGCGGAGCTCACACGCTTAACGTTAGTGTAGGTGTAAAGAATTTAGAAGAACGGGTCAGCGGGTAAGAAGCTGCCCGTTTTTTAAATTGGAAATCCTTCCATCACTAAAACCGCTTGAAAGCATGGAAATAGTAGTAGCATTCATGTAAGGTTTTGTTTGTTAAACATATTTTTCTTAAGCGATAATCTTACCGCTAATTAAACAGAAAAGAGGCGAAAATGGTTGATTATTTCACCTCCGCTTGCTCAATCAATCGTAGAAGAAACAGAAAGTATCATTAGTCGCAATATTAATTTTATGGATAGTGAAGGTAAAATTATTGCTAGTACTGATCCAAATCGTATCGGTCACTTCCATGAAGGAGCCTATAATGTTCTGCAACGGCAACAAAGTTTAGTGATCGAAGAGGATGATGAGTTAGAAGGAACGAGAAAAGGCATAAACCTCCCCGTTTTTTTGCATGACCAGATTATTGGTGTGATCGGTATTACCGGAGCCCCTGAAGAAATCAAACAGATGGGCGAGGTAATCCAAAAAATGACTGAAATTCTTGTGAAGGAAGCTTACTTTGATGAACAGCTCGAACTAGAAGATCGAGCGAAAGAAGCGTTTATTGATGAATGGATCGATGGAAAGTGGGAAAATGATAAATTATTTGCATCAAGAGGATGGATTCTTGGCATCAATGTCCATATCCCGAGAGTCGCTGTCATTCTTGATATGATCGGGATGAATGATCTTATTTATAATAAATTATCAAGCTACCAAGCTGATGTTAAAGGAGAACTTGAAATTCAGCGTTTTCGTCGAGATATTCTTCAAGAGATTCAATCGAGGTTTCCACCTAATAGTCAGCATGTGATCATACCAACAGGCAGTACACGTTATATCCTTTTATTATCCGTTAATGATCAAGTGGCCGAGGTGAATCGTAAAGGAAAGATTCAATTTCGACTGGAACAAATCCAGCAAGCTATCGAATCTTCTTACCCCTTCACAATGGCTGCAGGTATTGGAAGGATGTATACAACGCCACGAGAAATATCAAGGTCTGTACAAGAAGCAGAGAAAGCCTTGCTTCATTCCAGAAAGCAGAGTAATTTGTTTTTCTATGATCAACTTGGCATTGAATCTTTTGTGTATGATCTCGCCCCAGAAGTGAGATTAGATTTTGTTGAGCGGGTTCTCCCTTTAGAACAATTAGAGAAAAAACATCAAATGATTGAAACGCTTGAAGCTTTCTATAAAGCAAATGGGTCTATTCAAAAAGCATCGAGTGAATTATATATTCATAAGAACACTCTTCAGTACCGCTTAAAGAAAATTAGTGAATTTACTGGATATGATCCTAGAAATTATGAGGATGCTGTTCTTCTGCAAGTAGCTCTTGCTTTTTATAAATCCAACCCTACGTAAAAGACACTTTGAAAAAAAAGTGTCTTTTATTATGTGTACTAAAAATATATGTGTAAAAGACGTTTTTTTAGTTATCTGTAACATAGAATGCTTTTGGGAGATTTAATAAACTACTAGTAGAACATATTTCGGGAGGCATAACAGATGAGAACATCAATTCAGGAGAGCATATACAACAAGTTAGAGCGACTATACGGAAAACAAAGAGCGCTTTCTGTGACATCTAAAGTAATGGAACTAATTAAATCATATAAGCGGAAGGAAATAGAGCCTGATAAAAAATGGGTAGATGAAAAAGATATTATGATGATCACTTATGGTGATTCTATTAAAGAAGAGGGGGAAGTTCCTCTTAGAACGCTGCGAGAATTTTTATCTGATCACCTTACTAATGAAATCAATGCGGTGCATATTCTTCCTTTCTATCCTTATACGAGTGATGACGGATTTTCAGTAATGGATTATAAAACAATAAATGAAGAGCTTGGTAATTGGGACGATATTCAAGCGCTTTCTAATCAAACGGATCTAATGTTTGACGCTGTTATAAATCATATTTCAAGTGAAAGTAATTGGTTTAAAGAATATTTGAAAGGAAACGAGGCTTATCAGGATTATTTTATTGAAGCTGATCCTGAAGCGGATTATAGCAAAGTGACGCGTCCTCGCGCACTTCCTCTTTTAACAAAAGTGGAAACGAACAATGGAGAGAAGCACATTTGGACGACGTTTAGTGAAGATCAAATTGATTTAAATTACGAAAGTGATCGTGTGCTCCTTGAAGTCCTTGATATTCTTCTCACTTATGTTCAGAAAGGAGCACGCTTTTTAAGGTTAGATGCGATTGGCTTTATGTGGAAAAAACTAGGTACCACATCGATTCACCTGGAGGAAACTCATTTGTTAGTACAGGTTATGAGAGAAGTACTTGAAGAAGCAGCACCGGGAACGATCGTAATTACAGAAACCAACGTTCCCCATAAAGATAACATTAGTTATTTTGGGGACGGTTCAAACGAAGCCCATCTTGTTTATCAATTCCCTTTACCTCCATTGACGCTCCATTCCTTTCAAACTGGCGATGCATCGGAGTTAACAAAATGGGCCAAATCACTTGAAGCTACTACGGAAACAACTACTTATTTTAACTTTCTAGCTTCTCATGATGGAGTAGGTGTTCGACCTGTAGAAGGTATCCTATCAGCATCTGAAGTGCAGAGAATGGCGGATAAAGTTCAAGAAAATGGTGGTTACGTCTCTTATAAAAATAATGGTGATGGAACAAAGAGTCCATATGAATTGAACATTAATTATTTAGATGCGATTTCAAATAATGGAGAATCGAATGAGAAAAAGGCAAAGCGGTTTATTGCAGCTCAATCAGTACTGCTTTCATTGATGGGCGTCCCTGGCATCTACGTTCATAGTTTACTAGGCTCTCAAAATGATCAAAGTGGCGTCGATGAAACAGGACGATACCGCTCGATTAATCGAGAGAAGCTAACACGATCAACGCTTGAAGATGAACTTCAAAAGGAAGGAAGCTTACGGAATCTAGTTTTCAATGATCTAAAAAAACTGATCAGAACGCGCAAATCAAATAAAGCTTTTCATCCCAATGCTTCTCAAGAAGTGTTGGAAATGGATCAGCGCATTTTCTCTGTAGTTCGTACGAATGAACAGACGGGAGACAGAGTTGTAGCGATTACAAATGTTTCAGATGACACCGTTACGCTCAAACGAGAAATACTTGATCGTTATTTTGATGGTACTGCTTTCGATCTCATTTCCGAGTGTGAAATTTCTTCGGAGATAACGGTATCTCCTTATGAAGTTCTTTGGGTATGTACAACATCGGGGGTGAGTGAATGAGAATCTTGATAGCTACTGATTCTTTTAAAGGATCTATGAGTAGTCTTAATGCCGCCCACGCCATTGAACGTGGGATAAAGGAAGTTATTCCTGATGCAGAAACGATTCTCATACCAATGGCAGATGGTGGTGAAGGAACGGTAGATGCATTAGCTACTATTCTTAATGGGCAAGAGATCGTCGTTGAAGGTATCAGCGACCCTCTTGGTCGGCCAATCAGGGCGACATACAGTTGGGTAGAATCAACATCTACTGCGATTATTGAAACTGCATCAGCTTCAGGTCTCCCTCTTCTTAAAGAAAATGAACTCGATCCGCATCAAACCTCCACTCATGGGACAGGGCAGTTAATTAAGCATGCTCTTAATAAGAAGGCGCGAAAAATCATACTTGGTTTAGGTGGTAGCGCAACTGTTGATGCAGGAACTGGTTGTTTTGAAGCGCTCGGGGTTCAGTTTCTCGATGAGAAAGGTGAAAGAATAAAGGCAAATGGAGCATCTCTTGCTCATATTTCTTCTATCGACCTTACAGCATTAGATTCTCGTCTGAAAAACGTAGAAGTTGTAGTGGCGTCTGATGTAACAAATCCTTTACTTGGGAAGGAAGGCGCTATTACTGTGTTCGGTCCACAAAAGGGTGTTAACGATATTAATAGATTTGAAGCTGGAATGAAAAACTATGCGAATAGAGTAAGTGAAAAAATTGGCATGAACCTGGAGAACAGTGATGGAAGCGGAGCAGCTGGCGGGTTTGGTTTTAGCCTATTAGCCTACTTAGATCCAATTTTTATGAGCGGCTTCTCTTTACTTGCTGAGCATAGCTGTTTAAAAGAACAAATGAAGTCGAGTCACTTAGTGATTACGGGAGAAGGAAAGCTAGATGCCCAAACGTTATATGGTAAAGTGCCTTCGGGTATTTCTCGGCTAGCTAAATCTGTTAATGTTCCTGCGATCGCTTTCGCTGGTACTTCTACGATTCTAGAAGATAGGGAGATGGGCATTATGACCGTTTTACCTATTATTGATGAGCCAATGGAATTGAAAGAAGCCATGACTCGAGGACCAGAGTTATTGTACCGTGCAAGCAAGCGCTTTATGACGCTTTATCAATGGATTAATAAGGGGAAGGGAGAATAGAAGATGAGCCAATTCACAATGCTAGATTACGTGGTTCTTGTTGTTTATATTCTTGGGATTGCTTGGTTTGGAGCGCGTTTCGGAAAGAATCAAAACACGACAAAGGATTATTTTCTTGGCGGAAGAAGCATTCCATGGTGGGCAATCGGGCTTTCAGTTATGGCAACACAAGCGAGTGCGATCACATTTATAGGTGCACCTGGTTGGGGATATGAAGGTGGACTAGAGCGCATTAACACGTTTATTAATGTGCCGCTTGCAATGGCTTTTCTTATCGCTACAATTGTCCCTTTTTTCTATCGAGCAGAAGTTTATACGGCTTATGAGTATTTAGAGAGACGCTTCGGAGCGGGAACACGAACTTTATCCGCTGGCCTCTTCTTAGTGGCTCGTGGACTTGCGACAGGTGTCGTTCTTTATGCCCCTGCATTAGTACTATCGGTCGTAACAGGATGGGATATTAAGCTAACGATTATTTTAATGGCTGTGATAGCGGTATCATATACGGTACTTGGTGGGATCAGTGCTGTTATCTGGACTGACGTGATCCAAATGTTCGTATTATGGTTAGGTGCTGCTATTAGTATCGTTGTTATTTTAGTGAAAGTTCCGGGCGGAATGAGTAGTATTCTTGCCAGCGCTTCAGACGCAGGTATGCTTCAATCGCTCAATTTCTCCTTTGACCTTTCTATTGAATATAGCGTATGGGCAGGTGTGATTGGCGGTTTCTTCCTTCATGCTGCTTACTTTGGAACAGACCAAAGTCAAATCCAGCGTGTTTTAACAAGTAAGTCAATACGCGAAAGTAAACTTTCACTCGTTCTAAGCGGAGTTCTTCTAATCCCGCAAATGCTGCTTTTCCTTTTTATCGGTATTCTTTTGTTTGTATTCTACCAAACATTTGGTGACCCGAATGTTGATAACTTAAATGAACTATTTCCACTATTCGTTGTGAACCAATTACCAGCAGGAATTTCGGGTCTTATTATTGCAGGTGTGTTTGCAGCCGCTATGTCTAGCCTGGACTCTGCTCTTAACTCATTGTCCGCCGTGTCGATTCGAGATTTCTATGGTCAATTCGTTAAAAAGAATGCATCGGATCAGCATTATTTAAAAGCATCGCGATGGGCTACAATTTTTTGGGGAATTTACGCCACAATCTTCGCTTTCTTTGCAGCTAATCTTGGTCCGGTTATTGAAGCTGTAAATAAGATAGGCTCCTATTTCTATGGTGCGCTTTTGGGTGTGTTTATCCTCGCCATTTTTACAAAGCGAACAAACGGCGTAGGTGCAGTGACTGGTATTATAGCGGGGATGCTTTCTGTTTGGGGCGTTACTCAGTTTGCTGAAGTATCATGGTTATACAATAATTTCGTAGGGGCGATTGTTTCAGTAGGGGTTGGATATGTTGTTAGCTTTATTGGAGCAAAACCTAAAGCTGAGAAACTAGCAGGGCTTACGCTGTTTGATTTAGATGACGATATACAAGAAGTGTTAAAAGCACGTTCTGAAGCAGCGTCGTCTCTAAGTGATGAAGAAATTGAAGAAGAACGTCGTACGTCAAGATGGCCGATTTATTTAGTTGGGTATTTCGTTGTCGTTATGATTGTGCTCTATCTCATAGGCCTGATCTAAAGGAGGTTATAAAAGATGACTTATTATATTGAACCAACAATTGATCGGCAGAAAGCTTTGAAAGCGATGAAACAATATACCTCTAGTCTGCTGCTGCGCATCGTTGAAAATAAAAAAAGGATTGAATCGAGTGAACTCGTTTACCTCCCTTTTTGGATGTATGAGTATCATCTGAAAACAACCTCGTTGAAAGAAGGAATTAATGGAAGAATTGCGATCGAGTCAATCACTGAACAAGCAGCTATTCTTCCAGTGGACTACCCTCTTAAAGAAGGAGAGGCCCCTGGGGAAATGTTTAGCCATAGTTCTCCTGATCCAGATAAAGCAAAACATGCGTTATATTGGGAAGCGTTTGGAAAAGAAAAAAAGAAAAAACAGATCAACATTTCTTTGGAGGAACCATCCAAACTGTATTTGCCTTATTGGGTAGGCTATATCAAAG
The DNA here is from genome assembly GCF_030547345.1 of Anaerobacillus sp. 1_MG-2023. Lineage (NCBI taxonomy): Bacteria > Bacillati > Bacillota > Bacilli > Caryophanales > Bacillaceae > Anaerobacillus > Anaerobacillus sp. 1_MG-2023. The sequence goes on along the minus strand of NZ_JAUORD010000009.1, from coordinate 73,449 downwards.
GAAATAGAAGAGAAGTTTATATGGTGGATGGCGTAACTGGAAAAGTTGATTTACCAATGAAAGACTCTTTTCTCCATCATTTAAAAAATCAATTGAAGCACAGCTCGATATGAGCTGTGTTTTTTTGATTATACTTAAATGTGATAATCAACACTAGAAACCTTCTTAGCTTCCAAAAAAAGAGCATGTGAATATTTAATAGATTATTAAATGTTTTTTAGAAAATACTGTCTAAAGCTTCAATAAGTAGGGAAAGAAATAATTAGTAATATTGAAAATTATGATAAAGGGTGATGTCATTTGTCGGATTCCATCCATGTAACGATTAATGGTAAAAGTGAACAAATTCCTAGTGAGAAAAGTGTACTTGAAGCACTTAATGATCATAATCTAGACTTGCCGAGCGTATGCTATCATCCAAGTCTTGGAGCCATCGAAACTTGTGACACATGTATGGTGGAAGTAAATGGAGAAGTTGTAAGAGGTTGTTCAACGACTCTCTCAAATGGAGATAGTATTAACACAACAGCTTCTCACGTAAAGGAAGCTCAGAATATTGCAATGGATCGTATTCTTCATAATCACGAGCTTTATTGTACTGTCTGTGATTACAATAACGGCACGTGTGAAGTACATAATACGGTGAAACAAATGAAGATGAATCATCAGGCGATTCCTTTTGAACAAAAACCAGACCCTGTTGATAATTCAAATCCTTTCTATCGATACGATCCAGATCAGTGTATTCTTTGCGGACGCTGCGTCGAAGCTTGCCAGGATGTGCAGGTAACAGAGACGTTAACAATTGATTGGGAGAGAGAACGTCCGCGCGTCATCTGGGATAATGACGTTGATATTAATGAATCTTCTTGTGTTTCTTGTGGACATTGCTCAACCGTGTGTCCTTGTAATGCCATGATGGAGAAAGGCATGGAAGGTGAGGCTGGCTTTTTAACTGGTATTCAACAAGATACGCTTCGCCCTATGATCGAATTAACAAAAAACGTGGAGACTGGCTATAATTCTATTCTTGCAATATCTGATATGGAATCGTCCATGCGTGAAAATGAAATTAAAAAAACGAAAACCGTATGTACGTATTGCGGTGTAGGATGTAGTTTTGACGTTTGGACAAAAGGGAGAGATATCCTAAAAGTAGAGCCTCAGGTAGAAGCTCCAGCGAACGGGATTTCCACTTGTGTAAAAGGGAAATTTGGCTGGGATTACGTGAATAGTGAAGAACGCTTAACAAAACCGCTTATTCGCGAAGGCGATTCATTTAGAGAAGCAGAATGGGAAGAGGCACTTAAACTCATTAGCCGAAAGTTTTCTGAGGTGAAAGAAGACCATGGTGCAAATGCTCTTTCTTTTATTAGTTCTTCCAAGTGTACAAATGAAGAATCGTATTTAATGCAGAAGCTAGGAAGAAGTGTCATCGGAACAAATAACATTGATAACTGCTCTCGCTATTGCCAAACTCCAGCAACAGTAGGGTTATTCCGTACAGTAGGCCACGGTGGTGATGCTGGATCGATAAAAGATATCGAAATGTCTGAGCTTGTCATTGTTATTGGATCAAACACTTCGGAATCTCACCCTGTTTTATCGACAAGGGTAAAGCGTTCGAATAAATTGAACGGTCAAAAACTCATCGTTTCCGATTTGAGAAAACATGAAATGGCTGAACGCTCTGATTTATTTATTCGCCCTTCTTCAGGTACTGATCTTGTTTGGCTCTCTGCCGTAACGAAGTATATTATTGATCAGGGATGGGCTGACGAGGCTTTCTTGAAGGACCGTGTGAATGGTCTTGATGACTATATCGCTAGTCTTGAAAAGTACACTATGAGCTATGCATCTGAAGTAACAGGAATTGATGAGGCGGAATTAATCCAAATTGCTGATATGATCCATGAAGCAAAGACAACTGTAGCACTTTGGGCAATGGGCGTCACACAACATAGTGGCGGGTCAGATACGAGTACTGCCATCTCAAATTTACTTCTTGTTACTGGAAACTATGGTAAACCAGGAGCAGGTGCCTATCCACTTCGAGGTCATAATAATGTCCAGGGTGCGAGTGACTTTGGAAGCATGCCTGATAAAATGCCCGGTTACGAAAATGTGACCGATCAAAAAGTGCGTGATAAGTATGAAAAAGCATGGGGTACGCCACTTCCTGAAGAAGTCGGCTTAAATAATCATGAAATGGTCGAACATATTCATGAAGGAAAATTAAAAGCGATGTATTTAAAAGGGGAAGACATGGGAATTGTCGACTCTAACATTAACCATGTTCACGCAGCATTTGAGAAACTAGACTTCTTCGTCGTGCAAGATCTTTTCCTTACGAAGACAGCTCAGTTTGCAGATGTCGTCCTTCCAGCAAGTCCAAGCCTTGAAAAAGAAGGAACGTTCACAAACACAGAACGCCGTTTTCAACGTCTCTATCAGGCACTAGAACCACTTGGAGATTCGAAACCCGACTGGAGAATTATTATGGAAATCGCAAATGAAATGGGAGCAGGTTGGGATTATGATAGTCCGAGTGACATTATGGCTGAGGCTGTTCAGCTTGCTGATATGTTTGCTGGGGTTTCTTATGAACGTCTTGAAGGATATAAGAGTCAGCAGTGGCCAGTTGCGGCAGATGGCACGGATTCACCACTACTCTTTACAGAAGAATTTCCGTTTCCGGATGGAAAAGCAAGACTATTTCCAGTCGAATGGACAAAACCACTCGAGTACGACGATCAGTACGATCTTCATGTCAATAATGGGCGTTTGCTAGAGCATTTTCATGAGGGTAATATGACGTATCGAAATGAAGGCATTAAATCGAAAACACCAAGTACGTTCGTTGAAGTTTCTCCTGAATTAGCAGAAGAAAGAGGGTTATCTGACGGAACGTTAGTTAGACTTGTGTCACCATATGGAGCTGTTAAGATTAAATGTCTTGTAACAGATCGTGTGCAAGGAAAAGAAGTATACATTCCGCTAAATGATCAAGATGATGCGGCGATTAACTTACTTACAAGTAGCAAGGCGGATAAAGATACAGACACGCCTGTTTATAAAGAAGTGAAAGCGAAGATGGAAATTTTGAAAGACAAAGGGACTTCACCACTACCAAAGATCAATCATCGCTATGGAAATCCACAGCCTCAAAAAGGGGTCATGGTTGAGCGGAAATGGGCAAGAAAAGATTATCTCTTCCCTGGAGATATGGTGAAAAAGGAGGGCATTAACTATGGCAAAAGCCATTAAGCAAATCAAGCGTATTGAAGTTTCTGAAGAAGAGAAGCGCGCAAGTGATCTTAGAGAGATTGAAGATGCTTTGATTGAAAATAAAGATGCCCTTCTTGAAACATTAAGCGTTGTAGGTGGGATGAAAGATCGAGGCATTTTAACGCTTTTAAACGGTCTTTTTGGAGAAGGTGACCGCGTTCTGAAGGTCATCGTCGATCTATTAAATGTTCCGGAAAATACAACGGCGTTAAAAAATCTGATGCTTCTCTTTGGAGCAGCAGGAAAGATTAACGTTCAGGATCTCGAGCCATTGCTTTTAAAGGTAAACTCAGGTATTGAGAATGTTGCTGAGCATTCTGATGACAACGAGAAGACTAGCTATCTGAGTCTTCTTCGGGCACTAAAAGACCCGGAAATTAATCGATCTTTAACCATTCTAATTACTTTTTTGAAAGGGATGGGGAAAGATATTGAGAACGAAGAGCAAATGACCGATAAATCACAGTCCTCTGAGGCGAGACAGGATCTTTAACTTTCTATAATTCCACTGAAAAGCCCCGCAAATTGAGCGGGGCTTTTCAGCGTGCAGCTTTACTTTTTCTTCGTGAGATGATGACAAAGGCCATAAACGTAAGCACTATACCTAATGAATCTGGTACAAGCACATCAATTAAATGTCCTGTTCTTCCCTCAACGAGACTTTGATGGTATTCATCAAATAATGCATAGAGAAAAGCTGTTAATGAGCCTAGGATAAGGGAGGCTTTTCGATTGCTTTCTTTCCATGCCATGATACATAAAAACGCTAGTAAACCGAACGAGGCAACATGGGCTCCCTTCCTAAGAAAAAATTCAACATATTGATATGGCGCTGAAGGTGTAACAAGTGCACCATCATAGGTGAATTCAATTGGGGGTAAATCCTCTTCTTGGATCGAAATCATTCCTTTAAAGAACGGTTTCATATCCTGTTTTTGATAAGGGGTATTAGAGGAGACGAAAAGTATGATCATCATTAAGAGTGCGAGGCTAAACCATTTTCGCTTATCGAACCATTTCATGCATTTTCCACTTTCTTTCTTAAGCAGTTTAGTCCCTATCATACCGAATTTCGTGCATAATAGGGAGTGGTTTTCTAAAGAAATATTAAGATTTTGTGTTGATCGAGTGAAGGGGATCTGAAACTATTTCTGCTCACTTATAATAGAAAATAGATGAAAGAGAAAGGAGATATAAGATGAAGATTGCTGTAATCGGTACCGGTTACGTTGGTCTAGTAACAGGAGTATGCCTAGCTGAAATCGGCCATCAAGTAACGTGCGTTGACGTCGACCACAAGAAAATTGCGATGATGACTGACGGCTATTCGCCTATTTTCGAACCTGATTTAGAGAAGTTAATGAAAAGAAATTTATTGGATGGTCGGCTTCACTTTACAACAGCTCATCAGGAAGCATTGGCAACGGTGGACGTTATCTATATTGCGGTCGGTACACCACAACGATCTGATGGAACGTCCGACCTTCAATACATCCAGCAAGCTGCCCGACATATCGGCACATCACTTCAGCAGGATAGTATCGTTGTAACCAAAAGTACGGTCCCCGTAGGAACAAATGAACTGATACAAAAGTGGATTGAGCAAACGTTAAGATCGAACAATAAAGTAGAAGTTGTTTCAAATCCAGAATTCTTACGAGAGGGTTCAGCTGTACATGACACGTTTCATGGAGATCGGATTGTTATTGGATCAGAGAATAAAACAGCCGCCGCAGTATTAGAAGATATTAATCAGCCTTTTGGGATTCCAATTTATCATACGGATCGGAAAAGCGCTGAACTAATTAAATATGCGTCTAACGCATTTCTAGCAACGAAGATAAGTTTTATCAATGAAATTTCAGCTATTTGTGAAAAAGTTGGAGCAAATGTAGATGATGTGGCTTTTGGAATGGGAAAGGATAAGAGAATTGGGGATCAATTTTTACAAGCTGGGATTGGCTATGGGGGCTCGTGTTTTCCAAAAGATACAAACGCTCTTGTACAAATTGCCGGTAACAACCAACATAACTTTCAATTGTTGAAATCTGTTATCGAGGTAAACAATACTCAACAAAATAAGCTCATTCAAAAAGCGAAAGAGGTAGTTGGACCACTTCAAGGGAAAAAAGTAGCGCTACTCGGTTTAGCTTTCAAACCAAATACAGACGATATGCGTGAGGCGGCCTCTATCCCAATTGCTCGATCTTTAGTAGAAGAGGGAGCAGAAGTCCTTGCTTATGATCCCATTGCGATATCGAATGCTAAAGGCCACTTGCCTAAAGAGGTGATCTTTAAAGAATCCTTAATAGAGGTTTTAACTGGAGCAGATGTGGCACTCATCATAACGGAATGGAAAGAAATTAAAGAGCTAGATTTGAATGTATATGTGAAACGAATGAATTCTCCCATTGTGATAGACGGAAGGAATTGCTATTCATTAGAAGATGCAGCGAACTATTCACTAAACTATATCTCTATAGGTCGGCCTACCATAAATCAGTTACAAGTCTCTTCAACGGTATAATAATTCGACAAAACAGCCTTAGCTGTTCGTCGGATTATTTTTTTTACCATTTTTATATTAAAATTTCGGTATGTTAATGAATGTTGTTGATATTAGGGTCATTCGAGTGAAACAAATATCAAGATACCAATAACATAAAGTAACATAGCGTGAAAATTTAATAACAGCACATAAATATCTCGAGTTCAGAATATTTATACTTGAAAAAAACATCCACTTTGGTAAAATATGTTTGTCAGTATGCTTTATGGAGACAACTATGATTTCTGAATGAAATAAAAAGTATTGAATGGAGTGGTAAAATGGTAGAGAAAACGTGTGATAAATGTCAAAAACCTTCTTATAGCAGTAATTATCAAGGAGAATGGATTTGTCCATATTGTGGAAAAGATTTAACGGAAATTCAAGTGAACAATGAAGACTACCTTTATAAGGCAGTAGTAGAGAAGAAATAACCTATAATGGGCAACTTATTTTCTTTAGGACGAGCTTTGCATGAGAAGCTCTGGATGATGGGTAGGGGTACTTGTCACCTGAATGAAACATGTCTAGAATAATGAGTATTCGACTTAAAAGGATAGTGTGATATGGGAGAGTTTATCAAGTTAATCGTTGCCATTGTTAATGAGCTTCATGATATTGTCATTACATTAATGTATAGCTTTGGCTTTACGGTCACAGATAAAGAACTACACTTTTGGGTGATTGGCTTACTAGGGATGGCGGGATTTATTGTTGTGCAATTATTGTTCCGTATACTTGCAAATTGGAGTATCACAGCGATTTCGTTTATTTATACGGTAACAGTATTGCTTGTAGTCGTTTTTGCCATTGAAATTCAACAGAAAATCACCGGAAGAGGAAATATGGAGTTTGCAGACGCTGTTGTTGGAATGCAGGGCTTTATTGTGTTGTTCATAATATACGTGGTCATACGCCTCGTTTTAATTGGGCTAAAAAAGGTACGTAAATCAGTAAAAAATAAGAGCGAAACGAAGTAGATGACCTGAAGTGAGGGTTGTCTTTTTTATTTTGCTCAAAAAAGATCAATAAAATAGGAGAGCTATGATTCGCTCCCCTTCCCCGATCTTAATATGTCATTTGTGTAAGGAAAGCAATAGCTGCTCCAATTACAATAGCAGAAACGGGTAGAAGAAGATAAATCATCTTCTCTTTACGTTGTCGTCTGTACTGGATTTCCTCTGGCGTTAGCCAAGATTCTCTCATCATTCATATCCCCCTTGTGTTTCTTGCAACAATCGCAGTGGAGGCCGTATTCGGCAGCTGGCTGACTGTCGGAAACCAGTCCGCGAAGTCCCTATAGCTTTGCGTCATCATTTTTCAATGATTTTGCCATTCTCGTACGATTTGTAGCATATAAAAGTAAGAAAACGAAGTCATAAAAAATTAGAAATTGTCGAAAAATGACTACAGTTTCAAGTATAGCGTATTCTGGAAACTATGTATATTGGGAAAATGCATTTAATTTATTTTATCAAATTAAGCTTTTGTAAAGCAGGTTTCCCAATGTCATAGTTAAAGCGCGAATGCTTTTTTCGAAGATCTCGTAAATCATTCTTTTAAAGTCAACATTCGTGAACCAAGATGAAATGTAAAAGCTAATCAAGTAAAGGCAAGTTTTATGGAGAAAGCGTAAAGCGAACGCTACAATAACAAATAATCAAACTCCTATAGAGAGCGTTCCCATCTTTGAAAACACAAAGCGAAGTAGAAAAAAAATAACACAATTAAAATCCGCTATTAGCGGCTATCGCAATAACAACACCTAACAGGATGGATAGGATAGGTATGGCAAGGAAAAGGATCTTTTCCCTGCGTTTTTTTTGAAATTGAATTTCTTCAGGAGTTTTCCAGTTTCGTCTCATATGAATCCGCCCAGTAACGTCACTTTCCAATAATGTATAATGCGTATGAAAGTGAAACCTCTTTTATTTTTATTATCGGTTCATTTGTTTAAATAATTTAGCCTTAAATGTCGAATTTTAAGAAATAATCTTTATGGCCCGTTTTTATTCAATATAATGGAAGATAATAAGGTCTAAGGAATTATGGAGGTGTTGGTACATGCCTGTTATTTACCTGGAAACATTGATTGAAGCTCCTATTGAAATCTGCTTCAATTACGCAAGAAGTGTTGAAGCGCATATGAAAAGCACAGAGCAAACAAATGAGAAAGCAGTAAGGGGGGTTACGGAAGGATTGCTAGGCAATGGTGATGCCGTTACATGGGAAGCGACTCACTTTGGCATTAAGCAAAAATTAACTGCCAAAATCACTGGGATGCAGGAACCAGATTGGTTTATTGATGAAATGACAAAGGGAGCATTTAAATCTTTTGTTCATTCTCATCGTTTTGAGGAAATCGATGATGTAACGTTAATGATCGATGAATTTAGTTATGAAGCTCCGTTTGGTTTAATTGGTAGCATCGCAAACCTTTTGTTTTTAAAAAAGTATATGAAAAATCTGCTAGAAAAGAGAGCCCTTGAATTAAAGAAAATGGCTGAACGAACGGAATAACCTTTTCCCGATTAGGCGATACTTAAGAGAGCTTATATAGGGAGGAGACAATCATGTCCGTGTCCCAGACTATCGTTTCGGTTTGTATTCAGTGCTGGTTAGGAATCGGTTTTTTGATTTCATGTATGGCAATACTTACACTAATAGGGCATGAACCAGCTCCTTTCATTGTGGATGGTGTATCCTCCATCATCCAGTCAAGAGAGTTCCAATACGGACCTTTGACGTTAAGTTTAGAAAAAAACGGAGAACTAGGATTGGCGCATTTTGTCGTTCGTAAGCTAGGTCACTTCTTTGTTTACAGTTTCATAGCATTAATTTTACTACAGCTATTTAAAGGAGACTCATCTGTTTTTCGTACATTCATTGTCATTATCGTTGTAGCTATTTTTGCTGTAACGGATGAATTTATTCAAGCCTTTTTACCAGAAAGGACAGCGTTACTCACTGATGTGATTGTGGATCTTGCTGGATGCCTACATAGCGTTATCATTTATAAAATATGGCATTCTTCCACTTTAAAAGCTCTCGCATAGCGGGAGTTTTTTTATGTGATAGCTTAGCTTATACTGTTGAGTTTTGGCACAGAACGTAAATGATCCAAAAATCAACATCGCTTATTAACATAGACCCTTTCAAAAATCACTACTATTATTTTTGTAGTAAAAATAACCTATAGATTCGACAATGTACCTGGGTATTCTATGTTATTTTTGTAATATTCGTCATTTGGATGATATTTTAATGTAAAATTTATGCTAAAGTGTTAAAAAGGGAGAATAGAACTAATATTTTCTTAAAAAATCTTAGGGGGAAAAGATTTGAAACTTTTTACGTCATTTTTGATTGGCATTTTAGCATTTTCTTTATCCATGAATGGTGTTCAGGCTGCAGGAGAGTCAGTTACGGTTAAACTAGTAAACTATATTAAGGATACGACCGTAATCAAATTTAATGTGACAGGCAGTTATCAGATTGAAAATAGTAGCATTAAAATAGACAGTTCCCAGTCTGATGAATACAGTGTAAAAGCAGAAGCGGGTAAAGTGGTCCTTTATCGAGGCAATACCAAACTTGAAGACTTCGGGAATTCTATGACGATAGTTCCAACAATATCCAAATCGATGGACAGCTATGTGGGAATAGGTGACAAAAAATATCTCGGAGTAATGAAATTTACAATTGAGGGAAAGTACATCCGTCCGATAAATACGCTCTCTATTGAAGAATATTTAAAAGGGGTAGTGCCTAGTGAAATGCCGGCCTACTGGGGAAATAATGGTGGAATGGAAGCCTTAAAAGCCCAGGCAATCGCTGCTAGAACTTTCGCTTTACCACAGAAAGATTCTCTAATGGATAGTCAATCCAGTCAAGTTTATAAAGGTTATGACTGGTATCAAACGACAAACGAAGCGGTAGATGCAACTGCTGGAAAAGCACTAAAGTATAACGGGAAGTACATTGGTGCCTTTTATTCTTCCACAAATGGTGGAATGGTTATGTCCAATACGAACTCGTGGGGGAGTAGTTGGATTCCATATTTGCAGACGAAAGTAGATCCATATGATGAGAAGATGATAACAAGCTATGATTATTGGGACTACACACTAGGAAAGCAACAAATTGACACAAAAAAACTAGATTTGAAGAAACCTGAGTCCTGGTGGTCTAATGTGACTGAGCTAAGTTCAAACGTAACAGAAATAAAAAATATGAAGTCATGGCTATTATCTAAAGGGAAAATTAAATCTACAGATGAAATAAAAATCACCGATATTTCGAATATTAATTTCACAGTTCCACCATTTAAATCTGATGAAGTATTAAGAGGTAGTGTCGAGATTCAGTATTTCTTAAAAAACAAAGATGGATTTGTTATGGATACAAATGGGGATTTGAAAAAGCATACGATGAAAATCGAGGATACTTCTTATAATATCCGATTTATGATTGGTACAACGATTATGAAAAGTCCTTATGTAAAAGAAATTAAACAAACGAGTAATTCATTTGTCGTTTCAGGTAGTGGCTTTGGGCATGGCATAGGCATGAGCCAATACGGAGCTTATCAACAGTCCAAAGATGGACGTAATTACGAACAAATTCTATCATTCTATTATCCTGGGACAGAATTAGTCAAAGAATCATTTGAAACAAACTTGATTACACGACTTGCAGGAAATAATCGATATGAAACTAGCGTAGCTATATCAAAAGATGGGTGGAAGCATTCATCAGATGTTGTTGTACTTGGAAGAGGAGATCTTTCAGTAGATGCTCTTACGGGAAGCGTTCTTGCTAAAAAGTACAATGCTCCATTACTTTTAACAAAAAGTGAGAGACTGCCTTCTGTCGTTGAGGAAGAATTAGATCGTTTACAACCTGAAAAGATTTATATTCTAGGTGGACCAGCAGCCATTTCAGAGAAGGTAGTTGATCAACTTTCTACTAAAGGATATATTTCTGATGTAGAAAGAATAAGCGGTCAAAATCGATATGAAACGTCAATCGCAGTTGCTAATGAAGTAGGGAATAGTAATCAAGTGATCGTGACAACAGGAGATGACACATCCCCTGATGCTCTATCAATCGCTCCTTATGCAGCTTCAAAGCAAATTCCAATCTTATTGACTAATAGTGAAAAGTTAAGTGCGGCTACTGCTTCGTATATGAATACAACGAAACCTGTTGCGGCTACGATTATCGGTGGGCAAAATGCGGTCTCAAGTGTTGTTGAGGACAGGCTTGATACAACTTCAACGGTCCAGCGAGTTGCTGGGGATAATCGTTACGAAACAAGCGTGAAGATTGCAGAAACATTTGATTTTGAAAATAAGAGTGTTTTCTTTGCAAATGGAGATGTATTTATTGATGCACTACCTGGATCGCCCTTTGCCGCTGCTATGAGCGCACCAGTCATTTTAACTAAGCAAAATAAACTATCGAATGAAGCTGAACAGTACGTTAAGAAATCAATGAGTAGAGAATACTACTTCCTGGGCGGGGAAGCTGCTATTAGTAAACCCGTTGAAGAAACAGTTGATAAACTATCAAATTAACCATGGACACCTCTCTTAAAAATAGAGAGGTGTTTTATGTTATTATAGTTAAAATGAGTAATTTCATTTTTATAAGAACGTAGACATAACGAGAGACATATAGCAAAATAAACTCAGATAGGGATGTGATGTCTTGCACCAGGAAAAAGAAATTGAAATACTCTGCGATGCTTTACGAACATATTGGAATGAACATCCAGAGAAAAGTCTCGGGCATTTGTTGAAAGATCTACATAACAAGTACGAAAAAACAGAAGCGTTTACGGAAACAGATGATAAGCACTGGTTGCACTGGTTGCTAGAAAATAGTAAGCAGCGAGATCTTATTGAAAAAAAATACCGTAACCAATCTCAAATTAAAGATTTAGAGCATCATATTCGTCCTGAGCTTATGGAAGTGATCAAACGATTTGTAGATTGAGTCAATCGCTTGTTACTGCTACAGAAGCTCGTAGATTAGTTGCTAATATAAATGAAAACTGACTATGTAAGAATCACTAATTAAAACAGCCGTACTCGTCATAACGAGTACGGCTCTTGTTTTTTCCTTATAATCAAAAGGGGGGATTAAAGGGATTACTTAATGTTTCGGTTTATACGCTATTACGCTGGGGGTAGAAGGGTAGGAAGAATGAAAGAATTTGATGTAGTTTGCTTCGTGGGATAATATGGTAAAATCATATAGATATACTTAGAAAGGGAGTGCTAAATATGGGAATTAGATTTGGTATTATGGGAACAGCCAATATTGCTAGAAAAGCGGTTATTCCAGCTATACAAAATGCTCAAGGTGCTGAAGTGGTGAGTGTTGCTAGCGGTAGTGGTCGAGCGAGAGAATTTGCAGCAGAAATGGGTATTGAGCATTTTCATGACAGTTATGAAGCGATGCTAGATGATGAATCAATCGAAGCGGTTTACATTCCACTTCCCAATACTTTACACAAAAAATGGACAATTGCAGCGGCTCAAAAAGGAAAACACGTACTATGCGAAAAGCCTGCTGCCATTACAGCCCGTGATGCCATGGAAATGGTGCAAGTATGTGAAGACAACGGTGTTATTTTTATGGAAGCATTTATGTATCAATTCCATCCCCAACATGAAATTGTAAGAGAAGTGATTGCTTCAGGTGAAATTGGTGACGTCAAACATATGCGTACTAATTTTTCATTCTATATGGGTGACAAACGAAATAACATTCGTCTCAACAGTGAACTAGGTGGTGGCAGCATTTGGGATGTGGGATGTTACTGTATTCACTCCTCTAGATTCATTATTGGAAGCGAACCATTAAAAGTTTACGCTCAGGCTTCCATTCCTAAGGTAGTTGGCGTGGATCTTTCGGCTGCAGGAATCTTTACGTTTGCAAATGGAGTGACAGCTTCTTTTGATTGTAGCTTCGAACGACAAATGAGCAATTCCTATGAAATTCTTGGCACAAAAGGAAGTATTCATGTTCCATTTGCATACCGTCCAGACGCGCCTGAAGCTAGTGGTTTAATTCGAATTAAAAATAGCGAAGGTAATGTGAGAGAAGAAATGGCTAACGGTGAGCAGTATACACTTATGGTTGAACATTTCACGCGTTGTGTTGAAAATAAGCATACACCATCCTATTCCGGTGAAGCGACAGTAAATAATTTGAAAGCGATAGAAGCTTGCTTTGAATCTATTGATAAAAATCAACCAGTTGAGCTAGTATAATACAAAAAAGCACATTGGATTAGCCAATGTGCTTTTCTAGAAGTTCTTTCGTTCCTTCTGAATAGGAATATTTGCTTGAAATAGAAGTGATATTCTTTTCTTCTGGTGTTTCACCTTCTCCAACCCAATGAAACGTAATGTTATCTAATTCATGTTCTCTAGCAGTTACAGCCATAACCATATCACCGCTGCTATCTCCAAAAACAAATACTTTATCGGCAGATTGGATTTCATCAATAATCCACGTGGCTCCAATTTTTTTAGACAAATCTGGATGAATCACATCGACCCCATAAGTGGAAACGACGGTTTTATTACCAGATTCAGAAGAAATCGAATCCACATTCTCTGCATATTCCTGTAGAGCTTCTCGTGTTTTCTTTAAGTGCTCTTTATCACCTGGATCACCATGAACTGCTTCAACCGTACCCATCGATTCTTTCGTCTGATCCCATTGAATAAGACCATCATATTGTTCTTTTTGACTAACTTTATATAATTTATCTTTTATATCATCTGCAATCACATATTCCTCATCTAGCTCCCAGGAAGAAATATTGGTTCCGCGCCCTTTTATCGCCCCGTGCTCAGAAACACAATATAAGGAAGACCAGTCAATTTCATCATCAAATAGAGGGAAAAGGTGATCGGAAAGCCAGCCTCTAGAACGCCCTGTGACGAAAGAAAGAATATGTCCCTCTGTAGCTAGCTTTTCAATCATCTTAACAACTTCTTTATCTGGTCTAGCATTCTCATCTGTAAGAACGCCATCAACATCAAACATATAAAATGCCATATTAGCACTCTCCTATTCGAATTAAATTATGACTAGTATAGCGTTGTGGAGGATGGAAGGGCAAATAAAAACCCGACTCAATCTGAGACGGGTTTTGGTTATTAGATGTGTACTTCGGTTTTTGCTGGGCTTGAGTCAGGTAATTTATCATGAGAATCAGGTAATTTATCGTGGTTAGCAAATGTAACGATCCCAATGACACCTGTAACTAGCAACATGTTTACTAAAAATTTCTTCATCATTCTTCTTCCTTTCTAATTCATAATTTTTTTCCTACTATCATTAGCTAGTTTAAAGTAAAAGCTGGAATTTTTATATTGTCCACTAGTAAAGTAGTAGTCTGCTAACAACTCACCATACTCTGAAACATAGTTCCAATAATTTTTTTCTTTAAAATAGCCGACTGCATCCTTCAAAAGCTCTTCAGTTCCCATCTCATCACTAACAGAGTTTTTTAATTTAGAATTTAATATCTTAAAGTGATAAATATACTCTAGAAATCCTGTTTTTGTTACTAACCTCATTCCTTCTTCAATCCAAGATAAAGTGAGGTTAATATTATCAATTTTCAAATATTCTGAAGCAATTAAAAAAATAGTTTTAGCACGGTCTTCGATTTCGTGCTCTTCGTTATTTTGAAGTCCAGATTGATAATATCTTAATGCCTTTTCGGTATCGTTTTGAAATGAATATACATATCCTAAATCATGATATATAATGCTTTTTAATCTCTTGTCATTAAACGACTCAGCATACTTTAAAGCATTCTGAAAATGGTGTTCTGCTTCTCCATAATTGAGAATAACTCTATTATTTACACCTAGTAAAATTTCAGTGTCTGCTGTTCTTTTGAAATTATATTCTTTATTAAAGAGATCTAAGCACTTAATCGCTAAATTATTGGATAAAGTTATTTGACTAAGGCAATTGTGAACAAGCGCTTGCTGATAATAAAACTCAGCTAATTCTGCATTGTTTGTTTTCATAGATAAAAGTAATTTATGTGCTTTGGAATATTGTTCATAAGCTTCTTTAAACTTTCGATTTTGATAATAGTAGAGTCCGAGAAAATAGAAGTAAAAGTACTCTAGATTTTCTGATAATCTTTCTTGAACGTGATAGAGCTTCTCTAATATATCATTTGCTTTTTCAGTTTCTCTGAACAAAATATAATATCTAAATGTTAAAAGAAGATATTTTGTGAGCATATCTGGATCTTCTACACCATCAATCTCTTCATCAATACGGTTTTTAAAATTTATTACTTCTTCAAAATTACGAAGACGCATTTCTTTGTACCAAGCATCAAGGTCAAGATGAAGTTTTTTCATTTTATCTTCATCATCAACCTGTTCTAAAGAGACACCTAGCTCATTACATAGATGTTCGACAAGTTCTTCACTTGGCTGGGCAAGTCCGTGTTCAATCTTACTTAGATAAGGAATAGAACAGATACCGGAAGCAAGTTGTTCTTGAGTGATGCCTTTCATTTGTCTGAAGTATCGGATTTTTGCTCCAATCATTCTTTGCTCCCTTTCTCCTAGAACTATTTGATTACAGTTTACTAAAAATTCTCAGAAAAGAGAATAGTTTTGAGGTTGGGAAATATAAACGAATTTATAAGGTTTAAATGCCGATTTTCGACGTAGTTTTCCCAACATGAGTTTGTCGAAAAAATTTTCGAACGATACTGCCCATTATATGGTAAAATGATGAAAATGAAAAGGAGGTGTCGAAAATGCAAGAAGATCGATTAGAACGCGTAGAAGCAATGATCACGAGTTTGATTCAAATTATTGGCAGTATGCGGAAAGAACAACATAACCTCGAAGAAAAACTCCAGGCAATCCAGCAACAACACCAAAACCTTCTACATGAACGTGTTTAACCCCTTTTTCAGCGATAAAACTCCTAAATAAATGCGACTTTACTCCCCCCTAAACCATTTTTTTCTAACTCTTATTGTGATACTATTCTAGTGATTTGTCGAAAGATTCGTTATAGACTAGAGATAACATAAATGAAGTTTATCAATCATGGGAGAGGTGTCACAACTGAAGTCAAAAACTATTTTTCTATTGTTATTATGCAGTTTCTTCTTTTCTGTAGAGCCTGAATTATCAGAAGCTGAATCTGATAATGAGACAGAGCGTATTCTTGTTACATATGAACAGACTAAAAGTCCGTCAAGAGATTCAAAACTTTCTACGAAAGTAGAAATGATTGATGTACCTGTCGATGAAGTAGATAAAATGATTGAACAGTTTGAAGCAAATAAAGATGTACAGCATGTCGAAATGGATCAACCAGTTTATTTAATGGATTCAGTACAAGCCAATGACACTTATTTATCATATCAAAAGCCGTGGATCGATCAGATTCATCTCATAAAAGGGTGGGAGCTTGCTAATGTTGAAGCAAGTTCATTAAAGGTTGCGGTAATTGATTCAGGAGTTGATCTGACTCATCCAGATTTAAAAAGAAATCTTGTAGATGGGATTAACCTAGTCGAACCATCTAAATCGGTTCAGGATATTGATGGTCATGGTACAAAAGTTTCTGGACTTATTGGAGCTGTAACGAACAATCAACTAGGGGTAGTTTCTCCTTCGCGTGGAACTTCGATTATGCCAATCAAAGTAACAGAAAACGGTACTGGTAATTTATCAACAGTGGTTCAAGGAATTCGATATGCAATTGATCACGATGCAGATGTAATCAATTTAAGTCTAGGAAACTATAATAACTCATTTGCTTTAAGAACTGTAATTGAAGAAGCGATTTCAAAAAATATTCTTATAGTAGGCGCTGCAGGTAATGACAATGATTCAGGAGTGGTTTTTCCAGCAGCTTATCCTGACGTTTTAGCCGTAGCCTCTGTTAAAACAGGAACTGAAGAAAAAGCTTCCTTTTCAAATTATGGATCATTAGTTGATATTGCTGCTCCAGGCACGGACATTTATAGTACTTCATTGAATGGAGAATATGCTTTTGATAAAGGTACAAGTATGTCTGCGCCAATTGTCGCTTCATCAGGTGTGTTACTAAAGGAATATGCTCCATATTTAACGAATAAGCAAACGTTTAAATTATTAAAGCAAACGGCTAGTGCTCTGACTAATTCATACGACCTTGGAAGTGGCGTGTTAAATATGGAAGGAGCTATTAACGGAGTAACAGAGTTTAACCGTATCTATGGTGACACTGCAATTGATACAGCAATCGAAATTTCCAAAAAAAATTGGACTACGTTGGAGGAACAAACGCTATCCATTGGAGGCGATAACAAGAAAGGTCGCTTCGTAGTACTTACTCGCTCAGATGATTTTCCTGATAGCTTAGCTGCTTCTCCGCTTGCTTCTATGCTTGGTAGTCCGATTCTACTCACGAAAAAAAATAGTCTATCTGTCAGTGTAATGAGGGAACTTAGTAGGTTATCTGCTAATCATGTTTTAGTTATAGGTGGGAATAATGCAATTCCTGAAGCAATTACAGAACAGCTTAAATCGGAAGGGATTTCGAGTACACGCATTGCAGGAGATAACCGCTATGAAACAGCTACTAAAATTGCGAATATCGTCGGTAGTGAAAAGACAAAGGAAGTATTCATCGTTTCTGGTGAAAAGTTCCCAGATGCTTTGTCTATTTCATCTTTCGCATCAAGGCTCGGAGCCCCTGTGCTTTTTACGAAGAGTGATTCTTTACCAGCTGAAACGAAGGCTTTTTTGAACGATCTTGATCCAGACAAAGCTTATGTTATTGGTGGAGAATCGATCATCGGTAAGAGTGTGTACTCTCAAATCAAATCTTCCAATACGGAGAGAATTGGAGGAGAAGACCGCTTTGATACAAACTTCAAAGTATTGCTAAGGTTTGGAGTAGCAGAAAATAGTGAGGGAGTCTACTTTGCTACTGGTCTTAAGTTTCCAGATGCCTTAACTGGTGGGGCGGCTGCATCGTTATCAAGTCATTCTATTATTTTGGTTCACCCTACTAGAGAGAATAATGCTTTAGAGAAGTCCATTCTCTATTTAAATAATCAAGGAATAAATCAATATCGGATTCTAGGTGGTCCAGCGGCCATTAATCAAACAAAAGCCTGGGATATTGATCAAATGCTTGTTCAATAAAAAAGAAGCGTCAGTGAAAATACTGACGCTTCTTTTTATGTAATCTAGTTAACTGAGCGTTTGAGAGTATTTATTCATTACGTCATTATTAAGCTTTTATGGACAAAAGTCCTAAAATATCTACAAATTATCAAAAATTTTCACAATTTTAACAGTTAAAGATTGACTCTTAATCGCTTTATAATTAAACTGAAAATAGTGAATTATTATAATAATTCCGCTCATAAGGAGGATCGATTGCAGGAACTTCACAAATTACTAAGGGGGATTTAATTAAATGACGTTTAAGAAAAAAGTCCTGACTATTGTTGCGGGCGCTTCTCTTGTTGCTTCTTCATTCGCGGGAATGACGTATAATCCAGAAAAAGCTGAGGCTGCTTTGACAGAAACCAAGAAATTTAAGCTTCCTGTCACACAGGAGATTGCCTCACTTGCTGCAAGTGAACAATCAAAACAGGAATTAATTATTGTTGCAAACGAACACGGTGGGGCTGATCTTACAAAAGAGCTTGAAAAACTTGGAGTGAAAGTAAAGAAGAATACAAACAACTACTTGTATCTTGCTGAAGTTCCAACAAATAAAGTTCTGCAGGTATATCGTTTAGACTCTGTTGGTATGCTTGGGGCGAACAATGAAATCGTGCTGGATGAAGGTCCGAAAGAAGATACTGATCTTAAACCGAAAGTGAAAAACCCTGAAGATGTTGTTAAACCTGCAACCGAAGAAACTCACTCAGCAACCGGTGTTGATGAATTCCACGACAAGTATGATGGAACGGGAGTGAAAGTAGGGATTATTGACACTGGTGTCGATCCAGGCCATGAAGCCTTTACTCAATATAATGAAAAAGGCGAAATTATTTCTTCTAAAATTAAAGGGGTCGTAGATACAGTAGGAGAAGGAGACGTGTGGTTTCAGCAAGAAGCAGCTGAAGGCGACTCTATTACTGTAGAAGAAGTCACATATAAAACAGAAGGTATTGATGCGGAAGACGATACATATTATTTCGGTACGTTGAATCCAGCATCTTATGATGTAGATGGAAAAGGCAAGCCGTTGTATAGAGATTTAAATGGAGATGGAACAGGAGATGCTAATTTCGATGTTCTTCTCGTAGATGACAAAGTCTATATCGATATCGATCAGGACAAAGATTTCACTGACGAAAAAGCATATGGCGAGGGCGATGTTGATAACATGGACCTTAACCCCGAAGATAAAGTAGCTGGTGCTAACTTTAGAATTGCAAGTCCTAGTCCTACTTATCAAGGTCATCAATTCCCAGATTCAACATTGTATCCATTCCCAGTTGCGACAGTTTTCTTTGATGGTGACGGTCACGGCACACACGTATCCGGTATTACAGCTGCAAATGGACCTGAAAGAGAAAATGAAACTGGGGCTGTAGCTGCTGAAGGTGTAGCACCTGGGGCGGATCTATATGGTCTAAAAGTATTTGACTCTGGTGGTAAAACATTTGGCTGGAGTATTGCGAATGCAATGTATCTTGCTGCTGTACCTGAAGAGTTAGGTGGATTTGGAACAGATGTTGTAAACATGAGTCTTGGCTCTTCACCAGACCTTAATGATGGATCCGGTGCTTATGCGAAAATCATTGAAGATATGGGCGAGTTATTCGATACGATTTATGTCACTTCTGCTGGTAATGATGGACCCGGAGTGGATTCCGTAGGTGCTCCTGGTGATGGAGTGAAAGCTCTTTCGATTGGAGCATACATTAACAGTAAGATGTGGGCAACTGAGTATGGATACTACCCATATGGAAAAAATGCAGATGGATCTCCAGTACAAGGGGAAGGTTTATGGTACTTCTCTGCAAACGGACCGACGGAAGATGGTCAACAAAAACCAGACTTTGTGGCACCGGGATCTGCTTATGCTTCTTTCCCAGAGCATTTAGGTAATTACGAAGTTCTTCAAGGAACAAGTATGTCTTCTCCATATGTAGCTGGAGCGGTAGCAACACTAAAGCAAGCTGCCCTTAAAGATCGTATTCCGTTCGATTACGAGCTTGCTCGTGAAGCGCTTATTCAAACAGCTGTTCATGTGGATGGCTACACTCGTGTTCAAGAAGGTGCTGGACTTATTGATGTACCTGCAGCCTATGAATACATTCGTAAGCATTATATTAATGAAGTAAAAGAAGTTAATGTGACTGTATACCACGGGGAAAAGGTGTCCGGTGGACCAGGACTTTACGTTCGAAACAAAGAAGTACCTGAAGAAGTTAAAGTGATGGTAGAAAATCCAACAGATGAGACGAAAAACCTTAACGTTTCATCAAACTCTGATTGGTTCACTCCTTCTGTGAAAAGCATCAAACTTAAACCAGGTGAATTTAAGGAAATGACTGTGAAGTATGATAAGAGCAAGATGGATATTGGTGTTAATGCAGGCACACTTTTGATCGATGATCCAGATACCGCTTATGCAGAAGCACGTTCTTTCCAAACCATCATACTTGGAGAAGAGTTTACTTCTGAAGATCGTTTCCGTTTAACTCATGAAGATGAAGTGCAATCTTCGAAGACGAAGAGTTATTTCTTTAATGTTGCAGAAGGCGCACAAGAAGTACGATTTGCCTTGGAAGCTCTTAAAGAAAACGATGAATTCCAGGGACGCGTACGCATGCTTGTTATGAATCCTGATGGCGATCAGGTTAACGCATTCCAAGGCTATGCTGGTTATGATGGTATTGGCGTAGAAGACTATGTTGCGAAAAGTCCTAAGTCTGGTGTTTGGGAAGTAGCGGTCTATGGTACTGCAGCTCCAAAAGACGACCTTGATATGAATAAATTTAAACTAGAAGCATTCGTTCAGGATGTTGTATCTAGCCCGGGAAGAATTGCGCTTGGTAGCGCTATGCCGGGAAGTGAATTATCTAAATCTGTAACATTTGAAAACTACTTATCTACGAAACGCTCAGTAGAAGTAGTAGGCGGCGCATTTAGTAAGCCTGAAACAATGAAAAGTCGTGAAACAGTCAAAGGTCAAGGTGGGGTCTACGATAAGACAATGACCCTGAAGAATAATATTTCTCTTGATGTATCAATCGGCAATACGAGTGATGCGGGCGATGACCTTGATCTTTACCTTTATCGTTCAAAAGATGGTAAAACGATCGGGGATTATATTGCTATTGATGCAGATGGAGATTCTGAAGAATCGTTCTCTGTTAAAAATCTTCCGGATGGTGAATATACAATCCGTGTAGAAGGTTATTCAACGGTTGGAGATACTACAGATTTCGACCTCTCTGTTACAGAAGCTAAAGTTCTTGAGGCAGGAGAAGATGGTGCCGGTAAGATTGAAGTTACTGGTAAATCTAGCTTTGATTTAGGGGTAGGTAAGAAAGCAACGACGGATGTGAAAATTACGACACCAGAAAATAGCGGTAAATATACAGCTGGAGTATTCTTGAAAGATAAAGCGACTGGTGAAGTTCTTTCAATCGTGCCGGTTGAAACAGATGGCGAGATGGTAGAAGTAGTAGCAGGAGACAATCGCTTTGAAACGGCTATTGAAGTATCAAAGCAAATGTACCCAGAAGGTACTACTGCTGATACAGTATTCATCGCAACTGGATTTAATTTCCCGGATGCACTATCTGCTGGGCCATTAGCAAGTGCCTACGATGCACCGATTTTACTTGCTAATAAAGATGGAATACTTTCAGATGAAGTACTAAACGAAATTTCTCGCCTAAAAGCTAAGAATGTGATGATTCTTGGTGGCGAAAATGCAATCTCGAAGAAAGTAAACACGCAGCTTGCAAACATTGGCGTAAGTACAGCTGATATCGAGCGCCTTAGCGGAGACACTCGTTATGATACGAACGTTCAAATTATTAAAAAGCTTGCTGAAAAAGGTTCAACTAGTAAAGCGGTCTTCCTTGCTACTGGTAAAAACTTCGCAGATGCTCTAAGTGCAGCTTCCATTGCTGGTGCTAACGATATGCCAATTGTACTGACTGATGGAAAAACGCTTACTGAAGATGCGAAAAAGCTAATGAAAGGTAAGCAAGTATATGTTCTTGGTGGAGATGCGGTAATCTCAGATGAGGTAGTTGATATGACTAATGAACTATCGCTTACGACAAAACGCCTTGCCGGAGCAAACCGTTTTGGTACCCTTGTTGAAATTCATAAAGAACTAGGTACAAATACAGATCAACTGTTTGTTGCAAATGGAATGAACTTCCCGGATGCGCTTGCAGCTGCACCACTTGTTGTGAAAGATCAAGGTAGTATGTTCCTTGTGAAGAGTGATGAAATCCCGAAAGAGATTGAATCTTATCTTGTTAAGTACTTTACAACAACGGATGTATCTGGAGCGAAAGTGCTTGGTGGAGAAAATGCCGTGAACAAAGATGTGAAAAATAAACTAAACAAATGGTTAAATAAGTAATTATCCCAAAAAGCCGCTCTCTAAAAAAAGAGCGGCTTTTTTAATTTATACTTGCAATCATTTTCCCTTTATTACAATAATATTAATAGATACCATTATTCGACAGATTTCAGGGGGGAATGTATGAAGAATGTAGTATTATTGATTACGATCATTGGGTGTCTAGCACTTGTAATAGTTGGGAAATTGCATTGGGACGATAAGATTGCCCAAACAGGTGAGACTGTTAGTGCACAAGTCGATTCAAAATCGAATGTAGATACTCAAAATAGTGAACTAAATGAAAATCCTGTAAGTGATAAGGATTTAAAAAAACTTGTTTCCAATTTTCCAGAGCAGGTACAGGAGAAAATAATGTCTTCTAATGATCCGATTTCAGTCGCTATTGTTGGATCTGAATCGATTGGAACAAAGAAAAATGGACTCAAGCAAAGCGTTGAAAAAGGTTTGGAAGAGTCGTTTTGGAAAGGGGCTTTTACTGTGAAGGCGTTCACCTTTGAAGAAGCCACAACAAAGACGATTGTTCAGGATGAGTTATATGATGATGTTATCGACGAAATTCCAGATATTGTTGTATTAGAAGCCTTTACGTTAAATGATAATGGGAAGGTTATTATTGATGAAGGGCACCAGAATCTTTCGACTGTTATGTCAGAATTAAACGAGTCGTTACCTGGTGTGAGCATTATGCTAATGCCCTCTAACCCAATTGCGGACCCTGGCTATTATAATATTCAAATCAATGCGTTAAGAAATTATGCTGAGGCGAATGACCTGATTTATTTGGATCATTGGTCAGTCTGGCCAGCTGTTGATACTACAGAAATAGAAGACTATTTAGTAGACTCAAGGCCAAATGATAAAGGCTTTGACGTTTGGGGAGAATTTATCGTGGATTATTTCAGTGGTCACTAAATAGGTAGCCTTCCTTATGAATAGGAAGGCTTTTGCTTTTTTATGTGTGTTTTAATAAGATGGTACTGAACGTGCACCATCATTCGACCAAAAGGAGAGTCAACATGGCACCTGTTAAAGTAATGAGTGTATTTGGGACAAGACCTGAAGCGATAAAAATGGCGCCGCTAGTGAACGAATTAAAAAAGCATCCACAATTTATTACACCACTTGTTGCTGTAACAGCGCAACATCGAGAAATGCTTGATCAAGTTTTATCTATCTTTAAGATAGAGCCAGATTATGACCTCAATATCATGAAAAGCAAACAGACGCTTGCTGATATTACAACGAGAGCCTTAAATGGTCTAGATTCGATCATGAAGGAAGAAAAACCCGATCTCGTACTGGTTCATGGTGATACCACGACGACGTTTGCTGCAAGTCTAGCTGCTTTTTATAATCAAGTAGCTGTAGGTCACGTGGAAGCTGGTCTAAGGTCTTTTAATAAGATGTCGCCATATCCAGAAGAAATGAACCGTATGATGACCGGTGTGCTTGCTGATTTGCATTTTGCACCGACGATGCGTGCATTTGATAATTTATATAATGAAGGAAAAGAAACAGAACATATTTATATTACTGGAAATACAGCAATTGACGCTTTGAAGCATACTGTGAAAGAGGATTATTCTCATCCACTTTTAGAACAAATTGATGGCAAGAGAATGATCCTGCTTACTTCACACCGACGTGAAAATCACGGTGAACCAATGAGGCATATTTTTCAAGCAGTTCGCCGCATTATTAATGAATATGATGATGTGCATGTGGTGTTCCCTGTTCATTTAAATCCAGCTATTAGACAGTTAGCGGATGAAGCGCTAGGTGGACAGTCACGTGTTCATTTAACTGAACCTCTTGACGTGATTGATTTTCATAATTTTGCATCAAGAGCTACGTTGATCTTAACGGATTCAGGTGGTGTGCAAGAAGAAGCCCCATCTCTTGGCTCACCTGTTCTTGTATTAAGAGAAAATACGGAAAGACCTGAAGGTGTATCAGCGGGTACACTAAAACTTGTTGGAACGGATGAAGAGACGATCTATTCCACTGCATCGACTCTTCTCACAAATAAAGAAGAGTATTACAAAATGTCCCAAGCATCTAATCCTTATGGAGACGGTGAAGCATCTAAGCGAATCGTTGAGGCGATTTTATATTATTATGGAGTAACTGAAACGAAGCCCGTCCCATTTGTTGAATAAATGATGAGAAGCCTTTCTGCTTAGAGTGCAGAAAGGCTTTTTTTGATGCTTCTGTTATATCGTACAAATCACACATTTTAGAATAATTTGTCAAGGAGCATAGAAGTTCCAGTCATACTATAATAAAATGTAATAGATTACCATGATAGGAGAGTGGGATATGAAGAAAAGGTTAATTGTTCATTTTTTTCTTTTGTTGATCGTGTTTTTATTCAGTCCGTCATTTGCTGCAGCAGAAAAATACATAGTTATTGATCCGGGACATGGGGGACGTTTTACAGGTACGTCTGGTTATTCTGGGGATCAAACAGGCTTTTATGAAAAAGTTGGGACACTTGAAATCGGTATAAAACTAAAAGAAAAATTGCAAGGAACCGATATCAAGGTATTTATGACAAGACAAACGGATCGAGATTTTGCGAAGGATTCAAAGGAAGATTTGATTGAAAGAACGAAAATCGCAAACAATTACGTAAAGGGGAATAATGATAATTCACTTTTTATCTCCATTCATCACAATGCCTACCCTTTTAGCACGCTCGTAAAAGGATATGAAACCTACTATTATAGTAAAGGCGCAGCATGGGATGAGGAATACCCACCAGATCCCATTCAAGTTAACTTTGAATCTGAAAGTCGCAGGTTAGCTAGTATCGTTCATCCTTTAGTACTAAGTGGTACAGGGTTGCATGATAAAGGTATCCAAAATGATCAGGCTTTCTTCGTTATTCGAAATGCTCAAATGCCTTCTGTTTTGGTGGAGATTGGGTATATGTCCAATCCGTCAGAAGAAAGCCTCATTAAGACAAGTCATTTTCAAAACGATGCAGCTGAGTCGCTGGCTCAAGCTGCGATTAATTTCTTTAAAGTATTCGAGGTATTTGATAATAAAGGAAATGAAATCAAACAGTTTACTTCACGTGATGAGGCCATTACATTTGCAAAGACTTTGAAGAACGTGACTGTATTTGATAAAGACAAGCAGAAGACAATCTATGATTCTACTAAAGTAAATTATGAAGTGTTCATGAAAGGAAAAGACGAAGTGATCTCCTTCACTGAACTGTCAGATGCAATTGCTTATGCAAGTGATCGAAAAAACACAAAAGTAATTGCAAAAGAAAAGGGAACAGTTGAATGGTCTAATTATTTACAGCGCCCTTATCAGATTCAAAATAAGGATGGAGTAAGTAAGGGGAATTACTACGAAAAGAGTCAGGCGATTGAGGTTGCCAAATCTATGAAGAATGTCAATGTCATCAGCCGGTCTTCGAGCGACGTTCTTTGGACAAATATTTCTGGAGAAACAATCACGAAATCACTTGAGGTGGAGGCGCTCTCTGGTAGAGATCGTTTTGAAACAGCTGTGAAGATATCAAAAGAGATCTACCCAAATGGTTTTAATGCGGATAAAGAATTGAAAACTGTTGTTTTGACGAATGGTTTAGGCTATGCGGATGCATTATCCGTTGGACCATTAGCTGCTCAATTAGGAAATGCTCCAATTCTACTGACCAGACCCTCTTCGTTAGATTCCTTTTCTGAGAAAGAAATTAAGCGATTGAAAGCCGATAAAGTTCTTCTAATTGGCGGGGAAAATGCAGTGTCAACAACGGTGGAGAATCAAGTGAAAAAGCTAGGAGTTACGGTGGAACGTATCGGTGGGATAGATCGATTTGAAACAAATCTTATGATCAATAGTAGACTTGATCAAGTAGAAGGTGTATTTGTTGCAAATGGATTCAGCTATGCGGATGCTCTTGCAAGTTCACCGATCGCTTCTTCTTCTAATTGGTCGATTGTCCTGTCTGATAAGAAAAAATTAACAAATGCAGCTCTTTCTTATGTAAAGGGCAAGAATACAGCGATCCTTGGGGGAGAAGCTGTCATGTCTTCAAATATTGAAGAACAACTAAAAAATCTAAATGGCTCGAAAACGGTAGAGCGTTTATCTGGAAAGGATAGGTATGAAACTCTTGCATCCATTTTGGATGAATTTAGTGATGAGATAAAGTCGGACACGGTGCTTCTATCTATAGGCCAGGATTTCCCGGATGCGCTCGTATCATCCGCATTAGCAGTTAAGACAGATGCCCCACTTGTTCTTGTTCACAAAGAACTCAATGCCAATGTTCAAGATGTTCTCTTTGAATACGGCATGCAAAATCGAGTCACTTCCTTCTTTACAATCGGTGGAAAAGTCGAAGAAAAGCCTAAAAATCAAGTTGCTAACCGATTGTATTGATTATGAAATCCTTGAATCATTATAAACTAGGAGGCTTTTTATGAAGAGAATAGCGTGGAGTGTTGTCCTTCTTCTTTTAATAACATCAGGCTGTGGAACAGCGTCAAATACTAGTCCGGACACCACGTTTCAATCTGGTGAAGGAAGTGGAGAGGTTAACGAACAAAAAGAAGATCAGAATTTGGACCTATCCTCTTATCGACCGGATACTGGTGTGACGAAGACATTTACTTCTCAAAAGAAACCAATGTTTACTGAATATATCGTTGATCAAAATGAAGAATATCTACAAAGAGTTATTACGCTTGGTGATATGAAGACAGCTCAAGTTATTAAATGGACTGAGGATCGAGCAGCTATTGTTGAACAGAGAGATTCATCTAACAAAGAAAGTATGTTAGATGAATTTGAAGCTGTGGAAGAAGTGGAAACGATCTTATTGCAACCTCATAACGAAGAAGAAATAGAGATTACTCTTCTAGATACCGTAGAGGTTCCATATGGAGAGTTTGATCATGTTCTAAAAGTGTCTGGAAATCAAGGTGATGAAGTTGAAATTACTACCTACTATGCAGAAGGCGTTGGTATGATTAAACAGGTGTATGAAATGACTGGTGATCAACCAGAAAGTGAAGTAGCTGAATTGGCTACGATTCAATAAGACAATAAAAGCAGCCGCCAGGCTGCTTTTTTCATTTATCAATGTAAATAAACCGTATGGAATAGCAAGATAAAAAGTTTGATCTACAAAAGATGGTAATTCAGGTTGGATTATGAAAGAATAAGTTAATCGTTTCTACTTTTTGAGAAACGTTAAGATTTTGTAAATTACGGTTGAATTAAGGAGGAGATGAGCGAAAAAGTGTAGAGAAAAGTTGATATAGCAAGGGTTATTACCTAGGATGCCACGCTTCTGATATTGGTAGACGACAGGAGCGGAATTATATAAAATATAATATGACGTTTGGAAATATAAATGCAGTTAGATTAGGAGTTAACAAGCGAATGATTAAAAAATTACTTAATGATTGGCGAAACAACAAAGATTTGCTTTATCACCTAACCGTATCCGAGCTGAAATCGAATACAGCTAGAACATACCTTGGAACGTTATGGTGGATTGTCGATCCGATTCTGTATATGGCGATTTATTATTTTCTCGTAGGGATTGTGTTAGATCGAGGTGGAGACGATTATGCTGTTTATCTTTTTACAGGTTTAATCCCGCTTAAATGGGCAACCGCTTGTATGGTAGATGCGACTACAGCGATTTCTTCAAAAGCGCGAATTCTGCAGCAGGTCTATGTGCCGAAGCTAACCTTTATTCTAGTGAGACTTGGTGTTAATACATTTAAGTTTCTTGTGAGCTCTGTCATTATGGTTTTATTCCTCTACTTTAGTGGAGTGGAGTTGACAGTTAACGCATTGAATTTCTTTATATTAATCGTATTGAACCTTCTTTTATTGCTACCAATAATGATTATTATGGCTCATATTGGCGTGTACTTAAAAGATATTAAGAACATGATGCAATACATTTCACGCACATTGCTTTATCTATCTCCAGTACTCTTTCGAATGGAATCTGTGCCTGAAAATATAAGAAGTCTTCTTTACTTAAATCCTTTTACAGATTTTCTAGTTTCCTATAGAAGAATCTTTCTCTACAAAGGCCAGCCACTGTGGGACAATCTCTTCATCATATTAGCGATTTCACTAGTCCTATTGTTTATTGGACTACGCATTTTGAACAAATACGACAAACAATATGCCAAGGTGATTTAATTGAAAAAGGACATTATTGAACTTAAAGATATTTGGGTTTCTTACCCTGAGCATTCAGATAATCCATTGAAACAATTGCTTAGCAAAGAAAAAAAGCAGTTTTGGGCATTAAAGGGTCTAGATTTCACTGTAAAGAAAGGTGAAGTTCTTGGTATTATTGGTCGAAATGGCTCAGGAAAGAGTACCCTTTTAAAGCTCATGAGTGGCTTAATTGAACCAGATCAGGGAGCTTATCATGTTGAAGGGAAGCGGCCGATGCTCCTCTCTCTTGGTGCAGGGTTTCAACCTGAGTTATCCGGAATCGAGAATATTTACCTAAATGCCCTTCTGTTAGGAAATCGCAAAAAGAAAATCGATGATAACCTTGAAGCGATTATTGAATTTTCCGAGCTAGACGACTTTATTTATAAACCGGTAAGAACGTATTCATCCGGTATGAGAGCAAGACTTGCGTTCTCTACTGCTATTATGCTTGACCCAGAAATTCTATTGATTGATGAAGTTCTCGGGGTAGGGGACTCTGCGTTCCAGAAAAAATGTAAAGATGCCATATTAGAGAAAATCCAACAGGACCGGACCGTTATTCTCGTTACGCATTCATCAGGTCTTGTGAAGCAAATCTGTGATCGTGTTGTCTGGATTCACCGCGGTGAGCAAAAAGCGGTTGGAGATACGAAAGAAATTGTCGAGCAGTATGATGAATTTATGAAGGCTAAGAAAAAATGAAGCACATCTTAATGGTTCTTTTTAAAGACATTGATTACGATGCACGGGTTCAACGTGAAGCCATTGCGCTTGCTGAAAGTGGCTATCAGGTAACCATTTGCTGTTTAAATGAATTTGATACTGATCCGCCTTTTTTACATGAATTGATCAAGATTAATAAGCTAGCCATTTCAACAAAACAGGCAAAGAAGGGAATGGCTACTGGACCGTCGCGAAAACCATCTGTTGTAGCGAAGATGGTTAGAAATCCAGCCTTAAAGCTGGCGAAGGATCAATATGCTAGCTACGAGTTTTACAAAAAAGTAAAGGGAACGATGGCTTCTGAAACCATTCATGCGATTCACTGTCACGATTTAAATACGCTCGATACCGGTAAGCGTTTAGCAGAACATTTTCATAGCAAGTTGATTTACGACTCACATGAACTTTTTAATGAAATGACCGGTCGCAATCCGCTTGATCGACGTTTTGGTTATTATATGGAAGGCAAGTTAATGAAACATGTTGATCGTTTTATTACCGTAAATCCGTATTTGATTGATAAATTCAATAAACGCTATGGCGAGCTACCACCCTCAATTTATTTGCAGAATATACCGCTCCTTCGTTTGGAACAAGAGCGTAAAAATGATCATTATTTTCATCATCTTTTTGGAATACCTACTGATAAGATCATTCTTCTATATCAAGGAGGGTTCTCAAAAAATCGCGGAATTGAGCTTTGTGTCAGAGCCATGAATCATTTACCTGATCCGTATCACCTTGTTTTGCTTGGCGATGGCGATATAAAAGGAGCACTTGAGCGTTTAGTGGACGAACAGAAGCTCACTTCCAGAGTACATTTTCATCCTAAAGTACCGCCTTCAGAAATACTTTCACTAACAAAGGAAGCAGACATTGGACTCGTGATGTACGAAAATGTAAGCGAAAATAACTATTATTCTACACCTAATAAAATATTCGAATATATGTTAATGGGGCTTCCAGTAGTATCTTCTAACCATCCAGGGAAAGCCTATTTATTAGAAGAATATGACTTTGGTCTACCTGTTGCAGAAGATGAACTAGCCATTGTAAAAGGCATTGAAGCTATTCAGCAAAGAAGCGATTATTACGTACAAAAATGTAATGAAGCGAGTAAAGTATTGAATTGGCCGAATGAATCCCGAAAGTTAATTCAAATGTATGGTGAATTATTTTCGAAGTAAGTAAGGAGAATTCGAAGATCTTAATTTCTGAAGTTACTGTGAGTGAGGAGTTGTAATTATGAAACTTGTCGTAATGGGCCTTGGATACATCGGGTTACCGACTGCTGTCATGTTTGCAAGGCACGGCGTTCAAGTGCATGGCGTGGATATTAATGAGCACGTGATCGAAACGTTAAAAAATAAGACGCTTCACATTGAAGAGCCTGGTCTAGGTGAGATGCTGGTTGAAGCAATTGATTCAGGCCATTTAACTTTTGGAACAGAACCGGTGTCAGCAGATGGTTTTATTATTGCTGTACCAACGCCAGTTAATCCTGATAAAACGGCGAACTTAAACTATGTGCGATCGGCGGCTAAAATGATTCAGCCTTTACTAAAGGAAGGGAACCTGGTCATTCTTGAATCAACAAGCCCTCCTGGCACGACGCTGAAGGTGCTGTCACCTATTCTAGAGTCATCGGGCTTAAAAGTCGGAAAAGATTTGTATGTTGCTTATTCTCCAGAGCGGGTATTGCCGGGTAAATTACTGGATGAGCTTGTTCATAATAATCGAATAGTAGGCGGCGTAAATGCTGACTCGAGTATCATGACAGAGAGAATTTACAAAATCTTTGTAAAAGGAATGATTCACCAGACTGATGCAACTACGGCAGAAATGGTAAAATTAATGGAGAATACGTATCGGGACGTGAATATTGCGTTAGCTAACGAATTGGCGCGTATTGCAGAACAGGTAGGATGCGATATTTGGAAAGCTGTCGAGCTGGCTAACTGCCATCCGCGGGTTAATGTACACTCACCTGGCCCTGGAGTTGGGGGGCACTGCATCGCGGTTGATCCCTGGTTCCTAGTTGAAGCAAGTCCAGAAGATGCTAAATTGATTCAAACAGCGCGAGCAATCAATGATAATGTTCCGAAAAGGATTGCTAACCAAATTAAAGAGCGAACTGAAGGAGTTGCAAACCCAAAAGTATCTTTACTTGGACTTGCTTATAAAGGAAATATTGGTGATGCGCGTGAAAGTCCATCACTGACTATATTGCAGGAACTTGAAGATATGGAAATTGAGTGTGCAGTTCATGATCCATACGTAGTCGATAAGCGGATCAAAAACCAATTTAATACAGTAGAAGAAACTGTACGCCATTCAGATTGTCTCATTATTTTAACTGATCATAATGAATATAAGGCGTTAGATCTTAAATCTCTAGCTCCTTTGATGCGTCATACGTTACTTTATGATACGAAGAATTTAATAAATAAAAAGCAGGCAGAGAGTGCTGGCTTCCGTTATGAAAAAGTAGGGGAATCCCAAATCAACACGAATTTATTACATTTATAAAGGATGAATGAGATGAAGGAAGCATTGTTAACGAAGTTTGAAACAGGTAATGCACGTGTAGGAGTTATTGGACTTGGCTATGTAGGACTCCCCCTTGCGGTTGAAATGGCACAAAAGGGTTTTGAAGTATATGGAATCGATGTATCTAAAGAAAAAATGGACATTCTAAATAACGGGAAGAGTTATGTAATGGACATTTCTGATAACCAAGTAGAGGCCATTATTGGTAAGAACTTCTTCCCAGGAGATGATTTTTCAGTTATCTCTAAATTGGATGCTGTTAGTATTTGTGTCCCAACACCTCTTGCTAAAACAAAAGAGCCAGACGTTTCTTACATCAATGCTGTTGTTGAAAAATTGGTTGAATTTATGACAGAAGGAACGCTAGTTGTTCTTGAAAGTACAACTTATCCAGGAACAACAGATGAATTGATTAAAGCTGTTATTGAAGAAAAGACTTCTTTCCGTGCGGGTGAAGATTTCTTCCTTTGTTTCTCACCTGAGCGTGTCGATCCAGGTAACCAGCAGTTTAATACAAAGAACACACCTAAAGTGCTCGGTGGTGCAACAAAGCCATGTCTTGAACTTGGAGTCTCTCTTTATAGCTCGTTCTTAGAAAACATCGTTCCTGTTAGTTCAACAAGCGTTGCTGAAATGGTTAAGCTCCTTGAAAACACTTTCCGTAGCGTTAATATCGGTCTTGTGAACGAGCTAACGATGATGTGTGATCGAATGGGAATCAATGCTTGGGAAGTTATTGATGCAGCAGCTACGAAGCCATTTGGCTATATGCCTTTCTATCCTGGTCCAGGAATTGGTGGGCACTGTATTCCGCTTGATCCAGCTTATCTTTCGTGGAAAGCAAAAATGTTTAACTTCTATAACCGTTTCATTGAACTTGCAAGTGATGTGAATGGAAACATGCCACGCTATGCGCTTAATCAGGCCGCAGATATTTTAAATGATAATGAGAAGTCCATTAAAGGATCTAAAATCTTTATTCTAGGTATGGCATATAAGAAAAACATCGATGACCTACGTGAATCTCCAGCACTTGAAATTTATCGCCTTCTTGAAGATAAGGGAGCACACGTTTATTATCATGATCCGTTTGTTTCAAGCTTTAAGAATGGAGAAGAAGTTGTATATTCCGTTGAGCTGAACGACCAAAACCTTGATGACGCTGATCTAGTTGTCATCGCGACTGATCACACAACAGTAGATTATGATTATGTCATTGATCGTTCTAAGCTAATTTATGACACACGGAATGTAACAAAGAACTACAAAGATTCGAAAGGTAAAGTGACGCTACTAGGTGGACAGCAGAACTTTGATCTACCGACGAATGTTGAAGAAAACTCAAGTGTGAATCCTAAGTAATTGAAGTAAAAGGAGAATTCTACATGAAATTTGATGTTAGCCCATTTTATACAGAAAATATCGAGGTTTCTATTAATGAGGGTTGCTTAAACAACAAAATGATCGCTAGCGGAAGAAAAGCAAATTCCCTTCTTATTCTTTCTGGTAATGGGGAAACACAAGCTTCATTAGAACTAGCAAGACTTGATCAACGTGTGAAGGAGCTTGTTCGTTTTGATGAGGAGCTGCAACGAAAGAGTGAGTCATATCAATCACTGCCACGAGAGCTTCAGGAAAATATCATAATTCAAAAAGCGAATTACTATCATTCAGAAGAGCTAAGCTCATACCAAACAGACATGGTGCTTTTAGAAGGAAGCTTTACAAAAAGGTTCTTTGAAGAAGCATTTCTTGGAACGTTACATGGTTTAGTTTCCGAAGACATCAATGGTATGATTGCAGTCAAATTACCAATGAATGAAGAAATTACAGAGGATATTTCAGAAGTTGTTCTTTGCTTAAACCAATTCTTTATAGCAACTTCTATGGGGTTTGAAGATGGTTATTTCTTTTTCCTTGGAGAACCCCGTACTGTACTCCCTGAAGAACGAATCAAGCAAGAGGTTACAAGTGGCCTACTAGCTTCGATTTTGAAACTGGAGAAAGCACTTCAAAAGTTGAATCAAAGTCATCGTGTGGTAAAAGAAAAGAGTGACAATCAAGAAAATGATGAGATAGCAAAAGCGGTAGCAAATCAGAATCTTGATCAAATGATTCAGCAACAGTTTCAAATTCGTGAGCTTAGTGAACAGCTTAAGGTTCTTAAAAATGATTCGAAAAAGAAAGAAAAACAAATTACTCAGATCACTAGAAAATACAACCGTGCTCAGCACATCGTAAACCACTTGGATTCAAATGCATCGGCTAGATATTTAATTGGTGATGCTGTCATGGGATCAACAAAATCATTCGGTCGCGCAATTCGACTACCGAAGCGACTTGTTCAAATTTATAGGGACGCAAAAAATGGTAAATTAGGTCGAATTAAGAATGGTTCGGGATCATTTGAAATTGAACCGATCGATGACGGAAATGCTATTCTCTTTGTACCAACTAACGGGGCGGGTCTTGGACATCTCACGAGATTACTGGCTATTGCAAGACGAGTAAAGCGTATTGACCCCTCTAAGAAAATTATTTTTCATACGACGAGTTCAGCCATGCATTTGATATTGCAAGAAGGGTTTCTAGGTTACCATTTACCATCCAAAATGCTCTTTCCTAAAGAAATGAGCGCAAAGCAGTGGAATGCGATGCTACGTGACCATCTAGAAACGGTTATTAGTATTCACCAGCCAGAAACGATTGTTTTTGATGGTGCGTTTCCTTATGCAGGTCTTGTTGCCTCAATGCGTAAAAAAGACGGGTTGAGAAAGATCTGGGTAAAGCGAGGACAGCATAAAGAAGGTAAAGCAGAGTTAGTGGAATCGAAAGAAGCAGAATTCGATGAGGTTTATGTTCCTGGTGAAGCTGGTGGGGAAAACAGTATGCGAAAAGAAGGAATGAAAACGTACTGTGAGCCTGTGTTATATCTTGATCGAGAAGAGCTAAAGGATCGTGAGAATGTTCGTCGACAATGGAATATCCCAGAAGGTATGAAAATGGTGTATGTTCAGCTTGGAGCAGGTAAGATCAATGATATTCATTCAACGATTTCCATTCTTCTTAATGAACTACTAAAGAGAGATGATGTTTTTGTCGTAATTGGGGAATCCATTATTGGTAATCGAATGGATTTGAAAATGGATCGTGTTCTGACACTAAGAGACTATCCGAATTCCATTTACTTCAATGCTTTTGATCTCATCGTTACAGCTACTGGATATAACACATTCCACGAAGTCATGTATTTTGGAGTGCCATCGATCTTAATTCCCAATGAGAATACAAAAACAGATGATCAGGTGGCAAGAGCCATGATTGCTGGAGACGCAGGGGCTGCAATCGTCTTAAGAGATCCGGGCGCTACTGATTTTGAAAAAGCGATTCGAGAAGCTCTTGATGAAGAGAACAATCGAAATATGAGGAAAAGTGCTCTTTCACTTGTGAAGGAGAATGGAGCACAGCAAATGGCTGAAATGATTGTCCAAAATGTAGCAGCTAATAAATAGAATTGGATTTGGGAGAGTGATGATGATGAAACGAAAAATTCTAGTGCCAATCGCATTTAATAACTGGGCTTTAACAGATGTGAATGAGAGTCGTTTAACAAAGGAATGGATTGACCATCGTATGGGGATTTTCATGAAATACACATGCAAAAGTCTTAAAGCCCAAACGAACCAGGATTTCACTACAATTCTTCAGTATGATCAGCGTTCAGAAGAGCATGTGATGAACGCTCTTAAACAGCACGATCCACTTCCAGATAATATTAGATTCGTGCCTAAGAATGCCTATAACAAAACTTTAGAACGTGAAATTCAGGACTATGATGAAGTGTACTTCGCCCGCATTGATTCTGATGATATGTACCACAAAGGTTATTTTGATTTTCTGAAAGATCATCAGCCAGTTGAAGGTACTGAAGCACTTATCAACCAGTATGGCTATTTTTATGACGAGTATTCAGATAAAGTAGCAACTGCCAAAATCAAATCACCACCTTTTTATACACTTATTTATAATGTTGCTGAATATTTAGAAGGCAAGCGCCACCCTGTAAAAGGGCATTTATCGGTGCACAGCCTGAAACATGAATTGTTAGAGCCTAGAAACTATGTGCAAGTTATTCACTCGAATAACATGTCTACATCATTTGAAAATCGCTACATCGATGGATTAGTTGAAGATGAGAATGAAAAAAATCAAATTCTCCGTAATTTCTGGGGATAAACGTTTATATGAAAAGCTGTCGGGTTGTACCGACGGCTTTTTTTACTAATAGTTCATGGCGTTTTATGCGCTAAATGAAAGGGACTTAGAAAATAGAGGCCTTAAAATAAGTGGAACCTTATTTGTATATAGAAGCAAGAAGCCTTCATGCGATTGATTTCATAATAAAGAATGCCACCTCATTTTTTAACAGTAGCTTTAAGGAAAGATGTAAAACATTCGAAATTTACCATTTAATCCTTTTTTGATCATGTGGAATCATATATAATTCAAATAAATGGTATTCAATTAATCAGCTGCTTTGGCAGTAGAATCAGGAGAATGGTATGTTGAAAAATCAATTAACACATTTACAAAATGAGTCATTTACCATTCCTGAATCTCAACGCTCCAGACTAAGGTGGTGTGGGTCTAGAGCTTCAGGGCAACATATACTTCACATTAGTCAAAAACCAGGTATTCTTTCGATCATTAATCAAGATCCTCAGCTAGATGTTGTAAATATTTTCGCTAGTGAAGACTCTGTAGTTCTTACTCATCCACTAAGTAAGGATTGTGTAAGTACCTTTTGGTCGGGGGATTTGAAGAGAGAGATTCCTTTTCCTATGAATTACTTCGATGCCATTATTACGGAAGACACGTTAATCGAAGTTATGTCATCGCAGAATAATGAAGTCCAGAGATTACTTAAACCGAATGGGAAAATAATTGTAACTGAAACATTAGAACATGCAGAAGAATTAAGAAATGAGTGGGAAACACTATTTCATAACTTTGAAGAAATTGATATGCGCATTGATGAACACTACGTGAGTTGGGTTGGACGAAACGTTGTAAATCCCCCTACAGATTATAGGGAGGCAGGGAGAGCTTTTCTTGAAGAAATAAGAAAAGTCATAGTGAAAAAGAAAGCTAAGCGTGCTGCCTTGTTACAAAAAGAGCTAGAAACGAAAAGAAATGAGGAAGTAGTTAGGCTTGAAGAAAAGAATAAACTTCTCATGAAGCTCCCTATTATCAAGAAAAAGCACGAAACGCGAATTAATCAAATCCAGTTAACGAGTGATGAGAAAAAAACCCTTCTTCAAGAGCCGGAAGAAACGATAGTGAAACCTAACAAAATGAGACCTGAGGAGCAATTAGCTCATTTTTCAACGTTAGGAAAAATGACGATTGTCTATTGGGATTCCGAAGTATATAGAAAAAATAGTCTTACGCTTGCACATCAGTTAGTGGATACACTGAGGAATAGGGGCAAAAATGTCGTTTACGTCTATGAAGAGGAAAACGAAGTGATAACTCCCATTCACCTTGATGGATCGAGGTTCTTACAAATCTCGACTTCTGAATTCTGGAGAAGCCTCCATTTATTTGAAGAGCCAGAAATGTATATCACTCATTCTGATCTCCAAATATCTAAAAGAATAGGGCGATTGCAGTGGAAGAAATGGAGTATTTTCTATTTACCAGAAAAGATAGTAGATCGTGATGCTCACTTATTTCTGATGAATAGTCTTGATCCAAGTCACTTTCTAGTGTCAATGGGACGCATGCATCCCATTAAATTAAGGGAAGAAAATTCTGTAGTGAACACATTAACTAATGAATCTTCTCGTATTGTAATCGGTTTTGTTGGTGATCTTGGAAAAGACTGCATTGATTATCAAGCAATGAAAGATTTGCTCGTGGAAAACAAAGGTCTAGGGATAGAGTTAATTGGATACAATCTACCAGATTCAAAGCCT
Organism: Anaerobacillus sp. 1_MG-2023; assembly: GCF_030547345.1. Lineage (NCBI taxonomy): Bacteria > Bacillati > Bacillota > Bacilli > Caryophanales > Bacillaceae > Anaerobacillus > Anaerobacillus sp. 1_MG-2023. The sequence continues at coordinate 35,508 of NZ_JAUORD010000009.1, read as the reverse complement.
ATCAACTCGAAAAGACTTACGATCAGAGAGTATGCAAACGATGTTGATTTAATGAAAAGAGTCGGAAGATGGACAGGTGGCATCCTTCCATTTCGATATTCGGCGTCAACCTCCGCGCTTGTAAAGATGGAAAGCTTAGGCATTCCTATATTTCATATTAAAGAATGGAGTGCTCCACTAGAAGATCAAGAATTTATTTCTTATGGTAGTGGAGAGAAAGTCAGTGTCTTGTTAGAGGAAGCTGTCTTACACTTAGAGGGGAGGAACGATCGTTGAAAATCCTCTATATTTATCGCTATTTATTACTAGGTGGAGTGACCACACAACTTGCGAATAGACTTGGGTTTCTAAAATCGATTAGTGATCCCCACTTTATCTTTCTATCCGATCATGGGGGACAGACGGCCTTTGGAGATTACGAGAAAATCCATGTTATGTCAGAACCTTTGACCATCTATCAGTATATAAAAGAACATGATTTCGATTTAGTTATTGCAATTGACACGAAGGAAATAACGGACTACTTAATAGAAGTACATTGCAAGACCCCTATTATTCAAGAAGTACATGGTATATCTTATAAGCTAAATTATTTAGTAGAAGAGGATCAACGCCATTTCCAGGGGTATATTGTGCCTTCGAATTATAGTAAAAACAGAATTGTAGAAGATTATGCTGCACCTGAAGAGCGAACATATGTCATTCCAAACTGTCTAGATACGACATTGTTTTCCCCAAAAGAAGTAGAACCGATTACAAATAAAAAGATCATTTGTTGGGTTGGAAAACTCAATGATCATAAAAATTGGCAAGGTTTTTTGGACCTCTCAGCACGAATTTCTCAGAAGAGAGATGACTGCGTTTTTTGGATTGTCGGTGGAGAGACTGCTTCGTCAAAAGCAACTAAGCACCTTTTTCAGGAAGCAAAAAAGCGAGAGCTCAGTATTCATTGGATAGACCGGATGGAGTATAGTGAAATGCCAAAGCTGTATGCAATGGTGGCTAAAAGCGGTGGTTGTACAGTGAGCACTTCCAAAGGAGAATCGTTTGGGATGAGTTTGATTGAAGCGATGGCTTGTGGATGCCCTGCAGTAGCACCGAGGGTTGGAGCTATTCCTGAAATATATCTGGGGGATTTAGGGCGCCTAACATATGAATTACACGATTTGGTAGCGTGTGAGTCTATTGTGGATAGTCTCCTTGATAATGCAAAGGAACGTAATGAGCAAATTCAAAAGGGAATTCAAAAGGTACAAAAACACTATTCAATTAATCAAGTCGTCACCCAATACTTTGAGTTACTTCAAACATTATCTACTGTTCAAAAAGTCTGGTAAAATACCGGGCTTTTTGTATGTCGTCCTGTTCTACTCGTAAATGGCTATTGTTGTTAGCAACAATAGTGGATGGCACAATTTAACAATAGAAATTATGAACTGAGTGTAAATTTTTGTTTACACTTCTGATCCATTCCTCAATCAACTTTTCTTTCGAATCATAACGAAGTATAATGAAAGAAGTGTTTTTATGTCGTATTCTGGTGAAGAGGGAAAGGATTCATTATGAAGATTTTATATATATCTCAACATTTCCCGCCCGAGATAGGTGCAGCTCAGGCGCGCGCCTATGATATGTCAATGAATTTGGTAGAAGAAGGCTGCGATGTAACAGTAGTTACATCATTTCCTAATCATGTTTCTTCCAAAAAAATATTTCAATCGAGCAAGCATCTTGGTTTAAATGTTATTCGTACTTTTGTCGTACAAGATACAAAAAAGAGCAAGCTCAGAAGAATGCTGAATTACTTTTCATTTATGACAACCTCTATCATAGCCGGATTATTTGCTAAAAAACCTGACGTCGTCTTTGCTACTACCCCTCAACTTTTTGTTGGGCTTTCCGGTTATGTAATAAGTAAACTGAAACGTGCCAAATTCGTGATTGAAGTTCGAGATTTATGGGTGGATTTTGCAGAAGTTTTAAATCAAATTAATAATAAAAAATTATTAACGCTGGCTCGGAAATTAGAATGGTTTCTTTTTAAGCAAGCTGATCATATTGTTGTAGTTACGCATGGGTACAAACAATATCTTATTGAAAAGGGTATCCCTGAAAATAAAATCGATGTGATTACTAACGGTGTTAATCCAACTGAGACAGGAGTCCTAGTACCTGAAGAGGGAGTGAGGATTCGTGCTGAGCACGGTTTGGAGAATAAGTTCATTATTTTATATGCGGGTAACATGGGCATTGCTCAAGGCTTGAGAACTGTACTTGAAGCGGCAAATGTTCTGAAAGATGTCTCTTCGATTACCTTTGTTCTTATTGGTGAAGGGGCTGAGAAAGAACGCTTACAACAGTATCAAAAGGATAAAGATCTCCAGAATGTTCTGATCCTCGACAGCCGAGCTAAACAGGAATTGAATGGATTTTATGCGGCTGCTGACTTATGTCTTGTTATTTTAAAGAACCATCCGCTGTTTGAAATCACTATTCCTTCAAAATTATTTGATTGTCTGGCTATGAATAAACCGATCCTATTAGGGATTGGTGGAGAGTCAAAAGAAATTGTCAAAAGTTTAAATGCTGGCCTCTTTTTTGAACCAGAAAATGCTGAGTCGCTTGCGAACGTTGTGTTAGAAGCTACTTCTAATCCGAAAATTATGGAGTTATTAGAGAAAGATGTACGAAATAAAATGTTGTTAAAATATAATCGTCAGGAGCTATCCAAGAACCTGGCTCACTTATTGGAATCTACTCAGGACAATGTAAAAGGTTGGTCGCAATGAAAAAAGTGTGTGTCATCACGTCTATTCATTCTCCTTATGATGGACGTATTTATCATAAGCAATGCAAAAGCTTAAAAAGAGCAGGCTATGACGTTGTGTTAATTGCTCCAGAGCCTGAGGTGGCTGAATCAGAAGAAATCCCTCTCATTACCTTTAAGCGTCCTTCAGGCGTAAAGGAGCGTCTTAAATCAACTTTTCATTTGTATAAACTTGCGAAAAAGACAAAGGCGGATCTTTATCACTTTCACGATCCTGAGCTTATGATTGTAGGGGTTATGATCGAGGTGTTTCTTAAAAAGCCTGTTATTTATGATGTGCACGAGCATTACCCGAATACAATCATGGGGAGGGAATATATTCCTTCTTTAGTGAAAGTCCCTATGAAATACGCCTATGTAGGCATTGAAAAATTGGCATTAATGAAAATAAGCGGTGTGATTTATACAACAGAAGAAATTGGTCGTCGTTATCGCCGCTATAATGGGTGTAAGATTGAAAATTATCCTCTCAAACAAATGTTTCCAGAAGCCTCTAAAGAAAAAAATAAAAACCAACTTATCTATTTGGGGGGAATCACGAAAATTAGGGGCGTATTGCAGCTGCTTGAAGGTTTTGGAGAAGTTGTGAAAAAAGCTCCTGATGCGAAATTACTCTTTCTTGGTAGTTTTGAATCGACTGCATTTAAAGATGAAGTAGATCAACTTATTAATAAGCTGGGTATTGATCTGAATGTAACGTTCATCAGCAGGGTACCATACGAACAGATATCGGCATATGTCGAACGTTCTGCCATTGGGGTTCTTCCATATCTACCATACCCCAACCATCTTGTTGCCCTTCCTAACAAGTTATTTGAATATATGGCTGCTAGTAATGCTATTATCGCATCAAATTTCTCGCACTATGCGAAAGTAATCGAGAATAGTCAGGGTGGCTTAGTTATTAATCCTGAAGATCCTAAAGATATAGCTATGAAACTCAATCAACTTCTTAGTTCCCCGAGTAAAACAAAAGAGCTCGGTGAAAATGCCAGAAGAGCCTTTGAAAACACGTACAATTGGTCTTGCGAGGAAAAAAAACTGCTTGAATTTTACCATGCTATATTTACAAGATAGCGGTGAAATTGGAGAAGCTTGAAAGAAGCGGGGAATTTTAATGAAAAAGCAATCAAGAATAAAAAGAAGGCGAAAGAAAAGTTTATTTCGCAGACTGTTAACGTTTGTACTGTTGATCGTTCTTGTCCTTATTGGTTATGGTGCTTATCTTGCCTATAATGCCTATGATGCAGCATCTGGCTCCTATCAGGGATTATCTCGCGGAGAAAAATCAGCCCTTCGTGATGCGGAGGTTGCAGTAACGAAGGATCCGATTTCGATATTAATCATGGGAATAGAGGATTATTCTACGGGTGGCGATAATGGGCGGACTGATACGCTAATGGTAGCGACAGTTGATCCAGATTCAAAAAAAGTTAAATTACTAAGCATTCCTAGAGATTCGAGAGTAGAGGTTGTTGGTAAAGGGATTGAGGATAAAATTACTCATGCTCACGCTTATGGTGGAACAGAAATGACGATTAACACTGTAGAGAATTTCTTGAATATTCCAATTGATTATTATGTGAAAGTGAACTTTGAAGGATTTAAAGATGTGATCGATGAAATCGGCGGTATAACGGTGGACGTCCCATTCGATTTCGTTGCGCATACGGATGTACCAGGTGGGAGAGCAACGTTCACAGAAGGCCCAATGAACCTCGATGGAACAGAGGCACTAGCTTATGCACGAATGCGTAAGGATGATCCTCGCGGTGATTTCGGTCGAAGTGATCGACAGAAGCAAGTAATAAAAGCTGCGATGGACGAAGTTTCTACAGCATCAGGTTTGCTAAAGTTGGACGATATTGCTCAGCACATTGGAAATAACATCGAAACGAACTTGAAGCCAACTGAATTATTTGCTCTTCAAAAAGCTTATTCTGGTGTAAGGTCCTCTGATATTGAAAGCCTTACAATTGATGGTTCGGATGAAAGAATTAACAACGTGTATTATTTTAAACCAGACGAAGAAAGTGTAGCTTCACTCAGTCAGCAACTAAATGCCACTTTAAATTCAACTAAATAAATAAAAAAAAGCATCCGATTATGGATGCTTTTTAACGTTTCATTGTACTTGTAAAAACAAGTAGTTTTTTTAATGTATTGATTAAAGGTTTCCGCTGATTACCAATTAAACCAATGAGTTCTGCCGTAAACTGAATCACAACAAGCAATAAGATAAGCAAGAAAAGTGATCCCCACAGCGTAGAGGCTGAGAATAGAATGGCAGTAATTCCAAAGAAAAAGCTGAGAAGGTAAATAATGATCACGGTTGATTGGTGAGAAAATCCAATAGCTAGTAAACAATGATGAATGTGAAATTTATCAGGCGTTGAGATTTTTTGCTTTCTTAATATCCGTCTAATAATAGCAAAGAATGTGTCAAAAATGGGGACTGCAAGAATGATGACAGGAATGATCAAACTAAACACCGTCACACTTTTGAATAATCCTAGCATGGACATTACTGAGATGGCAAACCCAAGAAAAAGAGCTCCGGTATCTCCCATGAAGATGCTTGCAGGGTGAAAGTTGAAGATAAGGAAGCCAAGAGTACTACCTATTAAAATCACGGCTAGTGCAATGACTACAAGTTGATGGTCAAGAATGGCCATTGTTAGAATAGAACCTAAAGCAATAGTGGATACACCTGCAGCTAATCCATCTAGACCGTCGATTAAATTAATGGAATTCGTTACCCCAACAATCCACAATACTGTAATAAAAAAGCTCATAAACCCGAACTCAATTCTACCTACGAATGGAAGTGAAACGAATTCAACCTGAAGTCCCGATGAGGCAACAATAATAGCTGCAATAATTTGTCCAACAAGTTTAACTTTCGGTGAAACAGCCAGTTTATCATCAAAAACGCCTAAAACAATAATGAGTGTTCCAGCGATAATAATTTCTGGCATATACGGTGAATAAGGACTAAGATATAAAAAGCCTGCGACAGTACCTGCAAAAATAGCAAGTCCGCCAGCTGAAGGCATAAGCCCTTTATGAACTTTCCGTTGATTTGGTTTATCAGCTATTTTAAATTTAAGTGATGCATATTTAACAATTGGTGTAGCAATGATAGCGACGGTTATAGAGATGATAAACGCTATGATATACTCTGTTAACGAATACAATAAAATCCCCCTCTAACTGAGGAATAGTAATTCATTCCTTTCATATCATATCAAAATAAGTGTGTATTGCAAGAGGTTTCTTAGCGTGCATCCTTTCGAAATCACTCATGGTATTACTATCTTTCCCGAATAATGGACTTTCATGTTGAATAATAGAGGTACATTTAATTACCAATACCCTTTAGAATTAATAAGTAATCTTTTTAGACATCATATTCTTTATAGAGTTGTCCATTTGAAAGGATTTTCGCCTGTCCACTTGTAATATTCGTTATCCATTCAGTAAACTGCTCTTCTAATCCGCTTTGGATAAGAGTTTGAACTTGTACATTCTCCATGTAATCAATCTGATCTAATAAGTAATTCGATGAACGAATTTCATTTTCGACTTTACCTAATAAAGAATAATCAATTTCTGTTGTCATTTTTACCATTAGTCTTCGCTCAACGATTCCAGTCGCATTCAGTCCTTCTGAAACCGATTGACCGTAAGCGCGAATTAAACCGCCTGCGCCTAGTTTAATTCCACCAAAGTAGCGGGTAACAACTACCGTAGTATCTTTTAGCTTTCGTTTTTTTAACACTTCAAGCATCGGCACACCTGCCGTACCCGATGGTTCACCATCGTCGTTAGCTTTTTGAATAAGATCTTGTTCTCCAATTAAGTAAGCTGAGCAATTGTGCGTAGCACTTGCATGCTCTTTTTTGATCGATTGGATGAATTCTTGCGCTTCTTCTTCGGTTGGGGTTCTTTTTACATGTGTAATAAATCGTGATTTTTGTATAGTGATTTCGTTTTTTCCATCACCTTTGACTGTATAATATGAAGTAAGCATTTGGTTAACCTCCAAGATAATCATTGAACATTCTTTAGAATGAAAGGGATTTGTTTCTTACCATCGAATAGTACATAATTAAAGATTGTGATTTATGAGGGAAAGTAATAAGTCCGGTTAGTGTCTTTCTTATTATAAGTTTCTTAAATTAATCCATCAAATATATATCCTCAAGTCATAAAAAGACGGTCAGATACGAATTTTGTAAAAGAAGTACTTTTGGACTATCTTTTCTTAGTGTCCGTCCCTTGAAGGAATGGAGGGGTTAGCTTGGATTTTCAAAAGCTTGATCCAAATTCATTAGATGTCATTCTTGACAGGACAATGGAGAGTATTAACACAAGTAAATCAAAATTGTTCGAAATTGGAGAGCTGTCTCATGACGAATGTCAGCAGATCAATAATCAACTTCAATTATTAAAAGAAGAATTAGAGACCGTTCAGGGTCTCAGGCAAGAAAGGCTTCATATGGACAGAATCGCTCGAGCTGAGCTTGTAAAGATTAGTAAGAACTTTCAAGACTATGGAGAGCCGGAGATTAGAAACGCTTATGAGAAGGCTTCAGACGCCCAAATTAAGCTATCTGTTAGTATGGAGAAGGAATCTCGCCTTAAAGACCAGATCGCAGATCTAGAACAGCGGATTTCTTCCCTTCAAAATACGTCGGATAAAGCCGAGTCTTTTATGAGTCAAATCTCAACAGTACTTAGTTATCTTGGAGGAGAACTAAGACTCTACGGTGAGGTCATCGAAGACGCTAGAAGAAAACAAGAGTATGGTCTTAAAATTATTGAAGCACAGGAAGAAGAGAGAAAGCGTCTCTCAAGAGAAATTCATGATGGTCCGGCCCAAGTTCTTGCGAATGTGTTATTAAGGTCACAATTAATTGAACGAATTTATGAGAAAAAGGGAAAAGATGAAGCATTCAAGGAAATAAAGGATATGAGATCCTTAATTGAGGATGCATTAAAAGAAGTTAGGCGACTTATTTATGATCTTCGTCCAATGGCTTTGGATGATCTAGGTCTAGTGCCTACATTATTAAAGTATTTAAATAAAGTGGATGATCGCTCAGAGGCAACGATATATTTCGATTATTTTGAAGGGATTCAACGACTTCACGTTCGGCTTGAGGCAGCGATCTTTCGACTTGTACAAGAAGCAGTGCAAAATGCGCTAAAGCATGCTGATGCAACTGAAATAAGTGTTGACCTGAATCTTGATGGTGATAAGATTGTGGTAACCATTGAAGATAATGGAATTGGCTTTGATGTGAACGTTCGTAAAGATCAATCTTTTGGATTGATTGGAATGAAAGAGCGTGTCGGTTTATTAAATGGAACAATTCAGGTTCAATCAACGCCGAACAAGGGTACATATATATTGATAAGAATCCCGATTCATGAACAGGAGGGCGTGTAAGAAATGTATGCAGCTAAAACCAAAACGAAAATTATAATAATAGATGACCATCGCTTGTTTCGCGAGGGAGTTAAACGGATTTTAGACATGGAAGATGATTTTGAGGTGATCGCTGAAGGTGATGATGGGGATGAAGCACTTCGTCTTGTCGAAGAAAATAAACCTGACGTGGTCTTAATGGATATTAATATGCCGCATGTGAATGGCGTAGAAGCAACAAGACAGCTTATTGAACAAGTACCGGAGACAAAAGTCATTATTTTATCAATTCATGATGACGAAACATATGTCACGCACGCAGTGAAAACAGGGGCAGCAGGGTATCTATTGAAAGAAATGGATGCAAACTCTCTTGTTGAGGCTGTTAAAGTTGTTGCATCTGGTGGAGCTTATATTCATCCTAAAGTAACGCATAATCTTGTGAATGAATATCGTCGTCTTGCTACGGAAGGTAAAAGACCATCAACTCAAATTGGTTACAAAGAAGTTGAATATCGTAAACCACTTCATATTTTGACGCGTCGAGAATGCGAAGTACTTCAACTGCTAACAGATGGAAAAAGTAATCGCTCTATAGGTGAAGATCTTTATATTAGTGAAAAAACGGTAAAAAATCACGTTTCAAATATCTTGCAAAAAATGAATGTAAACGACCGTACTCAAGCGGTTGTAGAAGCAATTAAAAAAGGATGGGTTAAGGTGCGCTGAGGCGCGCCTTTTTTCTTTGGGTCTACTTGTTATGAGACGTAAAGGTAGAGAGAAAACAAAATGAAGACAAAAAAATAACCTCCAATTTTGGAGGCTATTTTTTGTACCATTATGCGCGCTTTGCACCAAGGTAACGTGGAGACCAGTAAGAGTTATCCATGTCACTGATTGTTACTCCGTATGAAGAAGAAGAGTGAATGAACTGACCGTTACCGATATAAATACCAGCGTGAGATGGGCCAGATTTATAAGTTTCAAAGAATACAAGATCTCCAACAGAAGGTGAAGAAACTTTGTCTGTTGCGTTCCAGATGCTAGCTACAGTACGTGGGATGGATTTACCAGCTTTGTTGAATACGTATTGTAGGTAGCCGCTGCAGTCAAAACCAGATGGTGTAGTTCCAGCCCAAACATATGGTACACCGATGTATTGCTTAGCAATAGATACGACAGAAGAGTTAGATGTTGATGCACTCTTTACCTGAGATGAAGAAGATGAGCTTACAGAAGAACCATTAAGTGCTGCAAATGTGTTTGATCCTGCAATACCATCTACGCTAAGACCATTTGCACTTTGGAAGTTACGTACTGCTTGTTGTGTAATGGATCCATAAATGCCGTCAACGGAATAGTTGTAGTAGCCTTTTGATTTAAGCTGACTTTGTAGATTTGTTACACTTTGTCCACGATCACCGTGACGAAGTGTGCTGCTGTATGTATTAGAAGAGCTGCTTGATTTAGATGAAGTTGAACCTTTTAGTGCGTTAACTGTTTGTGGCCCTACAACACCGTCTACGCTAATGCCTGCGCTACGTTGGAAGTCGCGAACGCCATCTTCAGTAATATTTCCGAAATATCCAGTTGCTTTATGGTAATCAAAATAGCCTTTATTATCGAGTTCATTTTGTAGTTGAGTTACGTCAGAGTTGCTCATGCCATTGTATAGGGTACGGTCGCCTAGTGCTGCTTCACTTACGTTTGGTGCTAATAAAAGAGTACCTGCGAGTGTAGTAGTGATCACGACTTTCTTAAACATATTATAATTCCCCCTGATTTATAAGTTAAAACCTTTTATTTTCTCTATCACGATTGCTAGTTTACATGATTGAGATAACAGGAGGATGAATATAACATTACAATTATGTAACAGAATACCTGCCTAATTTACTAAAAGTTTCATTTTACGACATTTACATTAAAAAATATGGGGAGAAATGGTTGACAAATTATGTGAAAAATATTATAAGCTTTTGTTGGCACAAAGCCTAAAATGCTCTATCATTAACTTGACTGGTTTTTAACGTAAATCGTATGAAGTACTTAATAGATTGAAGAGAGGCGTTAATATGAAGACAGTTGCTATTGTAACAGATAGTACGGCTTATATACCTGAATCAATGTTAGATGAATACGAAGTGACGATGGTTCCGCTTAGCGTAATATTCGGTAATGAATCCTATTTAGAAGAAAGAGAAATACAGGCAGAGGATTTTTTTGAAAAAGTAAAAAAAGAAGATGAGCTTCCTAAAACTTCTCAGCCTTCTATAGGAAGTTTTGTCGAAGCATATGAAACATTAGCTCGTACTCATGATGAAATTATTACGATTACTCTTTCCAGCGGTATCAGTGGTACCTATCAGTCAGCTAATTCAGCTGGAGGAATGATTGAAGGCGCAGACGTTCATGTTTTTGATTCAGAGATCAGTTGCATGATGCAGGGTTTTTATGTTTTAGAAGCAGCACAAATGGCGCAAGATGGTTTTAAAAGTAAAGAAATATTAAATCGTCTTCATAAGATAAAAAGTCAAGGGACGAATGCCTATTTCCTTGTGGATGATCTTAGCCATTTACATCGAGGTGGTAGGTTGAATGCTGCACAGCTTGTAGTCGGAAACCTTCTTCAAATAAAACCTGTACTAACTTTTGAAGATAAAAAAATTGTTCCATATGAAAAAATTAGAACTCGAAAAAAAGCATTAAATAAACTGATGACGCTATTTGATGACGCTGCAAAAGGCGGAGATATCATTAAAGCAACTGTCATCTATGCAACGAATAAAGAAGAAGCAGAGCTTTTGAAAGCTGAATTAGAAGGAAAATACTCGAACGTAAGCATTATATTGAGTTATTTCGGACCAGTTATTGCTACACACCTCGGTGAAGGTTCTCTTGGACTCGGCTGGTATCGTGTATGATCGTTAAAATCGAAAAGGAAGCAAATCCATGAGGTTTGCTTCCTATGTGTTAAATAACCAGCAAGTATTTTTACCTGAATTGCTCAATCAACCTTCTTACTCCCTCAATTTCGCTCCGATTGGTATGTACAACTCGATTCCCAATCAACCGCAAAATCCCGATTTTCATCCGAATGTTCAACTTATGAAGTTTTTATATGGAAGGCATTTATTAATCGATGAAGTCCCTTACTCATTTCTTGAACTTCATGAACACTATTTAAATGGCTATCTTCATTTTGAACCTGGTATTCAAAGCATTGATGGAAAAGCAACTTGTATGAGGTGTGGAAGTACTGAGTCATTTTCATTTTTCGCGTGCTCGCGCTGCCATAGTAAGAACTGTAAATATTGTAGAAAGTGTATCAGAATGGGAAAGGTAACATTTTGTTCTCCACTATATTCCATATCCAACTGGGTACCAAAAAATGTAGATAAAGCTGTTTTAGAGTGGTCTGGCACATTGTCGAATGGTCAAAAGGAAGCTTCTAATGCTGTTGTCAGGGCTATTCAACATAATCTTACTCTCCTTGTATGGGCTGTTTGTGGTAGTGGTAAAACAGAAGTGTTATTTAATGGATTAGCTCATGCCCTCACCAATCAAAAGTCTGTATGTATTGCTACGCCACGTACAGATGTTGTACTAGAATTAGCTCCACGCCTACAAAAGGTCTTCCCTAGTCTTGTGATTTCTCCCCTATATGCAGGTCATTCCGATCCTCATTCTCATTTTGTTGTTTCTACGACGCATCAAATGATTCGTTTTAAGAATTACTTTGATGTCATGATCATTGATGAAGTAGATGCGTTTCCATATAGTGTGGATTCTTCTCTTCAATACAACGTTGAGAAAGCGAGAAAGCAAGGCAGCTCCCTCATTTATTTAACAGCAACCCCTTCGCCGTTGATTTTGAAGAAAGAAAATCTCCAAATCGTACGGATTCCCTCAAGGTACCATGGTTTCCCACTGCCTTTTCCAACTTGTCATTGGAGTGGCAATTGGAGAAAGAAAATAAATAAAGGTCATCTTCCTCCTATATTAATTGAATGGATAAAGAAACAAGTATCTGAGCGAAAGCCCGTCCTTTTATTTCTTCCATCTATAAAAATCATTAATCAAACAAAAGATATATTTGAAAAAAATCACTTTCGATGTGAATCTGTTCATTCTGAGGATGAAAATCGAGCCGAAAAAGTCCTCCGTTTTCGAAATAAAGAAATCCCTATTCTCCTCTCCTCCACTATTCTCGAGAGAGGCATTACGATTGAAAATATATCAGTAGCCGTGCTTGGAGCAGAGGATGAGGTATTTACAGAGAGTGCCCTGGTGCAAATTGCCGGAAGAGCTGGAAGAAGTAAGAGATTCCCAGATGGAGATGTTCGCTTTTTTCATTATGGTAAAACAAATGCCATGTTAGAGGCTATAAAACATATTAAGAAAATGAATGTTGAAGCGAGGGAGAAAGGTTGGCTCAATTAAATCGTTGTACTATGTGTGGGGAAGATGTCAGTCAAAATGTATCCTGGAGCTGGTTAATCGGAATAAAAAGTGACCCGGATTGTTGTGAGCTTTGCCGAAAGCAGCTTGTGCTAATTGAGGGAGACTTATGTCGGAAGTGTGGGCGGCCTCTAAATAAACTTGCTAGTAAATTTGTAGAAAATCAGTTCTGCTCTGATTGTAGAAAGTGGGAGGAAAAAGGATGGGGAAAAGTTCTTATCCATAATAAGTCGTTTTATGAATACAATGCTTTTTTGAAAAACACGCTTGCTCTTTATAAATTTAGAGGGGATGTTGAAGTAGGAAGAGCATTCTCACATTTGATTCAAAAAGAGTTAAAGAAATCTTATCCCTTTATCGATCAAGTCATTCCAATGCCAACTAGTAAGGAAAGACTCTATGAGAGAGGCTTTAATCAATGTGAGGTTTGGATTGAAGGGACATCCTTTGAACAAGAGTCACCACTAATCCGGATCAAAAACGAAGAAAAGCAAAGTAAATTGTCACGTGAAAAAAGAATGAATCGTACAGAAGACATGTTTCGCGTAACAGAAGGATCTTCACTAAATGGAAAAAAGATACTCCTATTAGACGATCTATATACCACGGGAACAACTATTCACTATGCAGCGCTCACCCTAAGAAATGCAGGTGTATCTGAAGTTTATTCCCTTACATTAAGTAGGGGATAAGGTATTGTCGAAAAAAATTTAAGAAAACGCCTTCATTCGAGTTATATCAACAAAAACACCCCTTTGCCAGTGTGTAAATATAAACGTATAATAAATATATGGCACTGCCATGAAGATTTTTGAAGGGAATGTTGAACAAGATGCAGGGAAAAGTAAAATGGTTTAACAACGAAAAAGGATTTGGCTTTATTGAAAGAGAAGATGGCGACGACGTATTCGTTCATTTTTCAGCAATCAGTGGGGAAGGATTCAAATCCCTTGAAGAAGGCCAAACAGTTGAATTTGAGATTGTTGATGGAGCTCGTGGACCACAGGCTGCTAACGTAGAAAAAGTTTCTTAAATTAAATTAATCGCTTAAAGCTCCTATCATTAGATAGGGGCTTTTTATTTTTAAAAACTATTTTAGTTTATACTGATGTTTTTTAATTAAGCTTATTGATCGGGTTATATAATAGGAGGGTACGCCCTTATATGTATGTATTTGTTAAAAATTGTCGGAATTTAGAGCGTTTTGTGAAAAAAGCTTAAAATATTTGTGATTTTTTAAAGTTTATAGAGGGTAATAGAGGGGGTATAACGAATAATATAGTTATAGCATGGAAGGAGGAGTGCCACATGATGAATTTCAACATCCGTGGTGAAAACATTAAAGTTACACCTGCAATGAGAGAATATACTGAGAAGAAGGTAAGTAAACTTGAAAGGTATTTCGATACTCCACCTAATACTGATGTTCATGTAAACATGAAGGTCTATAACGATCAACAAATGATTGAAGTAACCATACCTATGCCAAACCTTCTACTTCGAGCAGAAGAAGAGCATCAGGATATGTATGCAGCAATTGATTTAGTTGTTGAGAAGCTTGAACGACAAATTCGCAAGCATAAAACAAAAGTTAATCGCAAATTCCGTCAGGAAGGTAGCGTTAAATATATGTTCCGCGATGAATTAAACCCTACAACAACAAGTGTTGCAGAAGCTGATATGGATGAGGATGACGATCTACAAGTAGTGAAAACAAAGCGTTTTACATTCAAGCCGATGGACGTTGAAGAAGCGATTCTTCAGATGGACATGCTTGGACACAGCTTTTTCGTTTTCTCAAACGCTGTTACAGGAAGCACAGGCGTTGTCTATCGTCGTAAAGATGGGAAATACGGACTGATCGAGCAAGATTAACGAATAAATGAACAAGGGCAGGGGTGATCACCCCTGCCCTTTAAATATGTGCTGAGGTTTATTTTTTTATCTACATTAATATAGTTGTTAGTAGCATGGTTTTTTACTTTCTTGTGCCTCTAGCAACTAATTGTTAAAATAACTACATAGTATAAAAAATTCTTAGTTTAGTTAGATATATGATAGCACTCTACTGACAACAAAAGAGGAGCGTTTTGATGAAAGGTTTATTACGAAAAATCATACCCAATGGCAATGAACGTCAGGTTAGTCGCTTACAGAAGATTGCAGATCAAGTAGAGACTTTTTCAGATGAAATGAAGAAGTTATCTGATGATCAGCTCCGTAACAAAACGGAAGAATACAAAGAACGGATTCAAAAAGGTGAAGATTTAGACAAAATGTTACCAGAAGTGTACGCTACCGTTCGCGAAGCATCTGAACGCGTTCTTGGTATGCGCCCATTTCCAGTACAAATTATGGGAGCGGCGTCTCTTCATGAAGGAAATATTGCTGAAATGAAAACAGGTGAAGGTAAAACCCTTAGTGCCACAATGCCTGTTTATCTTAATGCCTTAACTGGCAAAGGTGTACACGTTATTACGGTCAACGAATACTTGGCGAAGCGTGACGCTGAAGAAATGGGAGAGCTTTACCACTATCTCGGTTTAACAGTTGGACTAAACATTAGCGGACTGTCAAAAGAAGAAAAAGCCGAAGCTTATGCTGCGGATATTACGTATGGAACAAACAATGAATTTGGTTTCGATTATTTGCGTGACAACATGGTCTTATATAAAGAAGAAATGGTTCAACGCCCTCTTCATTATGCCATCATTGATGAAGTTGACTCAGTGTTAATTGACGAAGCAAGAACACCCCTTATTATTTCTGGGAGTGCTGAAAAGTCAACTACTTTATACATTCAAGCGAACCAATTTGTTAGAACACTAAAAGAAGAAGACGACTATAACGTTGATATCAAAACAAAGAACGTCCAATTAACGGAAGATGGGATTACGAAAGCAGAAAAATTCTTCGCTATTGAGAATTTATATGATTACAAACATGTTCAACTAAACCACCATATTAATCAGGCAATGAAAGCCAATTTTATCATGCAACTCGATATGGACTATGTTGTTCAGGATGAGGAAGTTGTGATCGTTGATTCATTTACTGGACGTTTAATGGCTGGACGTCGCTATAGCGATGGACTTCATCAAGCGATTGAAGCGAAGGAAGGTCTTGTTATCCAGCGTGAAAGCATGACGCTAGCTACGATTACATTCCAAAACTATTTTAGAATGTATGAAAAGCTTTCTGGTATGACAGGTACAGCGAAAACCGAGGAAGAAGAATTCCGGAATATCTACAATATGAATGTTATTGCGATTCCTACGAATAAGCCAATTGCTCGTATGGACTATCCTGATCTCGTTTATAAATCCACTAACGGTAAATTCCAGGCACTTTCTAGAGAAATTGAAGAGCGTCATAAGAATGGACAACCCATCCTCGTTGGTACAGTTGCGGTAGAAACATCTGAGTTGATTTCGCAATTCCTAAAGAAACGCGGAATTCCTCACAATATACTAAATGCCAAAAACCATGCTCGTGAAGCGGAAATTATTGAATCAGCTGGTCAAAAAGGTGCGGTAACGATCGCGACAAACATGGCTGGACGTGGTACAGATATTAAATTAGGCACAGGTGTACTTGATCTTGGAGGCCTCTTTATCTTAGGTACGGAACGTCATGAAAGTAGAAGAATAGATAACCAGCTTCGCGGACGTTCAGGACGTCAAGGTGATCCAGGTGAATCAAGGTTCTATATTTCTATGGAAGATGAGCTAATGAGAAGGTTTGGCTCGGATAATATGATGAACATGATGAACCGTCTCGGGATGGAAGAGGATCAGCCGATTGAATCGAAGCTTGTCTCCAGAGCAGTGGAATCAGCACAAAAACGCGTCGAGGGTAATAACTATGATGCTCGTAAGCAGCTTCTTCAATATGATGATGTGATGCGACAACAGCGCGAGATCATTTATGCTCAACGTGCAGAAGTACTTGAATCAGATAATTTACGTGAAATTGTCGAAACGATGCTCACTTCTGTTATTACACGTATCGTTGATGCTCATACAGGTGATGAGGATATTCAAGAAGAATGGGATCATCAAGCGATTATTGATCACGCGAAAGGTATCTTCCTTCAAGAAGGCCAGGTAACAGTGAAAGATATCAAAGGTCTTGATAAGGAAGAAATCGTAGAACTTCTTGTTGAGAAAATGAAAATAAATTACGATGAAAAAGAAGCTGCATTCGAACCGGAACGCATGCGTGAATTCGAAAAAGTTATTCTTCTGCGCAGTGTTGATCGTAAATGGATGGATCACATTGATGCAATGGATCAGCTACGTCAGGGAATTCACTTGCGCGCTTACGGACAAAATGATCCTTTGCGTGAGTATCAATTTGAAGGATTTGAAATGTTCGAAGACATGGTTACAGAGATAGAAGAAGAAGTCTCTACTTATATTATGAAAGCTCAGATTGAAAGTAATCTAAAGCGAGAAAAAGTAGCGGAAGGCAAAGCCGTTAATCCAAAAGAAGAAGCAAGCTCGAAGCCAAAACCTGTTAAGAAAAAGCAGGATATTGGACGAAATGATCCTTGTCCTTGCGGCAGCGGTAAAAAATATAAAAACTGTCACGGCAAAGCTGAATAAAATCGAGCAGGTGTCGTAAGCATTTGCTATTCCCGTACTTTAGGGACAGTACCCCCACCTCCAAATGTAGGTTAGTCAACGAGTATTGGTGGGTTTGCTGTCCCTAAAAGTCTGCTTGAAGTACTAACCATCAAAGGTGTGAAAGTTTTTGATAGTAGATCTTTCGATTTTTGGATCATCAATATAGCCAGAATCGAAGTAAAATAATGATGTAGAGGTGCAAACTATGGAAATGCATGAAATTCGCAACGAATTAAATACAATTGAAACACGATTAAACGATTTTAGGGGGTCTCTTTGACCTCGAAAATAAAAGAGCGCGTATCGATGAATTAGACATTCAAATGACTGATCCAGATTTCTGGAATGATCAAAATGCCGCTCAAAAAGTGATCAATGAATCAAACTCTCTAAAAGAAGCTGTTAATGAGTTCGATTCTCTTCAAGAAGAATATGAGAACCTGGAAGTTTCTTATGAACTTGTGAAAGAAGAAAACGATCAGGAGTTATTTGAAGATCTTGAAGTAGAAATTAAAGATCTGAAAAAAGCAGTCAATCAATTTGAACTTACGCTTCTTCTAAGCGAAGAACATGATAAAAATAATGCGATTCTTGAACTTCACCCAGGTGCTGGTGGTACAGAGTCACAAGACTGGGCATCGATGCTTCTTAGAATGTATACGCGTTATGGTGAGAAAAAAGGATTTAAAGTTGAAACGCTTGATTACCTCCCAGGTGATGAAGCTGGTGTGAAAAGTGTTACGCTGAACTTTAAAGGTCATAATGCTTATGGGTATTTAAAAGCAGAAAAGGGCGTCCACCGTCTTGTTCGTATCTCACCATTTGACTCAAGTGGCAGACGTCATACTTCTTTTGTTTCTTGCGAAGTTATGCCTGAGTTTAATGATGAAATTGAGATTGACATTCGCACAGAAGATTTGAAGATCGATACGTATCGTGCGAGTGGGGCTGGTGGTCAGCACATTAATACGACTGACTCTGCCGTTCGAATCACTCACCTTCCTACAAAAGTAGTCGTGAGTTGTCAGGGAGAACGTTCTCAGATTAAAAACCGAGAACAGGCAATGAAAATGTTGAAAGCAAAGCTATATCAGTTGAAAATTGAAGAACAAGAAGCAGAGCTAGATGAGATCCGAGGAGAGCAGAAAGAAATTGGCTGGGGTAGTCAAATTCGATCTTATGTTTTCCATCCGTATAGTATGGTAAAAGATCATCGTACAAATATGGAAGTTGGGAACACTCAATCTGTCATGGATGGCGATCTCGATCCATTTATTGATGCGTTTCTCCGCTCTCGTTTAAATGATTAAAACTAACTTCAAGCCTACCTGTATAATCAGGTGGGCTTTTTTCTATAATGGCTATGTTCATTTACGTTGTTGACTTTTCGGTCATTTATCCTTTGCGATCACCAATTGTTTCTTCATGTTTCTGTCATAAATGGGGCAAAGTATAAAAGGAGAAAGAAGTGCTTCAACTTGATAACGCGCTGCTACAATGCGGTTTACACCCCATATGCCCGATGATATACTACTGAAGGCTTTTGCTTAGAAATGAGCAGTGACTTAAATCATAGAGGTAAGTGAGTGAATGCAGTTATGATAGCGACGTTAGCGAAATTTACAGCTAGAAAGGTTTCACCAGCACATAAGATACTGGAATATTTAAGCGTTATGGTGGGATCAGCCCTTGTGGCGATTGCCTTTAACCTTTTCCTACTCCCTAACAGCATTGCTTCTGGTGGTGTAAGCGGGATCAGTACTATTACAAAAGGAGTCTTTGATTGGAAACCAGCATATGTCCAGTGGGCTTTTAATATTCCATTGTTTATAAGTGGTTTAATCTTTTTGGGGAAAAAGTATGGTCCGAAAACCTTGGTTGGAACTCTTTTCTTACCTTTTGTCGTAAAATTGACAGAAAACGTAGAACCAGCGACAACAGATCCGTTATTAGGTGCGCTTTTCGGTGGTCTTGGAGTGGGGATTGGCCTTGGAATTGTATTCAGAGGAAAAGCCTCTACTGGAGGTACAGACCTTGCTGCACAAATTGTGAACAAGTATACAGGAGTTTCGCTCGGAACGTGTGTATTTATGATTGATGGCTTAATTGTCGTTGCTTCAGCGTTTGTTTTCAGCCTTGAAGAAGCACTTTATGCCCTTATTGCAATGTATCTAACAGGTAAAACAATTGATGTTGTTCAACTAGGATTGGGCTACTCGAAAATGGCGCTTATTATTTCAGATAAAGAAGAAGAGCTGCGTGAAGGGATCATCACTGTAATAGATCGAGGTGTGACAAGAATTTCAGGTCAGGGTGGATACACCAATGATAAGCGTCCCATCTTAATGGTCGTTGTTGCGCAAAATGAGGTTACAAAGCTAAAAGAGCTCGTGAAGGGTGTTGATCCTTCAGCATTTGTGATTGTATCCAACGCCACTGAAGTGCTGGGAGAAGGTTTTAAAAGAGAGTAAGCCGGCTATAGTAAATGAAAGTGAGCTCCATTATAGGTGAGGTTTTTACTTTGTCCTATGGGTGGCAGTATATGAGGAGTGAAGGTAATGAAAAAGTGGATAGGGTTTCTGTTTGTAGTTGTTCTGATTTTTAGTTTAGCTGCATGTGGTGCAAGTAATAATGAAAATAGCACGAATGACGGCTCTTCAAAAGAAAGTAACTCAGAAAATGAGAATGGTGGCCAAGCTTCTGGTGAATATGATGCTAATGCCGCAGAGGCTACATATCAAACGAATTGCTTAAGCTGTCATGGGGACAACCTTGAAGGGAAAGTAGGGCCACAACTTTCAAACGTTGGCTCACGTTTATCGAAAGACGAGATTCTCTCTGTCATTCAAAACGGGAAAGGGCAAATGCCTGGTAATATTTTACGTGGAGATACGGAAGTGGAAGAAAATGTAGCTAGCTGGCTAGCTGATATGAAATAGGTAGAGAAGAAGCACTGAATAGTGCTTTTTTTATTGTCATATTTATGATTGTGTACCTGGAAAAAGAAGGATGTAATATTACTAAAGAGAGAGTGTATCTCTATATTTCCCTTCTGGACAAAGTTAAGCATAGATAATTGTGTAATAATCTATTGACTATTAATGCATTATTGCAGAAGATGTCAGATTGAGAGGGTCTTGAAATAAAAATGTAATAAAAATTTGTCTTAAAATAGCGAATTTGTTTGTTATAATATCTTCAGATGTAAAGGAACTAATCAAAAATAAAACACCAATAAAAAACTAACTCCTAAGAATTTGCATCGAGAATTTAAGCAAGTAGGAAGTGGTACAGTTTGATCGAAATGAAAGATGTTTGGAAAACATATGACAATGGAATCAAAGCCATAAACGGTATCGATATTTCAATTGATAAAGGTGAATTTGTCTACATAGTAGGACCAAGTGGCGCCGGTAAGTCAACATTTATGAGAATGATGTATCGGGAAGAAAAGCCTACAAGTGGAAAAATCATAATTAATGGAAAAGATGTTGGCAAATTGAAGAATAAGTACATTCCTAAGCTACGTCGCGAAATCGGCGTTGTTTTTCAGGACTTTAAACTTTTGCCAAGATTAACTGTTTATGAGAACGTCGCTTTTGCTCTTGAAGTCATCGAGGAAAGTAAAGCAAATACGCGCAAGCGAGTAATGGAAACGTTAAGTCTCGTTAATTTGAAAAACAAAGCAAGGTTCTTACCAGACGAACTTTCTGGTGGGGAACAGCAGAGGGTTTCAATAGCAAGAGCGATCGTCAATAACCCTCACATTCTGCTAACAGATGAGCCTACCGGGAATCTGGATCCAGAAACAGCATGGGGCATTATGGATTTATTAGATCAAATCAACAATCGCGGTACAACTGTTATTATGGCAACCCATAATAAGGATATTGTGAATACATTCAGAAAACGTGTTATTGCAATTGATGGCGGTATAGTTACCCGTGATGAAGCAAGAGGTGAGTACGGGTATGAAAATTAAAACGTTTGGTCGCCACGGAAAAGAAGGTTTCAAAAATCTTGGTCGAAATGGCTGGATGACCTTTGCTTCGATTTCTGCGGTTACCGTTACACTACTTTTAGTCGGCGTTTGTCTCGCATTGCTTCTTAATTTAAATGCTTTTGGTGATCAACTTGAAAGTGATGTTGAAATCAGCGCATTTATTGATTTAACGGCGCAGCAAGAACAGCAAGATGAACTTAAGTCCAGGATCGAGAACATTTCTGAAGTGGAATCTGTTACTTATCAATCTAAAGAAGAAGGATTGGATAATTTAATTGATAATCTTGGGGATGAAGGTGAAGTGTTCGAGTCATTAAGAGAAGAAAACCCTTTAAGTGACGCTTTCCTGATCAAAACCAAAGATCCTCAGAATGTAACGGCAGTTGCTAAAGAGATTGAGCAACTAGACAATGTACAAGACGTTGAGTTTGCAGAAGATACGGTGAACCGACTTTTTAAAGTTCTTGAGATCGCACGAAATGTTGGACTGGCCCTTGTGGTTGGATTACTATTTACAGCCATGTTCCTCATTTCTAATACTATTAAACTAACAATTGTTGCCAGAAGTCATGAGATTGAAATTATGAAGCTAGTGGGAGCAACGAACTGGTTCATTCGATGGCCATTCCTAGTAGAAGGTATCCTAATTGGAATTTTCGGCTCGATTATCCCAATTGGTATTCTAATCTACGGCTATTATTATTTAATTGAGTTAATAGCAAATCGTTTCCCAACTTTATTCATCGATTTACTACCGGTAACACCGTTTGTTTATCAGTTATCAGGACTGTTAATTATCCTTGGTGTGATTATCGGAGTATGGGGAAGTCTTACATCAATGCGTAAATTCTTAAAAGTTTAAAATGAAAATTAAGAGATAAATAGATTCATCTATTTTGGGGGAGGAACAAAGATTGAAGCGTAAAATATTAGCAACGGCTCTAACATTGACTCTAGGTTTAAGCGGACTAACAACTGCAGCACTTCCACAAACGACTGAAGCCGCAAATCTTGATGATCAACTTAATAATGTCAAAGAAAAGCAGTCTTCAAACCAGGAAGAGCTTGAGCAAAAGGAATCTGAACTTGCGGACGTGAAAGCAGAGCAAGAAGATGTACGAGCAGAAATTGAACAGTTAAATAAAGAAGTAGCTGAAACGGATGAGAAGATTTCAGTGAAAGAGAAAGAAATTAAAGATACAAATGCTGAAATCGATCAGTTGAAAGAAGAGATTAGCGCTTTAGAAGACCGTATTGCTGAGCGTGATAAGTTATTGAAAGATCGCATTCGCTCAATGCAACAAAACGGCGGCGGAACAGTTGATTACATGGAAGTTTTACTTGGTGCTACTGATTTTGGTGATCTAGTAGAACGCGTTCTTGCTCTTAACACAATCGCAGATCAGGACAAAAAGATTCTTGAAGAGCATAAAGCGGACAAGCAGGCAGTAGAAGAAAAGAAAGCTCAAGTAGAAGATAAACTTGCCTCTCTTGAAGAGAATAAAGCAGAGCTTGAAGATCTTAAAAAAGAGCTTGATTCTAAAAAAGCACAAAAAGATAAGCTAATGAAGTCCCTTGAAGAAGAAGAAGGCGATCTTCATAACCATATGATGGACTTAAATGAAACTGCTGAACTTTTAGCTGCTCAAGAAAAAGCAGTAAAGCAAGAGATCAAGCGTGCTGAAGAAGCAGCTCGTAAAGCTGAAGAAGAGCGTAAAGCCGCAGCTAAAGCGGCAAAAGAAAAAGCTGAAGCTGAAGCACAAGCGAAAAAGGAAGCAGCGGCAAGCTCAAGCAAGTCTAGCAGTTCAAATAGTTCAAGCAGTTCAAATTCAGCACCAGCGCCAACTCCTGAGCCAGCAACAGCGCCTTCTAGTAACGCAACATTCATTAAGCCTGCTGCTGGTCCAATTACATCTGGATTAGGCCGCCGCTGGGGAACGTTCCACGCAGGAATTGATATTGCTCAAGGTGGTCAAAACCCAGTATCAGCTGCTGCAGATGGAACAGTATTGAGATCCTATCATTCAGATTCATACGGTAATGTAGTATTCTTGACGCATAGTATCAATGGTCAAATGTACACAACAGTGTATGCTCATATGCAAAATCGCGCAGTTTCTACAGGTCAGTCAGTAAGTCAAGGAACATACCTCGGTACAATGGGGAATACTGGTCATTCAACTGGACAACATTTACATTTTGAAATTCACAAAGGTTCATGGAACTCTAGTAAGTCCAATGCTGTTGACCCAATGAATTACATTCGATAATTAGATTGTGAAAATACAAAAAAACATTTAAATTACAAAAGAATCCTTAAATTACAAAAAAACATTTAAATTTCTGATACAAAAGAATCCTTAAATTGTATAAATATACGATTGCAAAGCACACAACGCGTCAATACTTCTTATTGAACGAGTTGTGTGCTTTTATATAAGGAGGGATTATGATGGTAAATTATGCATGGTCAGAAGAGAAAATTACCAAATTTATTAAGCAGGGAAGAGGGTCAGGAGAGTTCGGTGAATACAAACCCTGGCTAACCGTTAGAGATGTCCCTTCAACTGGAAGAGAAAGTAGAATAAAAGGTAAAAAGACTAATAGAAAACACCAGCTTTTGTCTGATTTGGAGAAAAAGGCTTTTGTAATCTATGATTGGAACGATTGTGTTATAGATATTAGAGAACAATATCCGATTTTAGAAAGAGATAAGACTCGGGAAATTGCAGAAATTCTTGGTTTTAACCATCCGAAGTACCCTAAAACAAATATCCTTACTGTTATGACTTTTGACTTTCTTATTACTTCGAAAAGTAATACGGGTGAGGTTTATACTTATGCTAGATCCATTAAGCCTTTTACAAAATTATTAGATGAGAGAGTAGTAGAAAAGCTTTTGATAGAAAAATATTATGCTGAACAACAAAATATAGATTGGGGATTGATTACTGATAAAGAAATTCCTGATGTATTAGTCAGAAATTTATTAGATTTAAGAGATATCGATTATAATATTAATGAAGAGAATTCTGAAATTCTTGTTTACTGTTTAACACATATACTTAACACCGATCAATCTAATAGAGTAATCGATACAATAGTAACACTTAGTCAAAATTTGAGTATGGATCAAGAGGATGTCATTATAATCATAAAATACCTCATTGTAAACAAGCATCTGAATTATAATCTTATGACTAGAATGAATTTTCATAGGCAAATATGGCAAGATGTTTTAAACGGAGGTGTTGATCGTGCTTAGTGTAAATAGTGTATACCTAGATAAAACTCTAAATATAAAATTCAGAATATTGCATTTATTAGACGGTGTGGATGAAGCTTATGTTTATGAATATAGTCAAAACCCGTCTATGCCAGTTTGTGTTTCGAAAACGAAGTTGTATCAAATGGTAATAAAAAATGAAGTTGTTAAAATAAGTGATGAATTTACTTTTATTAGTGATATTAATAATTTAAGTGACAAGTTGAAGTCGGAAAGTGAACGAATTTGGAAAATCATGAAACCTCTTGTTTACTCCGAGCCTGATATCTATATAAAATCCAAACGAGCTAAATTAATTAAGGATTTACAACAAAAAGAGCAGTTATCACAAGTAACTATTTATGGATATCTTAAACGATATTGGCATGGGGGAATGAACCGTAATTCCTTGATAGATAGACGATACTTTTCAGGTGGGAAAGGGGGGAGTAAGAATTTAGAAGATAGAAAAATAGGGCGACCATCAGAATATAGACCAGGAATGAATGCTACAAAAGACGTTAAAAATAATATTAAATGGTCTTTAGATAAATATTATTTTCCGAAATTGAGTTCCACCTATAAATTTGCCTATCAAATGATGTTGAAGGAATTCTATACAGAAATGGTAAGAGGGGAAAATGGGTTTAAGGAATTAAATGTAAATCCACAAGCACCTACTTATCGCCAGTATATGTATTGGGCACATAAAATTTATAACTTCGAAGAATTAAAGAGTAAAAAGGTCGGATTGAAAAAATACCAAAGAGATCATCGCTCAGTTTTAGGGTCGAGTGTGTATGAAACAGAAGGACCAGGTTTTCGATTCGAAATGGATGCTACACCAGCAGATATTTATTTAGTCAGTACATTCGATAGAAATCATTCCATAGGAAAGCCCGTACTTTATATAGTTGTAGATGTTTTTAGTAAATTAATTACAGGTTTTTATATTGGAGTAGGTAATGCTTCATGGAATTCTGCAATTCATGCACTAGTAAACACTGCAAAAGATAAAGTAAAACTTTGCGCTGAGTATGGAATTGATATTGAAGCACATGAATGGCCAGCAGCTCATTTTCCTAAATACTTGCTTACAGATAAAGGCGAAGGAATTGGGTTAAATTCTGATGCTCTTATTGATAACTTCGGTATAACGCTTGAAAATACATCTTCCTATCGTGCAGATATGAAAGGTACCGTTGAACGATTATTAGGCCTTATTCCTAAAATGATTCAACCATTCGCTCCAGGTTACATTGAAAAAGACTTTCGAGAACGTGGCGGAAAGGACTACAGGTTAGACGCGTTATTTACAATCAAGGAATTTTCGAGTTTAATAATCCGATGTATTCTTCACTACAATAATAAGTACGCTCAAAAGTATCCTTTGACTAAGGAAATGCTCTTAGATAAGGTAAAACCAATTCCAAATAGTATATGGGATTGGGGATTAAAGAATCGTTCAGGGGCTTTGAAAAGTTATGAGCCTTACTATGTATATTTATATCTCCTGCCACGAAGTACGGCAGTCATCTCTAAAGAAGGGATTGTATTTAGAACAATAAAGTATACATGTGAAACGGCGGAATCAGAACATTGGTTTTCAAAAGCGAGAGATAGTGGTAGATGGAAAGTAAATGTGTGCTTTGACTACAGGACTCCCGAAGTTATCTATTTAATAAAGCATAATGATTTAGAACCCTGTTATTTACTTCCTCATCAAGAAATGTATTTGGGAACAACCATAGAGGAAATTGATGATCTTCTTTCTACTATGAAAAAATCAAACTACAAAGAAAAACAGATACAACTTAATAAAGACATTAATTTTATAGATATGTTGGAACAAAACACCAAGTCGATGATTAAGGATGCAAAAAAAGAGAAAGCAGATGGGGAAGTAATTACTCAAAAAGCAAATGTAGAAAACATGAAGATGAATCGTGCAAAACAACTAGAAGTGGATGTTAGGTTAGAAATCAATAAACTAAATCCTGAGAAATCCAAAGAGGATAATAATTCGGAGAAAAAAGATACTTCAATTCCACAATATAAATTATCGATTAAGGATCTAGGTCTTTATAATGAGGAGGAGTAAACTTGGGGAGGATTAAGAAACAGCCAAATTTTATGCAAGCAGAATACATTGAGCAAGAAGTGAGCGAGTACATGAATAATCCATTTATCGAAGCATTACCCCCAATCAGAACGTTCTCAGAAGTTTATGATTCGTTAGCTCATATTAGACTATTTGCTCAGTCGGAAAAAGAACTTCCTACCCAATACAGATATCATCTAATTCAAAGGTTTAATCAGTACTTTCAACCTATAGGAAAAACAATTGAATTTGAACGCAAACTCTCTATGCTTATGAGAGCAGGATATATTAGCAGAAATCCGCACAATCAGCATTCATTATATAAAACGCCTTTTGTAAACATTCAAAATCCCTCAACCTATACAAATAGTTTCACATTATTGGGTTTTCCTGGTATGGGGAAATCTAGGAATATAGAATTGTTGTTATCACAATATCCTCAAGTCATTGTTCATAAGGCACCAATTAATCGGTTACAGATCACGTGGTTGAAGTTAAATTGCCCCCATGATGGCTCACTAAAAACCTTATGTATCTCATTTTTCAAAACTATTGATGAATTACTAGGTACTGAATACTATAGAAAGTTTGGAAGTAAGTTATCGGTAAGTGCTATGGTTACTAATTTAGCACATTTATCGAAAATTCATGCCATTGGTGTATTAGTCATTGATGAGATTCAACATTTACTCGGGAAAAAAGGCTCTAGTACAGAAGAGATGATGAATTTTTTTGTAACTCTGATTAATGTCATAGGTATCCCTATTATCACAATCGGAACAATGCGAGCAAAGAGTATCGTGCAAAGAGACCTTCGTCAGGCACGAAGATCCAGTGGTTTAGGCGAAATGATATGGGAAAATCATGATATTAATGATGAAGACTGGAACATACTTGTAGAGACCTTATGGAAAAACCAGATTACAAGTGAAACTTCTCCTTTGACCAAGCAGATAAAGAGAATCCTTTATAATGAAACGCAAGGTTTAGTAGATATACTGATTAAACTATTTTGGTTATCACAATGTAAAGCTATGGAACTAGGAATAGAAAAGCTAGATGCTAATTTAATTAAACAAGTTTCAGCAGAAGAATTAAAACTTGTAAAACCAATGACCGAGGCAATTAAAAGCCAGGATAAAAAGAAAATCCTCTTATACGATGACATCGTTCCTTTATCTATAACAGAATATTTAAATCGAAACTCTAAAGATCCCATTAAAATTAAGGAGAAAATTATAGAAGAACAAAAAAAGATTTCAAAATTCCAGGAAATAATGAACTACCTTAAACCATTAGAATTGGATCAATATAAAACAGAAATTATTTTGAAACGAATACTTTTAGAGAAGAAGGATTTAAACACATCTCAGATTGTGAAATGTGTTTTGAATGAGTTGAGTATGCCAGAAGAAAAACCTGTAGACCAAGGCTCCATTAAAACAGGTATACTGGAAAATATTATCCGTCTAAAGAACCAAGAAGATAGTGAGAACCTTATTCATAAATATCTTATTCAAGAAAAAATTATTGTTTCTCCACTAGATGATTTCGAGAAAGAAGCATTTCTATGATTAACATTTTCCCTCAACCTTTTTCAGACGAATATTTGTATTCTGTTATTGCTAGATATCATAAAATGAGTGGTAATCATAGTTATGAAGCCACCTATCTGGAGTTATTTAATAGCAAAGCAAAAGTACTTTTATCCGATTTACCAAATGATCCACAACAACTGCAAAGAAATACGGCATTGTTTTCAGTTAAAAAAAACTCAAAGAGATGGATTCTAGATCATACAGCATACAATTATTACACCTATTTTATGATGAGTGATCGTTCTCAGCACGTGTTAGAGCATATGGTGAAAGGGACAAACAAAAGCATCTCATTAATAGTGGGGAAGTCGGCAAGTAGGGTAAAAGAAAATATTCATATGAAAATTTGTCCTGAATGTTATAAAAGTGAGTTTAATATATGTGGGACACCTTACTGGCATACTCATCATCAGCTACCTGGAGTTTTCGTTTGTGCTATTCACCACACTAAATTAATAGAAAGTAATTTGAAAAAGAAGCATCATCATGCTTTGCAATTACCTGCATATGAAGTGGAATATAATAAAACAAATAATATAAGTGAAGTACAAAGAGAGATGCAAATACTAATTTCCATAACAACGCTCTCTATTTTAACTAGAGATTCATTTACAGAATTTGAAATATCTTTTCATCGAATATATAAAAACATATTAAAAGAATTGGGATACATTACAAAAAATGAACGTGTGAGAAAAAAGAAATTAATGGAAGATTTCAAGATCTGTATAAAACCTGAATTCCTAGAATTTATTGGACTAGATGAAGGTGTAACATATTCAACTGTTCAATATTTATGGTTGAATTATACAACAGTAATCCATCCGTTGTTCCATATCATGTTCTTGCTGTTTTTATTTAAGCAGTTAAAATGGTCATATCATAATAAAACATTACTTCATGTTTTAAAGTATGGGGAAAAACTTGAAAATATGAATAAGCGAAAACAAGAAGCTCTTAATAATCAGTTAGTGTGTCTTAATCATAAGTGTTCTCATTATAAAACAAATAAGCAGGGATTTCCTTCTATTAATTATTACGAAATGAAAGGAAGTTATCTATGCACTAATTGTGGATTTCGTTACTATAAGCTGAATTTTTCAAATCTAAATAAATTCAAATGGGATATGATTCTCTCAGTTGGATGGTTGCTAGAAGAAGAGATAAAGAGTTTAAAAGAAAAAGAATTAACCTGTTATAAAATAGCTAAAGAGTTAAGTATACCAGAAAACAGTGTGAAAAAAGTCGTTGAAGGGAGGTATATAGAACGGAGTGTAAAAAGAAGATTCAATAGAGACATTGATAGGCCAGCATGGTTGGAGCTATTGGATAGCTATCCATTCTTAAGTAAGTCAGAGTTGGCTAAAAAAAATTATGCATTATACAAGAGACTTTTCTATAATGATAGAGAATGGCTGCATAATCAACAGTATACTACGAAAAAGAGATCGACCAACAGTTATATTGATTGGCAAAAACGCGATGAAGAATTTCTTGTGATCATGAAAAACTCTTTTGAAGAATTGATGCAGTCCAGCCCACCAATAAGAATAACAAAGAATAGTGTGATTAAACACTCCAACCTCAGATGGGACTCAAACTCAGAATATAAAATGCCTAATACAAAAAAGTATCTAAGTGAAATAAATGAAGAGTGGAAATTCTTTTATATTAGGAGAGCAGAATATATTATCAACGAGCAGCTGAAGCTGCCTTTTGAAGATAGAAGATCAAGGAAGAAAATGAGTCATTTAGTAGGGTATTTTAATACAGATGACTGCTTAATTAAGGAACAGTTAAAAAATATGCTCGATGAGTACTTTTTGTCCTTTGATCATTATGACAGTGGTTCAGAGGTTCATAAAGCAATTGAAAAGTAAAATTTAGCTATGTGGATATGTTTCAAGTGAGAGGGTGTCAAATGTTTATAATAATTTGAGACTCTTTTTTTATTGCTCTTAAATATGAAATCTAAAAATCAGATATTATAAAATGACTATGTTAAAATTAGGAAAATGATCACTTCAGAGCTATTCAATTAAAGGGCAGGATTGTTGAAGACTCAGTTTCGAGATAATTTGAGATTCAGATTAATAAGTGAACTATTTTAATTTTACATCATATACAAAATAAGGTAAAAAAACTGTTAATTAATAATCTCCTAGGTGGTGCTACTAATGAAGCATGATTAAGCACGGGTTTTAATATTATCGCAAATAAAGAACCGGGCTTTGTGGAAATTTTGTTGATTTACGTGAAAGGACATGAATGGAAATGGATGAAGTGGAGTATTGTAGAAATTCTAGGACGATTGTATTAAGTTCAAAAGGTTCTTAAGGTTGAGTTATAGTAATCATTTGGAAAATTTTACAATGTATAAGAATGGGACTTTTGTCATTAAATAATAACTTTAATTATAGTAAACTAATAAAAAGTACTCAAATCACCACATTCTACTTTGGGTATATGTACCTATTTATTCGATTGGACATCTTGTTTAAATCAGATCTACATTTGAATGGAATTTCTTATTATACAAACGTTCTTAACGTTCATGAGCCTTTTAGAATTCCATTTTTAAAAGTAAAGCATGATATTAAACTACTTTTTCTTTAGGTCTATTGTCATCGTTGACAAAAATTAACTGTTTTATTAGCATAATATTTGTTCCATTAATTCACTAGGGGAGGAATTATTATGAAGAAAAAATTAGTAGCAGGGGTTTTATGTGCAGCAATGGTGGTTCCAACTGCAGCAAGTGCAGCATACCAAGGTTATGTTGGGTATAGCCTTCCTTCATTTTCAGGAAATAACTACACTGGTTACCACGAGAAAGCAACATCAGACGACTACATTAAAAATATTGTTGAGAATTATGAAGGAACTAGTACAGGTAACTTTTGGGCTCAAGATTCCGGCGGTTCCATTTCATCGAAGTACAATCAAAAAGAAGGAAGTTATGCGAAAATCAACTTTAACCAAGGTGGTAAATCTAAAGGAAACGATGTAAGAATGGCCATGGAAAATGAAGAGTATTGGAGTACCAACGCCTTTGTTGCTGGTCGTGTAGATTTTAGATAATCATTGTTTCAATTGAAGAATTTGATTTCTAATCTATTGAAACGTCATATAAAGTCCATATTACAATAGTAATATGGATTTTATGACGTTTTACTGTGCTTTCCAATATTTATAAAATTAATAAATTAGCTTATTAAATGAATATCCATACTACATTAATTTATTTTTTTAAGGGATGTGAAACTATGAATACATTAAAAATGGAGATAATAAATTCCTTAAAAAGAAAAGAACTTCATTTTGTTTTTATTTTTATGCTTATTGTTGCAGTTTCTGCATTTTTAATTGAATGCCTAGCGTTTTATGGATCTGATATTCGGTTTGTAAGGTCAGCTGCAGAAAGCACTCTTATGCAAGGGGTATATGCAAGTTCGGTAAGGTCAACATTGTTTTTTGTCCTTCCCATAATTTGTTCACTTGTTTATTCTGATTCATTTTATGTTGATTATAATAACGGGGTATACAAAAACATTATATCTAGAGTGAGCAAAGGAAAATATATTTTCACAAAGTCTTTAGTAGTGTTTAGTAGCACCTTTCTCGTGTTTTTTTTCACATTATTTATTAATGAATTATTGTGTCTTATCACATTTCCTCAGACAGGACTTGATAATATTGCTTCTTTGCCACCCTATGATATTGGAATTCAAAACTATAATGAGTCTTACGTTTTTGATAAGTTACGATTAGAATCCCCTTTTTTATTCAATACTTTATCAGTTTTTATCATTAGTATTTTTGCAGGGTTGTTAAGTTTAGTAACCTACTCCATCTATTTTATGTTCTTAACAAAAAATAAAATTGTAGGCATAATGGTTACTTTTATTTTCTATATTTTAATCAATATTGGACTCGCAATGCTCGATTTTGCCAAATTAACGATGTTTAATCAATTAAACCCAAGTCATGTCGGGACTATAGCTCAATTAGTAGCTTGGATAATTGGATTGTTGATTATTGCTGCTTACTTTATTTATAAAAAAGGGATAAAAAAAGAATGGGTTATTGAGAGTTAAAGGAAGGTACATAAATGGATCGTACTTCAAAAGAAATCATAATCATTTATTTAAAGTCAAAAAAAGTAATTTTTACATTCTTTTTGTTATTGATAGTATTTTCAATTAATGCCATTTCACTTAAGAATAATGATTTTAATAATGATCTTATACTAATTCAATTTTTTCAGATGAACTTTAATAAATTAATAGTCTTGTTTATTATTGTGCCGTGCTTCTTCTTTTTATTAAATGAGGCATTAAGTATGTTTGACCAACACAAAATTTTAATAAGGTATACATTTATAAAAAAATGGTGGTTGCAAAAAACTATAACCTTATGTTTCATAACATTTTTATTTGTTTTGATAGTTAATGTCCTTTTTATCATTTCTCTTATAGGGACAGGGGTTATTGCTTACTTTAGTATTAGCTTTTTTATATACTGGTTTTTAGGTTTTTTTCTTCAATATATTGGATTTATTCTAATAAGCAGTATATACCTTACGTTAGTATATTTATTTAATAACAATTTCCTCTCTATAATAGTAACCTACCTTTTTTTGATTTTTCCTTTTTCAATAACTGGTTTATTTTTTGTTAAGGTATATACTTTTCCGGAATTTATGTATTTAAGTAATGTATTTGATTATGATTCAACCATACCCAATTTTCTAATTGGATTTCCTATTTCAGCCCTAATTTCGTGTTCAATATTAATGTGCAATTACTATATTATTAAACGTCAAGATATATTTTGGAGTAAATAAAATGTATTTACGAAAAATCGCTCACAATCAAGTTTTTAAAAATTTACTTTTTACTATTGGATTAAGTGTAATTTCGAGTTGGTATTACATAGGATATGCTAATGCCGTTTCTTCAGAAACTTCAAGTATAGGTATGCTAATATTTTTAACGTATAGCAGTTTAGAATTTTCAAGTATTAAACATGTGATACCAGTGTTAATTTGGATGCTCCCACAGTTTTTCTTAGTTTATATTTTAGGGCAATCTATTAACAATTCGTTTAGAAATAACGCTAAATATATTTTTACGAGAACGAATAATAGGACAAAATGGTTAATGAAAAATGTAAATCAACTATTTCTAAATAACTTTCTATTTTTTATAGTACATTTTTCAGTGGTCATTCTTATGGGGTATTTAAATGGAATGTTAATTAAGACATCATACGGTCTATTGATTATTGGAGTTGTTTTTTTTCTTCAAGTATCAGTTAGTTACTTGCTGCTATTAGTTATTAATATATCTTCATTATTTTTTAATCTTACATATTCATATGCAGTGATTTTGTCGCTTCATATATTTTCCATTATGATAATAGGAATAATCGGAGAATTAACCCCACAATATTTAGTGCTCTGTAAATGGTTGCCTGTATCCCATATATTTCTAGCTTGGCATGATTTGAAAATGATTGAAGATTTTCAATCAATCTTAACAATTAATTATATTCAGAGATTTGATTTGATCTTTTCTATAGGTTATTTACTAGTATGTTACTTAGTAATTATCTGGATCTCTATAGCAAGGATTAAAAAAATTGATATCTATTAGGAGGGAAAAGGTATTGAAATTCATTGAAATAAAAAATTTAACAAAAGTAATTAAGGGTACAGAAATATTGAAAGATATAAATCTATCCTTAACAGCAGGTAGAGTTTATGGTTTTGTTGGTGGTAATGGATCGGGAAAAACTATGCTCTTCAGAGCAGTCAGTGGTTTAATAAAACCTACTCACGGAACAATTAAAATAAAAAATGAAGTTTTACATAAAGATATTTCCTTTCCTAGAGATATAGGAGTCATCATTGAGGCGCCAGGTTTTTGGGATCATCTTACAGGATTTGAAAATTTAAAATTGCTCGCGAAAATCAAAGGGAAAATAAATGATAATGACATTCGAAATGTTTTAGAAAAAGTAGGGCTTCAAAAAAATGATCTTAGAACATATCAAAAATATTCACTTGGAATGAAACAGAGGCTAGCTATAGCTCAAGCAATAATGGAATCACCAACACTTCTTATTTTAGACGAACCGACAAATGCATTAGATGAAGATGGAGTTAATCTTGTGCGGTCTATTCTTTTAGAGGAAAAGAAAAAAGGTGTTACTATTCTAATAGCTAGTCATAATAAAGAAGACATTAGTACACTTACTGACGATATATTTAAAATGAATAGTGGAAAATTAGTGGAATTAGAGAAAGGATAACAATTCGATGAAGAAGCTAATCAAGACATTATATATGGTGGCTACTGCTTTAATTATTGGAAGTATTATCTTCGGTCTAGTTACAAAGAACTCATTCGTAGAAAATGATACGACCAATATATCCAAAGAGTATGAAAATTCAATAGTCTCATTAAATGATAACGACGAATTTAGTAAAAAATATTTTAATAATAATATAGAAAATATTGATCAATTAATTGGGGAATCAGATCTTATCGTTAAAGGACAAGTTACAAATGATAGGATCTTGTTTAACCAATCTTTAAAAACAAAAATTGTCATTAACCAAGTAATAAAACAAACTTCTGGAAATGTTAAATCTGGAAATGAAGTTTATGTTTTTGAACCTAGTTATTTTCTTTATGATACTTACGTTGTGGAAGCAGGGTACAATATTATGAAGGAAAACGAAGAATATATCTTATTTTTAAAACATTTAGATGTACCGAAAGACTATGAATATAAGAACAATGAGGCAATCACTTTTCTCCCCACATCCACATATTTCGGGAAATATAATCTCGATAAAAAGGGTAATACGAAGGTGTTAACTAATATAAACCAAATATCATATGAGAAAGTCCAAAATTTTGGGGTTATTTCCGGTAATGAAAATTTAGTTAGTAAATTTGAGAGTTTTAAACAAGAAATTGAGAATGAATTTTATTAACCATCGTCCTGAGTATTGCGGAACGAAAAAGCCACTTGTGCGAAGTTTTGAGCCATCAATTGCGGAGAATGGAGCCAGTGAATGCATAGAAGAGAGCCACCGGGTAAATTTCACTAGTGACTCTCTTCTTTAATATGGTCAACGAGGAGCGACTAAACTATGCCTTTCACGCATTGATATGTGGC
>NZ_JAUORD010000089.1:0-279 GCF_030547345.1 Anaerobacillus sp. 1_MG-2023 | reverse complement strand
ATTAAGTAATGTCCAAACAGGTCGAAAAAAAAAGTTTAGACACGTTTCAATGGATAGGAGTTAGTGCTCGTGGTAAACGTATGGAAGGCGAGTTAAATGGGAATAGCATAGCTCTAGTCAAAGCTCAGTTAAGAAAGCAAGGTATCACACCATTAAAAGTAAAACGCAAACCAAAACCATTGTTTGGCATTCAAAGTGTTCAAAAAATCACCCCTAAAGATATAGCGCTTGTTACACGGCAAATTGCCACTATGCTAATGGCAGGAGTCCCACTTATAC
>NZ_JAUORD010000088.1:0-279 GCF_030547345.1 Anaerobacillus sp. 1_MG-2023 | reverse complement strand
GACCATGTTACTTCAGGGTGTTCGTTGTGAACCTCTAATACCGTTAATTTGCCATCCGCTAAAATTAACGCAGCATTTGAACGTGGAGCAATTGCAAAGTGTTTAATTTCGCCTTCACTTACTTTACCCTGCCACAACTTAGCTTCGCTTGTTGTGTAGTAAACACCAAGCTCACCGTTGCTGCTGGTAGTAAAGAAAGTACGACGATAAAATTCTGTAAAAATATTTAATTTGCTTTGTTTGGTTGTTTCAAACGCACGAATTTTTTGGAACTGACGA
>NZ_JAUORD010000087.1:0-280 GCF_030547345.1 Anaerobacillus sp. 1_MG-2023 | reverse complement strand
ATACGGGCGCGCATTACAGTGGGACATCTCTGGATAAGACGACCTTTGACCTAACCGTCGTTCCGGCTCATGGCACAAGCCTTCAGGAAGCCGAAGATGCGATGGATGCTGTCATTGCCGCGTTTTTTGAAACAGGTGTCGACGAAGAGCATCTTGAACGGATCAAGATGCAGCTGCGCGCTTCGCAGATTTACGCACGTGACAATGTTGGCTCTTTGGCCAACCGGTACGGGCGCGCGTTGACATCGGGGTTGCGTGTCGAAGACGTACAGGCATGGCC
>NZ_JAUORD010000086.1:0-284 GCF_030547345.1 Anaerobacillus sp. 1_MG-2023 | reverse complement strand
ATTACATCCTGTACAGTAAATGTACTATCAACATTCACATCAGAACCATTCACAGTAAAATAACCTGCTCCATTAAATGTATCTCTAGCAATCGATGTTCCTGCAATTACATTCAGAGCAGCTGTAGCAAGTGATGTAATAGTTACGTCAAAAGTTCCAGACTTAGTATCACCGTTACTCGAAGAACTTGAAACAATGCTTCCATTACCTACGCTAAGGCCTGAATATCCATTCAATATTTTTTTATTGTTAAACTATGTATTACTAGCAATTCGATCAACTTC
>NZ_JAUORD010000085.1:0-285 GCF_030547345.1 Anaerobacillus sp. 1_MG-2023 | reverse complement strand
CCATTGATCCAACGGGTGTTTATTTCCGGCATGAAGGTAAATTCCTGATTGCGGGTTATTCCGAAAAAGTAAAGCCGGGTATTGACTTCAAATGGTCACGCGATTTTTTTTATGAACATTTATGGGCGGTATTAAGCCATCGGGTGCCAAACTTTGAAAACGCAAAAATAATTCGAGGCTGGGCAGGGATGTATAGCCATAACACACTTGATCAGAACGCTATTATAGGAGGTCATCCTGAGCTGCAAGGATATTATTTGGCATGTGGATTTAGCGGGCATGGCA
>NZ_JAUORD010000084.1:0-285 GCF_030547345.1 Anaerobacillus sp. 1_MG-2023 | reverse complement strand
GATGAGGTAGATAGGTTCGGGGTGGAAGCGTGGCAACACGTGGAGCTGACGAATACTAATCGATCGAGGGCTTAACCGATTAAATTGGAAAACGTTGTGCGTGCTATCTAGTTTTCAAGGAATGAAAATTTTTCTTGATCTTTACAAAGAATTATAGTAAGATATATCTTGTCCTTGGTTAAACACTTTCTAGTGGAACAACCTTTGATTAGTCTGGTAATGATGGCGAAGAGGTCACACCCGTTCCCATGCCGAACACGGAAGTTAAGCTCTTCAGCGCCGATG
>NZ_JAUORD010000083.1:0-287 GCF_030547345.1 Anaerobacillus sp. 1_MG-2023 | reverse complement strand
TATTCAGCCTAGAAAAATCAAAAGGCTCAAAAGTAGAGGAAACTAGCACTTCTCAATCAGATGAAAGTACAGAAAATGAGGAAACGAAAGATAGTCTCTCTTCAGAAGAAAAAACCACCAAAGAAACCACTCCTAAAGAAACTCCTTCTAAGAAACCGGCAGAAAAAGAAGCTAGCAATGCGAATCTTCCTGATGAAAAACAACCCCAAACCTCACCTAATGAACAACAGGTTTCGCCTGCTGCAGCTGAACCAGGGGAAATAACTGAAAATATTATTACAGACGTT
>NZ_JAUORD010000082.1:0-291 GCF_030547345.1 Anaerobacillus sp. 1_MG-2023 | reverse complement strand
ACCTAAGTATGCATCACAACGTAGGTAGCTATCGTCGCCTTCAGCTGATGTTTTTACAGTAATGTATACTGGACCTGTAAAGTCGTCTTCTAGGAATACACTGTAACGACCGCTTTCATTTGTCAAAACTGCATCTGGGTTAGCCGCTAAAATGCTTGCAGCAACTGCTGCATCTGCAGCTGCCTGAGATGATTCTTCAGCAGAGAATGTTTCAGCTTCCGCAGATGCTGCTAAACGAAATGGTACTGCTACCATTTGCCCTGTTGCATCTAATGTTGAAACGCTAACCAC
>NZ_JAUORD010000081.1:0-291 GCF_030547345.1 Anaerobacillus sp. 1_MG-2023 | reverse complement strand
CGATATTATGTAGTTACTTTTTTAGCTGTAGTAATCATTTTTTCTTTTCTCTTTTTTCTATTTTACTTAGTTGGCTACTTATTTTTAATAATAGAGCAAGTGAACTTCCGATTAAAATGCTAGTACCTAGCCCCGGCCAACCTGTACCTATGTCAACTAGATATGTAAATAACCACCCCAAGATCCCGCCTATTAATAATAGTAACAAAGTTAACAGTCTTAACAGCTCCTTCTATTTAAAACTAACTCCTTGGCATTAAATGAAATTATTCAAGAAATGCTCCGAGATTG
>NZ_JAUORD010000080.1:0-295 GCF_030547345.1 Anaerobacillus sp. 1_MG-2023 | reverse complement strand
TCTTCATCCTTTTTATAGC
This sequence comes from Anaerobacillus sp. 1_MG-2023, assembly GCF_030547345.1. Classification (NCBI taxonomy): domain Bacteria; kingdom Bacillati; phylum Bacillota; class Bacilli; order Caryophanales; family Bacillaceae; genus Anaerobacillus; species Anaerobacillus sp. 1_MG-2023. Next base: position 276 of record NZ_JAUORD010000080.1, on the reverse strand, counting down.
TATAAGTTAGATAGGCCTGTTTATAGTCTTTATATTTTTCATAACTAGCAGAATAAAGTTCCAACTCCTTATTCTTGAATTCATATAAAAATGGTAGTTCTTTCTCAAGTCTCGTCAAGACGACATCGACTTCCTCTGGATAATAATCCGCGTGATCCACTACCTCTATATCTGCTTCTTTCGAATCTTCATAAGATGGCTGATCTACTTCCATCTCACTATAATTTTCAAGATTAGGTATAAACTCTTTTGAGGAAATTGGTAGATTTATTTCTA
>NZ_JAUORD010000008.1:0-201181 GCF_030547345.1 Anaerobacillus sp. 1_MG-2023 | reverse complement strand
TAATCTAGCTTTAAAACAATGTTTTGTTTCCGTAGAAACAACTACTTACATGGCGTTTCGTTCAGTTTTCAAAGATCAATTCGTTTCTTTCAATGTCGTTTTCAGCGACTTTATTAATGTACCACATTAACTCGGTCGACGTCAACAACTTTTTAAAAGTTTTTTTCGTTGTCGCGTTAATCTCTCGCGGCGACAAGTAATAATATACCACGGAGAAAAAATACGGTCAACCCTTTTCTTGATATTTTTTCTCCGTTTTATAAATCACCTATACAGCGCTATATTCTCGAATGAAAATACCAGAACCTTTAGTTTCGCTTCGGTGAACTTCGATAAGCCCTTTTTCAATCATATATTCTAGAAGCGCACCAAGGTCTATCCCGTATTCCTTTAGCTGTTCTTCTTCCATTAATTCTTGATATGTCCATAAACTTTCACGTTCATTCATGATGTTCCTTATATGAACGGTTGCGTTTTTTGATTTTGAAGATAAAGAAAAGTCATTAGCCAATAGCAATAACTCCAGTCGTTTATCAAGAGGATCTTCTCCAGATAAAAGCTCGGTATACAACTTGAAAATTTCAGGTTCAATATGTTTAACCTGATTCCACACAGTAATTTCAGGATGGAACCCATGCTCAATAACAGATAAGCGAGCAAGATGGTGCAAAGCATGAAGAATAAAGTTATACGCATCCATATATTGCTTAGAAGCGAAAAGTTCTTTCCCATCTGTATATCTTCGAATAAGTCTTGCAAACTCCACTCCAATTTTTTGAGTGCGCTCTTCATATGGAAAATCTCTAATTCTCTCTTTCAATCCCGCTATGTACTCGTTCCGATCAAAAATGATCTTTCCATTAACAAGCCATGCCACAAGACGACGGTGGCTACCAGAGATTAGCCATTCGTTAACCTGCTGCTCTGTTATAACGTGCATAGCAGCTTTCTTTCCTTCAAAATCATAATGTTTGACGAACCATGGTTTCTCGTTATTTTGAACGATGATTAGTAGGACAACATCAAAATTATCAGTAAGCGGGTGAAATGGCTTTGTCTTTTCAATAACTAGTACACCCAGTGTATCAGGATGACTAGCTCTCTCTTGATAAATCGGTCTTAAAAGGTTTTCCATAATTCGATCCTCCAGAAGTACTTATACTTTTGTTTCCTTACGATATTCAATTTCCCTTTTCCTACGTTAACTTAAGTATTCAACAGTCCATATTATAAATCCTGTAATGAAATAAGCAATCCCTGAATTTGAAGTTTCCACTATCTACTTGAAAATATCCAACTATATGAAATGCAGATAACGTTATTCACCTTATAAGGAAAGTGCTTACACCTCATGGTTATGCTATAATTGTGTGCAGGAGGGACTTGCAATGCAACTAAAGTATACTAATAAGATTAATAAAATTCGTACGTTCGCACTGAGTCTAGTGTTTATTGGAATCGCGATTATGTATATAGGAATATTCTTCAAGACATCTGTCTTGCTTATGACCATCTTTATGCTGATTGGATTTCTTGCAACGATCGCAAGTGCGGTTGTGTACTTCTGGATCGGAATGCTCTCCACAAGAGCAATCCAGGTAGTTTGTCCAAACTGTGAAAAGCCAACGAAAGTTCTTGGACGTGTAGATGCTTGTATGCATTGCAAACAACCACTAACGATGGACCCTAATTTGGACGGCAAAGAATTTGATGAGAAATACAATGTGAAAAGAGCCCAAAAAAGAACGCAGTAAAAGATAAGAAGGCTTCCGCCATTAATATGGCGGAAGCCTTCTTTAAATTAGTGTTTGCTTTGCTGGCAATCTGGACATTTTCCGTAAATCTCCATTCTGTGATCACCGACTCGGAAGCCTGTTACCTGTTCCGCAAGCGTTTCTACTTCGTCCAATCCCGGATAATGAAAGTCTACAATCTTACCACAATCATCACAGATAATATGATAATGATCTGTTGTGACACAATCAAATCGGCTGGAAGCATCTCCGTACGTTAATTCTTTTACCAATCCAATTTCCTTAAATACTCTCAAGTTATTATAAACTGTAGCTACACTCATATTAGGAAATTTTCCTTCAAGAGACTTATAGATCTCATCTGCTGTAGGATGTGACATGGACTGGATTAAATGCTCCAGAATGGCATGACGCTGCGGGGTAATACGCACTCCTGAATTTTTCATAGCATCAATTGCTTCATGCAGTTTTTCTTCAGCCATTCGTCATGCACCTCGCTTTCAACAAGCATTCTTACTTTGTAATGTTTATAATTAGTGTACATGGAGAAAGAGGGTTTTGTCAATAATGACAAGCTTATAGGCCTCTTTCTTATTTGTGCTCTTGATGAAGGATCGACTCATTCTCCCCCATATGGTAGTTAATGAAACGAGCTGCTACAAATAAAAAGTCAGAGAGACGGTTTAAGAAAGAAAGGACAAGAGGATTTGCGTCTTCTACCATTGTCGTAAGACGCTCCGCGCGACGGACAATCGTACGCGCCACATGTAAGCAAGCTCCTGCTGAGTGTCCACCTGGCAATACAAAGTTCCTTAGAGGTTCAAGCTGCTGCTCCCAGCTGTCGATTTGGTTTTCCATTTCATTAATATGCGATTCTTCAATAGTCCATCCTACTTTTTTCCCTTTAGGTGTAGCAAGCTCTGCTCCCACATGGAAAAGCCACGTTTGTATTTTATGAAAAATGGACCCCCATTCTTCTTTACCATCGAAGTTCGTAGCCCCAATATAACTTAGAGCAAGCCCGATCTGGGAATTGGCTTCATCACAAGTTCCGTATGCCTCGACTCGAATATCGTTTTTAGACACCCGTTGCCCATAAACGAGAGAGGTCTCTCCTTTATCGCCTGTCTTCGTATAAATTTTCACTATTAATACCCCCTATCCGGATCAATGACATTCTTAAAGTCATTCGTTCCTCTTTGATATTGAACTAAGTTATGCTCAAATATTTCAATCGCTCTAGGTTGATAATTGTCAGAGATAGCTGAATGGTGCGGCGTAACCGTTACATTTTCCATCTCCCAAAATGGGTGTGACGAATCAAGTGGTTCATCTTTAAACACATCCAATACAGCATGGGCAATTTGATGTTCATTTAGTGCGTCAATCAAACATTGCTCATCTACAGTATCTCCTCTGCCAATATTAATAAATACCCCAGATTCTTTCATGGCTGCAAATTGTTCTTTCGTAAAATAATTGGCCGTTTCACTCGTACTAGGCAGGACACTTACCACGTAGTCACATTTCGGGAGCATAGATAAAAGTTCTTCACTATTATAAATCACATCAAAATGGTCTACTTCATGCCCAGATCGATTAACTCCTAGCGTTTTCATTCGAAATGCTTTCGCTACTCTTGCAATCTCACTGCCAATAGCACCAGTACCAACAACCCCTATCGAGCTACCAGTAATTTCTCGTATAGGCGTTTTTTTCTTCCAGATCTTTGAGGATTCATTTGCTAGCACTTGTTTTGTATCCCTCGCTACTTGAAGCATAACAGATAATGTATATTCAGCCATCGGAATGCTATGGATGCCCCGTGCATTTGTTACGAGAATACCTCTTTCTTTAATAGCCTGAAATGGCATTCTTTCAAGTCCAGCCGATAGGACCATTATCCACTTAAGGTGAGAAGCTTTCTGAATTAACTCCGCGTTCAGGTCCTCTCCATATGTAAGAAGAATTTCTGCATCAGCAAGTTTAGGCTCCCCTTCTTGCATTGATGGATAAAAATGAAACGTTACGTCTGGATACGTTTCTCTAAGGCTCTCTTTAATATTTGTTTTCAGTTTCCCCGTTGATAGTACCTGCATTATTTCACCACTCTCCATTTATTTAACCTTTCTCCATGTATTAAGTATAGCTGAATGACCAATATGACTTAAACAAAATAACCTCTTCGAAACATCGCTAACAAAAAAAGAGCGCTTAATGCGCTCTCAACTGAAGATATGATCTACTATACTCTATGTTGCAAACATCTAAAGGTATAGTCTTTTGTCCCGCAAACAAAGGGTTATGATAAGTTTTCTTTAATGTAACCTAGTGCAGATTCCACATGCTCTTTAACGCGAACTTTCCGCCACTCTTTTACAAGGGTTCCTTCTTTGTCTATAACAAAGGTAGAACGAACAATCCCCATGTATTCTTTGCCGAAGTTTTTCTTTAACTGCCATACATCATATGCTTCTGCAGCAGAATGATCTTCATCTGCTAAGAGAAGGAACGGAAGGTCATACTTATCAATAAATTTTTTGTGTTTCTCGACTGGGTCTGGACTTACTCCCAAGATAACCGTATCCAGTTCTTCGAATCCTTCAATATGATCTCGAAAATCACATGCCTCTGTCGTACAGCCAGGCGTCATATCTTTTGGATAAAAATAAAGCACAACATTCTTTCCTTTATAGTCGGAAAGAGACACAATCTCACCAGTGCTTGCTTCTAACTTAAAATCAGGAGCTTTTTGACCAATTTCAACACCCATTTTTTACGCCTCCTTAAATCTTCTTAAGATAAGCGTAACGAAATTCATTCGAACTTACAACTTCGGGCTTTCACGATAGTCAACGATGGTCGTGACAAAAAATGCGGCTGGCATTAAGTAACCGATTAACGCCTCAAAAATCGCAATCCATCTTCCAACTCCAATTGGAGTAAGATCTCCATAGCCAACCGATAGAAGCGTAACCGCACTAAAATAAAGGACAGATTGAACTCTTGTAAGCGGCGTTAATGTCATATCCGCAAGATCCATTTGACCTTCTTGAAGTACAGGAATATCAAGGATAATGAGGCTTAAATACATACTCCCAAAAGCGATAATCATCGTTAAATAAACAAGAAATAGCAGAAACATCTTATAAACAGACAGAAGACTTCCAGGTACTCTCGTTCTTTTCATAAGTGCTACCATACTTCTCCCCACACTAATAAAGGCAAGAACAATTGCACAAATAATTAATAAGAGCATTAGAAAACACCTCACTATAGGTTTATGAGGTGTTTGTTTAATTTAAGACAAACTATTTTGATAGAAGTGTCGTGTAGACGACCAGACGTTCTTCGTGTGTTCCCGCATCACGATCGAAGGTCCCTGTACAAGTAATTAGATTAAGACCTGACTTAGAATTTGTTCCAAAAACTTTTTCGAGTGGCGCTTGATTCCTAGGATAAGATTCTACATTCTGTACTTCAAAATCATATGCACTTCCATTTACATCAGTAACCGTGACAATATCTCCTGGTACTAAATCATCAAGATGATAGAACACTGATGGTCCTGTTTTGTTATCTACGTGACCCGCAAGAACAGCATTTCCTATTTCACCAGGTTTTGCTCCAGGCTTATACCATCCAACGTTACGTTCATCTTTGGGCACATCCATTTGCCCATCTGGTAATTGGCCCACATGCTCCACTTTTGCGTCTACATTAATAGCTGGAATGGATAAATGGGCTGGAATGATCCCTACTAAAGCAGGTTCAACAGATTCGTTACTCTTAGATGAAGAAGATGCTGTTAAATCTGGAGCAGAGATCAGATGTGTTTCTTCATTATTAGGTAAAACTTCTTTCATTTCATCTGATTGATTAGAAGAAGAGGAGCAGCCTGCCGCTGCTCCTAAAAGTAACATACTTAATAAAAGCTTTTTAAACGGCATATGCGCTCCTCCTTCTACCTTGATTTAAGCTGTTTGCTTCTTACGAAGATAAAATCCAGTTCCTACTACTAGAATACCTCCTCCAAGAAGTGCCCATGCAACGGTATTAGACTGATCAGCTGTACCACCCATACCTGTTTGAGGCATGTCTGAAGGCATATTTGTCGCATCCACCATCGGCCATGCTTCAAGAGTTGGTTCACCTTCTACAAGACCTACCGCATAAACAGAGTAAACATAGCCTTCTTTTAATTCAACACCAGGAATTTCAAGAACAACGTCTTCAGAACCTGCTGGTCGAACTTCAAGATCAACAGTCATAGGATCAACTTCAGCGTAGTCTGACGTTGATTTAAATGCAACATCTGAGAATAGAACGTCTCCGTCTTTAACAGCTACATCTACATTAGGTGCATCTGGAGACGCATGTACAACCCTTACTTTTGCTTTTCCTTCAGAAGCTTCCATATCATCGCTTAGCGCCCAAAGCGAGATGCTATCTAGCGTACCTACTGCAGCAGCAGAATACTTCATGCCTTCTTCAAGCGTCACTGACTGACTGATAACCGGCTCGCCTTCTCCATTCTCACCAGCTGGGAATACTTCAATTTCGTGATCTCCTGCAGGAAGAGCCATGTATTCTGTCGCCTGTTTATATTCAGCACCTTCTACAACTGCCTCACCATCTACGTAAACATCAACTGCAGGTGCATCTGGGGATGCATGAATCACTCGTACCATTGCTTCATGATTATCTGCGAATGCCGTACCTCCAATAATCCCGAACATCATCACCATCGCAACTGCGGCTGTCATAAACTTCCTAAGCATTCAATCCACTCCCTTTATTTAGTTTTTGTTATACTTTTGTATAACCTTTGTTCATTTATTAATACGACAAAATATTTGTAACCGGATCACTTTTCTTACACTTTTATTGTTTTTATTTCGAATTCAAGGGAATAGAGCTACTAGAAAAGCTCGGAGGAGGAACTTATTAATGAGTAAAGGCAATTATGCGATTGCTTACTGGGATAGTGAAAACGAGGAGCCTTTTAAAGTCTTTTGTATTGAAAACCATCAAACGCTTTTACGCATCGCCCGTCGCATTGTAAATGACCAGCAAATTGCCGAAGAGATCGTTCAGGATGTTTATTTAGAAGTTTGGAATAAGCGAAGTCAATTCGAGCCTGATAAAGGAAAACTCTCCTCATGGGTTAATCAAATCACACGAAACCGAGCTATTGATCGGATTAAGAAAGAGCAGCGTAATTTTAAAGAAACAGTTGTTGAAGATCACCAATTGGTCGATAAAGAACTTTATTTTCAAGATGACTCCGGAAACAGAGATATGATTAATGGAGCCTTAAATTCTTTGAATACGGAACAAAAGGAAATTCTTAAACTCATCTACTTAGAGGGTTATAGTCAAGCTGAAGTAGCTTCCAAAAAGAAGATCCCCCTTGGAACAGTGAAAAGTCGCGTTAGGCTTGGCATGAAAAGATTAAAAGAAACGATCGATTTATCATTATTAGAACCTGTCTAATCATAATCAAAAAGTCCAGAGGGAGATCCCTCTGGACTTTTTAGTTACCTGCGCCCCTGTATTTCGTGACGCCAATATTCCACATAAAGATGGCGAATCCAAAAAACGCCATTCCCATAACAGGTGTAAGAAAAGCATAACCATACCATTCTTCACGACCTAAGAAATAAGCTGATGGATACACTCCTACAAAAGCAAATGGTAAGATCCACGTTAATACAAAGCGAATCACTTTATTATAAATATCCACTGGGTATCTCCCATAGTTCCCGATATTGTACATCATTGGCATAATACTTGTTCTGCTATCAGACCAAAAACTAATGCTTGCTAGTAGAATAAAAATACCTGCATATACAAATGCACCACCTAAAACCATAAAGAAAAATACAATAGGATCGTACCAGGACATACTTAGATCAAGTCGACTCCCCGCATACACCATCACGGCGATACCTGTGATAACCCCAAATAAAGATTCAAGCTCCATTCGTTCTAAAATAATCTGAAATAAACTATGAACGGGTCTTGTTAGAATCCGATCCATTTCACCTTTAACAATATACCGCTCGTTAAAGTCCCAAATGTTAAAAAATGCTCCGAAGATAGCAAAAGGAACGAGGAAAAATCCATAGATAAAGATGATTTCATCCTTTGACCAACCGCTAAGCATATTTGTATGCCCAAAAACAACAAGTATAAAGATCAGATTAACCGCCTGAAACAGTAAGTCAGACATAATTTCCATTAGCATATCTATACGATAAGTTAATCTCGTTTTCATATATTGCGAGACATATAGAAAGAAAATACTAGCATGCTTCATTTGTCACCCTCCCTGCACAATCAAGCGTTTTTTGGCAATTACCCATAGCGCTTGAATTGGAAGAATCAAAATAACCGCCCAGACAAGCTGGAAAAGAATCGCTTCCCATACCGCACTTCCAGTAAAACCTTCTGTGAAAATCATACTTGGAATATAGCTAATGGCTTGGAACGGTAGAAAGTCCATGACATTCTGTGCCCAACCTGGATAGAAACTAATTGGAAGTAATAACCCTGAGAACAAATCAATCACAACGCGCTTTGCTCGAATCAGTCCATCGTTGTTAAAGAAGAAAAAGGTCATAACGCCTGTCAGCAGATTAATTTGAGTATTAACAATAAAACTTAGAATAATTGCTACCATAAAAAACAACCATGTCGACAGTGCAGCCGAAAATTCAATCGGGAAAATGAGGCTAACAATAATCATCCCTGGAATTGAGAAGAAGCTTAATCTAAAAATCCCTTCTCCAAGCCCCTGCATCGTCTTCATTATTAAATAATGATAGGGGCGTATAAATTCAACTGCCACCTTACCCTCTTTAATCTCCTGAGCGATTTCTCGATCAATATTATTAAAATAGAAAGCTCTTGCCATCCATGCAACAGCAACATATGTTGTCATTTGAATAACAGATAATCCTTCAATTTCCCCTTTTCCACCGTAAATCGCATTCCATAGAAAGTAGTAAGCACCAATGTTAATGCTGTAAATTAAAATTCCGCTATAATAGTTCGTCCGATAGGCAAGCATCATTAAGAAGCGAACGCGAATCATCTCAATGTACTTACCCATTACGCATGCCCTCTTCATAGATATTTCGAATAATCTCTTCAGTCGAAATTTCATGAATCTTAATATCCGTAATCCTGTTTGATGCTACGACTCTCCCAATTACTTCGGAAATGACATGCTCTTCATTCACTACATTCGCGATCCACACATTCTCGCGATCACCTTTTGTCCATTCTGCTTCAAGTTCCTTCAATAAAGGTTGAAGTTGTTCACCACTAACCTGTTCACCAAATTGAAATTCAATTTGCTTCCCTTCTCCCCAATTAGAACGAAGCTTTGCAAGCTTGCCATCATATATAATCTGGCCTTCATCTAACATAACAACCCGATCACATAACGCTTCAATATCCGTAAGATCATGAGTCGTAAGTAAAATCGTTGTCTTGTACTTCTCATTAATTTCTTTTAAGAAGTTACGGATCTTTAATTTAACTAGCACATCAAGTCCAATTGTCGGTTCATCTAGAAATAGAAGCTTAGGGTTATGAAGAAGAGCTGCGGCTAACTCACACCTCATACGCTGGCCAAGCGATAATTTCCGAACCGGTTTATCAAGTAAAGGACCAATATCTAGAGACTCAATTACATGATTCATATGCTCGTTATAAACATCATCCGGTACGTTATAGACTTTTTTAAGCAAACGAAATGATTCTTGTACGGCAATGTCCCACCACAATTGAGATCGTTGCCCAAATACAACTCCAATGGATCGAACAAATTTCTCTCGTTCCTTATGAGGATCCATTCCATTTACACGAACAGTTCCAGAAGTGGGCGTTAGAATACCCGTTAGCATTTTGATACTCGTCGACTTCCCGGCTCCATTTTCTCCTATATAACCTACCATTTCACCTTCATTAATGGTAAAAGAAATATCTTTAACAGCCGAAATAACCTTATAATTACGCGTAAAAAGATCTCGAAACGCTCCTTTTAAACCAGAACGACTCGAGTGAGATTTAAAATCTTTACGCAGTTCTTGTACGTCAATCACTTTTTCCATACGTCTTCCTCCTTTTAACACACCAACTTAGTTTACAAGAGCAGCATGTAATAAACAATATTTGAGCTTTCACTTAAGCGGCAAGAGTGTTTCGTTACACTCTAGTCATGCTACAATGGAGTTTGATGAACAAGCATTACAAGGAGGTCAACATGAATTTCACGAAATCAGAACAACATCATAAAGAATCACTCGATATTATGCTAGGTGGAGTCAACAGTCCATCTCGCTCATACAAAGGCGTTGGAGGAGGCACTCCTGTCTTTATGGAAACAGCTAAAGGTCCTTATTTCTGGGATGTCGATGGTAACAAATACATAGACTACCTTGCAGCATACGGCCCTATCATCACTGGTCATGCGCATCCACATATTACTAAGGCCATCACAACAGCAGCTGAGAACGGTGTGTTATACGGTACACCCACCGTGTTAGAAAATCGGTTCGGTTCAATGCTTCAAGAAGCCATCCCTTCTCTAGAGCGCGTTCGATTTGTGAACTCTGGTACGGAAGCAGTAATGACAACGATACGCGTAGCTAGAGCCTACACAGGTCGCAACAAGATTGTGAAATTTGCTGGCTGCTATCATGGACACTCTGATCTTGTACTAGTTGCCGCCGGTTCTGGTCCCGCTACCCTTGGAAGTCCTGACTCAGCGGGTGTCCCAAAAAGCATCGCTAGAGAAGTTATCACCGTACCATTTAATGACATTGAAGCTTATAAAGAAGCAATGGAGAAATGGGGAGATGAAGTAGCCGGAGTTCTCGTTGAACCGATTGTTGGGAATTTCGGAATTGTTGAGCCAGAGGATGGTTTCCTTGAAAAAGTGAATGAGATCACACATCAATATGGCGCGCTCGTTATCTATGATGAAGTTATCACTGCATTCCGCTTTATGTATGGTGGTGCCCAAAACTTACTTAATGTTGAACCGGATATGACAGCGCTTGGAAAAATCATTGGCGGTGGCCTTCCAATCGGCGCATATGGTGGGAAACGCGAGATTATGGAACACGTTGCACCACTTGGTCCAGCTTATCAAGCTGGGACAATGGCAGGTAATCCAGCCTCTATCTCAGCCGGTATTGCGTGTCTTGAAGTTCTTCAAGAAGAGGGCGTCTATGATCATTTAGACAAACTAGGAGAACGTCTTGAGAAGGGAATCCTCCTTCATGCACAGGAAGCTGGTATCCAAATTACAATCAATCGTCTCCGAGGAGCTTTAACTGTCTACTTTAATAACGAGAAAGTTATTAATTACAAACAAGCTGAAGACTCCGATGGAGAGAAATTCGCCCGCTTCTTTAAACTAATGCTCAATGAAGGTATCAACCTTGCCCCTTCTAAATATGAAGCATGGTTCTTAACAACAGAGCACACAGAAAAAGATATCGATGATACGCTTGAAGCAGTAAAGCGCGTCTTTCATCAAATGGGTTAGCGAAAAGACAGAATGAAGTTCCTTCATTCTGTCTTTTCTACTATCTTTGTTATTATTGAAAATAGGGCTTGCTATCCTGACCATTCCGATGTATAACTAGAACGTCTCATATGTTTAAAAGAGGAAATAGAGGATACTCTCTATACTAAAAGTACTCGACGAAAGGACTTACAATAGAATGAAGTTTGGTGCCCGTATTTTTAAAACAGGGCTAGCGATTACTCTCGCACTTTATATTGCAACATGGCTTGGACTCGAGCCGCCGACCTTTGCTGGCGTAGCTGCATTATTTGCCATTCAGCCGTCAATTTATAGGTCTTATCAAACCGTTATCGATCAATTTCAATCCAATATTATTGGAGCCGTGCTTGCAGTTATACTCGTTCTGCTCTTTGGAAATCAGCCAATCGTAATTGGTCTAGGTGCGATCATCATTATCGCCATTAATATTAAATTAAAAATCGAAAGTACGATTCCACTCGCAATCGTAACTGTTATTTTAATCATGAATGCTCCTCAGGAGGAATTCATCACTTTTGCGACAAACCGATTCTTAGTCATTATGGTCGGTGTGATCAGTTCTTTCTTTGTGAACTTAGTTTTCGTACCACCGAGATATGAAACAAAATTATTCCACAAAATTGTAAGTAATACAGAATATATTTCACAGTGGATCAGGCTTGCTACTAGAAACGATGCCGAACATAAAGTATTGAAAGAGAACTTAATTAAGTTGAAAGAAGATACAGTTAAAAGTGATCAGTATTTTCTTCTATACAAAGAAGAGCGTACGTACTTCAAACGCAGAGATTTTGTAAAAGCACGTAAGCTCGTCCTATTTAGACAGATGATTGCTACAACAGAAAAGTCACTTGCTATACTAAAAATGCTTGATCAACTTGATGTGAAGATTTTGATCATGCCTGACGAGGTCAGAAAGATGATTCAGACTCACCTCGATGAGCTAACAAATTATCACGAACGCATCCATTTAAAATATATCGGAAAAGTGAGGAACCAGTCTCCTGAGGAAATGTTAAACAATGTTGGATCTGGGGAGTCTACCTTAACCGAACGCTATGTTGACTTATACGAAAATGGCGAATGTAATCGCGAGCTTTGGATGACAATCTTCCCCTTAATCGGAATGATTATCGATTACCACGATCACCTTGAACACCTTGATTTACTTGTCGATAGCTTTCATTCCTATCACCAGGAAGAAAATGAAGTTGATATTCAGGAGCTTCATGCCAAATAAAAAAATCAGCCGTATCGGCTGATTTTTTTATTTCTTCATTTTTGGATCAAGCGCATCTCGAAGACCATCACCAAGTAAGTTAAACCCAAGAACCGTTAGCATAATCGCAAGTCCCGGAAAGAATACAGTCCATGGTGCCTGAATAATATACGAACGCGAATCTGCAAGCATTTTCCCCCACTCAGGCTGTGGTGCCTGTGCACCAAGACCGAGAAAACTAAGGGCAGCTGCCTCTAGAATAGCCGTTGCAATTGCAAGTGTTCCTTGCACAATTATAGGTGCAAGTGAATTTGGCAATACATGATGAAAAATGATTCTTGAATCTTTCATCCCAACAGCTCTAGCCGCCATAACATACTCTTCCTGCTTCACACTTAACACCCTTGATCGAACTAGCCTTCCAAAGTTCGGAATATTAATAATCGCAATCGCGATAAGTGCATTTCTTAGCGATGGTCCTAGTACAGCAACAACAGCAATAGCAAGAAGAATACTTGGAAACGCAAGCATAATATCAAATATACGTGAAATAATCGTATCCACTAGCTTACCGTAATAACCTGCTACCATACCTAGTAAACTCCCTACCGCCGCTGAACCTAGTACAGCAAAAAAACCAACCCATAAAGAAATTCTTGCCCCATAAATTATACGTGATAAAATATCGCGACCGAAATCATCGGTTCCAAACCAATGACTGGCGGATGGAGATTGAAGTCGTTCACCTAATTTTTGTTCGTTAATCCCTTCAGGAGCGATGACCCCTGCAAAGATCGCTAGAAGAATGAAAAAAAGTACAATCCCCATGCCGACCATCGCTAGCTTATTTCTCCTGAATCCTTTCCAGGCTTCACGCCATGGCGATAATACTTCTTCATCTGGTTGCTTTTGAACATTCACTTTTTTTTGCGGAGCAATTTCAGCCATCTTAGAAGCCCCCTTTAGTTGTATTTAATTCGAGGATCAATTGCAGCGTATAACAGATCGACAATGAGATTAATAAAAACAAAGATGACAGCAACGATGAGAATACCAGATTGAATCACTGGGTAGTCTCTGAAATTAATGGCGTCGTAAATATAACGACCGATTCCTGGCCAACCAAATATAGTTTCAGTAAGAATAGCTCCACCTAGTAAGAGACCCATTTGAAGTCCAATAACAGTAAGTACAGGAATAAATGCATTTTTTAAAGAATGCTTGTACACAACCCAAAACATCTTTGTACCTTTTGCTCGAGCTGTTCGAACAAAATCAGAGCGCATAACCTCAAGCATACTTGAGCGTGTCATTCGAGCAATGATAGCCATCGGTATTGTTCCAAGAGCAATACCAGGTAGAATTAAATGCTTAACCACTTCTACAAATTGATCCATTCTTCCCTGAAGTAAGGTATCAATAAGATAAAGATGTGTGATAGCATCAACAGGGTTTCTCACATTTTCGCGACCTGTGGATGGTAGCCACCCAAGTTCAAGCGAGAATGCCCATTGTTCCATCAAACCAAGCCAGAAAACAGGCATCGACACACCGACTAGCGCAAGTACCATAGCCGTGTAATCGAACCAAGAGTTTTGAAACCATGCACTAATAATCCCTGCATTGACGCCAATAAAAATAGCTATAACCATCGCCACAAGCGACAGTTCAAGAGTAGCAGCAAGATATGGCCAAATTTCTCCACTAATATCTGAACTTGTTCGAAGAGATGTGCCTAAATCACCTGTAAACAAGTTTTTAATATAGTCGATATATTGTAGATACCACGGCTGATCGAGGCCAAGCTGTTTGGTTAAACTTTTTATCGCTTCCTCTGTTGCCTGTTGACCTAAAATGACCTGGGCAGGATCTCCAGGAATAGCTCGAATCATAAAGAACACAATAAGTGTCATTCCAAATAAAACCGGGATAAGCATTAGCAATCGTCTAACTGTATAAGCAAGCATCTACTCACCTCTTCTTCCATCTGTAAAATCACATGCCGTTCTATATGTATAAAACTAATTTATTTTGAAGAATAAAAGGGGAGTTTATCACTCCCCTTCTTTATTTCCTATTGAAGCGTTACTTTCGTTAGCTTGTCAGAACCAGTTGGATGCGGTGAGAATCCTTTAATTGTACTAGAGCCACCTAGTGCAGGCTTAGAGTGTACAAGAGGAATCCACGGTGCATCTTCATGGATGATTTCTTGAGCTTCTGCATAAATCTTATTACGCTCTTCTTCATCTGGAGTTGACTGTGCTTCGATTAGAAGATCATGAAGCTCCTGGTTTTCATAGTACGTATAGTTGTTGCTTCCAATGTTATCCTGATCAAGGAGTACATATAGGAAGTTATCAGCGTCACCATTATCCCCTGTCCAACCTAGCAAGAAGCTATCAGCTTCACCATTACGAGCTTTTTCAAGATAAGTTGCCCACTCGTACGATTTGATTTCAGCATCTACGCCAATTTCTGCGAAGCTTTTCTGAAGAACTTCTGCTACTTTTTGACCATCTGGCATATATGGACGTGGAACAGGCATTGCCCAAAGCTCCATTTCAAAACCATCTTCATAGCCAGCTTCTTTTAGAAGTTCCTTCGCTTTATCAAGATCATATTCATAACCTTCAATATCATCGTTATATCCACCAATTACCGGAGGCATTGGGTTTTTCGCTGGTTCAGCTTGTCCAGCATAGAAAGAATCGATAAGCGCTTGCTTGTCCACAGCGTGGTTTAGCGCCTGACGTACAAGCTTATCTTTTAATGGTCCGCGATTTGTCGTTAATCCAACGTATCCAACGTTCATTGAAGGACGGAAGAAAGTTTGAAGATCGCCATTGTCTTCTACCTGCTGAACATCAGAAGGGTTAAGACCATCCATCAAATCGATTTCTCCAGCCATTAAAGCATTTAGACGGGCTGAATTATCAGGAATCGCTCTAAAAATAACACTATCTAATTTTGGATAGCCATCCATCCAGAACTCTTCATTTTTATTCAGAACGATTTTGTCATTTCTGTTCCACTGATCAAATACAAACGGACCAGTACCTACAGGATTTTCACCAAACTTATCGCCCTGCTTTTCAAGTGCATCTGGACTAGCAATCGCAAATGGAGACATCGCAATATTTTTTAAGAATGGCGCTTGTGGACGCTTCAATTTAAATTCAACTGTGTAATCGTCTTTCGCCGTTACGCTTTCAATAACGTGCCCTTCATCACCTTTAAATCCACCAAACATGGATTTATAGTAATAGAAAGCTTCTTCATTCCCATTCATCCAACGTTCGAAGTTGTAAACAACGGCATCTGCATTAAAGTCTGTACCGTCATGGAACTTCACACCTTCACGAAGTGTGAACGTATACGTCTTGCCATCGTCAGAAACTTCCCACTCTGTTGCAAGTGCTTCCTGTACATCTGTGTTATCATCACCGTAATCAAGGAGCGTATCAAAAATGTTCTTTGTTACTTTAAATGATTCCCCGTCTGTAACAGATGCTGGATCAAGTGATACGGAGTCACCACCGCGACCAAAGATCAACGTTCCACCTGCTTCTTCTCCTCCGTCTCCGGAGTCTCCCCCACCATTGCCATTCGTTTCGTTAGATCCACCGCAACCGGCTAGACCAATCGAAAGAAGCAATACAAACAGTAATGAAAAAATGGTCTTCTTCATGTTCTTCCCCCTTAGTTATGTGTGTGATTTATACATGGTCTTCTTCATACAGATGACACGCTGTATGGTGACCGGGCTCTACCTCCCTGAATTCAGGAACAACGGAGCTGCACACGTCCATCGCCTTAGGACATCTTGTGTGAAAAGGACACCCTGATGGCGGATTAGAAGGACTTGGTACATCTCCAGTAAGAATGATTCTGTCTTTCCCATATTCAGGATCTGGAACCGGCACCGCTGAAAGAAGAGCCTGTGTATACGGATGTTTTGAATCCAAATAGAGCTTTTCACTATCTGCCATTTCAACAATGCGCCCAAGGTACATCACTCCGACACGATCGCTAATATGACGAACAACTCCTAAATCATGAGCTATAAACAAATATGTTAGCCCAAGCTCTTTCTGAAGATCTTCTAAAAGATTTAATACTTGAGCTTGGATCGAAACATCAAGTGCTGAAACAGGTTCATCCGCGATAATTAATTTCGGATTAACTGCAAGTGCCCGTGCTATACCTATTCTTTGACGCTGTCCACCACTGAATTGGTGAGGATAACGTTTGGCATGGTATGCACTAAGACCAACAATTTCAAGAAGTTCTCTTACCCTTTTTTTACGCTCTGCTTTATTACCAAGCTGATGAACGATAAGAGGTTCTTCGATAATTTTTTCAACTGTATGTCTCGGATTAAGCGATGCAAATGGATCCTGAAAGACCATCTGAATATCTTTTCTAAGGTGACGAAGATCCTTTTTGTTTAAACTGGTCATTTCTTTTCCATCAAAGAGAACTTCCCCTTCACTAGGCTCAAGAAGTCTCATCAACATACGACCAGTTGTAGACTTCCCACATCCACTTTCCCCAACTAACCCAAATGTTTCTCCTTTATGTAAGGTAAAGGTTACACCGTCTACAGCCTTCACTGTTCCTATCTGCTGTTTAAGTACGCCTCCCTGAATTGGGAAATGCTTCTTAAGCTGTTTTACTTCAAGTAATGCTTCTTGCAAAATAGGCGCCCCCTTTAGCTTTTCACATTCTCTAATATAGCTGCTTTTTTCTCGTCTTCATGAAGCCAGCACCTAGCCTGTTGTCCTGGTCCTGCATCTAACAACGTTGGATTCTCTTCAAAGCATTTATCGAAAGCAAAACTACAACGTGGAGCAAAATGACATCCTTTATGAATCGAACCTGGTTTTGGCACATTTCCAGGGATAGAATACAGTCTGTCTTTTCGAACTCTCACATCAGGTACTGATTCGATTAAACCAATCGTATACGGATGCTTTGGATGCTGAAAAATATCACTTGTTTTCCCTTGCTCAACGATTTTGCCAGAGTACATAACAACAATACGATCACAAATTTCTGCGACTACACCCAGATCGTGTGTAATCATAATAATCGATGTATTAGTTTCTTGGTTCAATTTCTTCATGAGCTCTAGAATCTGAGCTTGAATCGTCACATCAAGAGCTGTTGTTGGCTCATCCGCAATGAGTACTTCTGGTTCACATGCCATCGCCATCGCAATCATAACGCGCTGCCGCATCCCCCCAGATAATTGATGAGGGTAATCATTCATAAGTTCTTCAGCCCTAGGAAGCCCAACTAGTTTAAGAATTGATATAGCATGCTCCCAGGATTTTTTCTTGTTCCATTTTTTATGTATTCGAATTCCTTCAACGAGCTGGTTGCCAATTCTAAATACAGGATTAAGGGATGTCATCGGTTCCTGAAAGATCATTCCGATTTCATTTCCCCTTATTTTTCTCATCTCTTTCTCTGATTTCGTAAGAAGGTTTTCCCCTTTGTATGTAATTTCTCCTCCTACAACTTTTCCTGGGGCCTGAATAAGTTGCATAATGGATAATGAAGTCACACTCTTTCCAGAGCCAGACTCCCCAACAATCCCAAGTACTTCACCTTTATTTACATGGAAGTCAACGGAGTCTACTGCTGGAATCTCTCCATCATCAGTAAAAAAGTGCGTTTCTAATCCACTAACATTTAAGACTGGATGTTCCATACACTCACCCCTTTCCGTAAATTCTGAATTTTTTAATTAAACTAAAATCTGTTTATCATTATTACATTATTTTTGTTAGTTGGCAACGCTTATTGAGGTAATTTTCTGTCTTTTTTTGACGCTTTTACGCGATAATATGCATATTTAAACAAAAAAAGCACCTCAAAGAGATGCTTTTTGATGAATAACTATAAATTTTGTACTTGAAACAAATTATGGTAGGACCCTTTCCGTTTCATGAGCTCTTGGTGATTCCCGCTCTCTGAAATTTGGCCGTTTTCTACCACCACGATACGGTCAGCATGCGTCACTGTCGCTAGACGGTGTGCGACAATAAAGGTTGTGCGATCTTTCGCAAGTACTTCAAGCGCTTCTTGAATGAGATGTTCACTTTCAAGGTCAAGTGCTGACGTTGCTTCATCAAGAATTAAAATAGGCGGATTTTTAAGGAATACTCTTGCGATTGCAATCCGTTGTTTTTGTCCACCAGACAGCTTCACCCCTCGTTCACCAACGGGCGTATCATATCCGTCTTGAAGGTTCATGATGAATTCATGAGCGTTGGCAGCCTTTGCAGCTTGTATAACTTCTTCTTCAGAGGCATTTGGATTCCCCATCATGATATTCATTCGAACGGATTCACTAAATAGGATGTTATCCTGAAGAACCATTCCAATGTTATCTCTCAAGCTTCTTGCTTCATAATCCCGTATGTCTGTACCGTCAATTAGAATACTCCCACCCGTCACATCATAGAAACGTGGAATTAAGCTGACAAGTGAGGATTTACCCCCACCACTCATTCCTACAAGCGCAATGGTTTCTCCAGCACGTACATTAAGATCAATTCCTTTTAGAACAGGTAGATCCTCTTCATTATATTTAAATGAAACATGTTCAAATTGGATATTTCCACGAACTTCGTTTAACTTTTTTGCATCTTTTCTATCTACAATATCGTATTTTTCATCGACAAATTCAAATACACGATCCATTGATGCAATAGCTTGGGTTAATGTGGTAGACGAATTCACCAATCTTCTTAAAGGACTATAAAGCCGGTCCATATAAGTCACAAACGCAACCATTTCACCGATTTGAAGTCCACCCGAAATCACAAGATACGCAGAAAACGCGATAACAATAAGAGGAGCTACATCCGTAATCGTATTAACGACAGCAAACGTTTTGGCATTCCACCTTGTATGATCAAGTGCTCGTTCTAAAAAATTCGTATTTCTTTTGTTAAATTGCTCTTGTTCATAATCTTCTAAGGCAAAACTTCGAATCACCGACATCCCTTGTACTCGTTCATGAAGATGACCTTGAACTTCTGCAAGTGCTTGTGAGCGATCCTTTGTTAAATCACGAAGACGCTTATAGAAAAACTTAACTGACAGTCCATACAGAGGAAGAAGAACAATTGCTGCAAGTGTTAGCCAAACATTCATAAATGATAATATACCGATAATGATGACGATGGTAATGAGATCAAGCCAAACATTCATCATCCCAGTAATTACAAATGTTTTTGTTTGCTCCACATCATTTATTACTCTTGAGATGATTTCCCCTGCTTTGTTATTAGAGTAAAACTTCAAACTTAATTGTTGGATATGAGAAAATAATTTATCTCGTATATCATACAGAATCTTACTTCCAATCCACTGAGCATAATACTGACGGAAGTATTCTACCGGTGGTCTGACAACGACGAATAGAAAGAAAGCTCCTCCCATCAACCAAAGAAGCTGCTCATACTTATCCCCAGCTGGCATTTCTGCATTGATAATGTCATCAATGACGTACTTTAAAATCAATGGAAGGAGAAGAGGAATACCAAACTTTAATATTCCAATTCCAATCGTTATCCCAATTTGTTTTTTATACGGTCTTACAAAGGTCATATACCTTTTTATACTACCCAGATGGCATCATCCTTTAGTTAATCACATGCTGTTTTTATATCATGCAAAAACCTGTTGAAAAACATTCAACAGGTTTTTCTTACCTATATTGAAGGAACTGTTCATACCACTGATCTACAAATCCAGGGGCAAACGGTCCTTTTCTTTGATGAATCCAGTTCATCAGTTCTTTTACATTTTGTTGTATAATACGATCGATTGCTTCGGGATAATTCATTTCTTCGCGGTGTGCTTCATACTCATCTTCATCTAGTAACTTAAAAGTCATATCAGGATAGATCTTAATATCAAGATCATAATCAATATACTTCAACGCTTCTTCATCGTAAGTAAATGGAGTACCTAAATTACAATAATAATATAGCCCATCCGTTCTGATCATTCCAATGACATTGAACCAGTGGTTTGCACTAAAGTAGCAAATCGCAGGTTCACGCGTTCTCCATTGTCTTCCATCAGCTTCAGTCACAAGAATGCGATCGTTTCCACCGATTATTTCTTTGGAAGTGCCTTTAAGTACGATGCTTTCTTCCCAAGTACGATGTAGCGTACCGCGATGTTTATAGCTTTGAATTTGAATTCTCGTCCCGGTCGTTGGGAAACTCATCTTCTTCTCCTTTCCTAAGAAATTCCGGAAAACGATGAATGCCTTTTGCATACAGGCAGACTCACAGCATCCTTTCTTTCTTACCGTTCAATACATGACTATTATCAAAAATCTTACATCTCATCTATATTCTTCTCTATTATAACGCTTAACAAAATAAAATTAAAATAAAAGCGCCACTCAAAAAGAATGGCACCCAATTCCAGCTTAATAAATAGGGGTTTTTTCAAAGGTAGAGATGACATCCGAAATAAGTCGTTCAAACTCATCCTCCATAAGTGATAGCATCTCTTTTCTTTCTACAATTATGGCATTTCTGCTCTTTTCTTCATCCAGAATATTCTCTAAGCTTAGAATTTCTTCCTTCGTACGAATCATTTGATCGGCAAGCTTGAGCTGCTGTTGAATGAGCTCATCAAACTCCTTCATCTAACCTCTCCTTCCAAATTGTGATTCTTGACATTCCAATGGAGCAAGCTAATACCATTAGCGATTTCTAGCAAGCCTTCATCAAAAAAGAAATTCCATAAACTCATGTGAAATCCTTTGGGAACTTCTGTAGAGAAGTCAGGAGTTTTGTCATAAACTCCCTACAGGAGCAATACATTCTGGTTGTTCATTTCTAGGAGAATTCACAAGCGTCGAAACTTCATACGCATTCATTTCCTTAGAGGATATGGGCTTCATACAACTGCTTAATATTTCACTATCACTTACTGTATCATCCAGCCAAATCCTCTCATCATCTCTTGTTAAAATAACGGGCATGCGACTATGTATCTCTTTCATAAATTCATTTGCTTCTGTGGTAAGTATCGTACATGTATAATGATTTTTGTCGCCATCATTCCATTTTTCCCACAACCCCGCCATTGCAAACGGCTCACCCTTCCTTACTTGGATCCGCATCGGAATTTTCTGATCCTTCGTCTGCTTCCATTCATAAAAACCATCCGATAATATTAAACACCTTCGCTGCTTAAGAGCATGCTTAAAGCTCGCTTTCTCCTGAGCTGTTTCACTTCGCGCATTGATTAATTTATTTGAGATAGACGCATCCTTTGCCCAGAATGGAATTAGCCCCCAACGCAAGGTTCCCATTCGATTCATTTGATTTGTTCTAATCAAAGCCGGGATTTGTTGAGATGGTGCTATATTAAATCTTGGTATATATTCATCCATGCTCGTTTGATCAATTTGAAACCTTTCAAGTAACACGTCGAGTTCTGTCGTTAACGAGAATCGTCCGCACATAACCAACACCCCTTCCTATATTAGATTGTTTCTCCACTTGTCTTATAATCCCTACCAGCATTTAACTAACGAAAAACAGGGCTGACTAAGTCAGCCCTGTCCGGGAAGTTCGATTATTGTTGCTGCTGGTTCTTAGCAGATGCTTGCTGCTTATTTTGAGCAGACTTCGCGTTGCGAGCTTTCACTTGTTGTGCATCCGTTTCGCTTGCAAATTCAGCACCGTATTGTTGCTGAGCTGCTTGTCCTGCAGATGCTTGCTGCTTATTTTGAGCAGACTTCGCGTTGCGAGCTTTTACTTCTTGTGCATCTGTTTCATTTGCAAATTCAGCACCGTATTGTTGCTGACCAGCTTTACCAGCAGAAGCTTGTTGGTTCTGCTGTTTCGCTTGTTGAATGTTTGCACCAGCTTGTGTTTGTCCTGGTTTCTTTGCCATGGCTTATCACCTCCCACAAACAATAGAATATCCAGATACATGATTCTTATGTATTGTTTTTAGAAAAACTTGTTTCGGGTGCAAATAAACAAAAATATTCCTTATAGGACTGTTACTTGATAGCTTATCAGGAATGAACATTTCATCATGCTTTCCATCTCTTCCCCTTCATACTGTTCAAATCAATGATACAAACTAAGAAGAAGAAGGAGGTTAAATGATGAATAATCGAGATATGACAGAGCTTTCTATGATGTCTAAAAAGGAGTGGGTGGACGAAGAACTATCTTTTTTTCACTATAGCCTTCAACAGGTTACTCCTTACTTAAATAGCGAAGGTGTAGCTATCCATCGAGAAATAATGAAAGAAATTGAACAGCGTGGTGGGCTCTCAGCATTTATGCCCGAATAAAATCCAGTTCTTCGTCAAAAAAACAACCTTCTGAAACTCTTCAGAAGGTTGTTTAAGTAAATGTTAGAAATTTGATTTCGATTGTCCGCCATCGACGTTGATTGTCGCACCAACAATCCATGAAGCTTTTTCAGAGGCAAGGAAAACAACGGCATTCGCCACTTCGTCAGTTGTCCCAAATCTTCCTCCTGGTATTTCTTTATCTACAAATTCAGCTATTTTCTCAGGATTATCATCAAGTCGTTTCTGCCAGTTCCCTGATGGGTGCAGAATGGCTCCTGGAGCAACCCCATTCACGCGGACACCGTCTTTAATTAGCTCATCACCCATAGCTTTAGTAAAACTAATCATAGCCGATTTTGAATTATTATAAGTTGGTTTCCCACCAGATTCACGACCGAAGATAGAAGAAATATTGATGATTGCGCCACTTCCCTGTTGCTTCATGATTTCGGCAGAAAGCTGACTAAGGTGTACCGCTGAGTAGTAATTAAGCTCCATTGCTTTATGGAATTGAGATATATCCGTCTCCATAATTGTCGAACCACTGCTTCCCCCAGCGTTGTTTACTAAGATATCAAGTGAACCAAATTGCATGATGAAAGAATCAATGAGCTGGACGCGCTTCCGCTCATCCGTCACATCCGCTTCAAAAATGGCTAAGTCCTGACCAATTTCCTTCCTAGCCAATTCGAGATCATCACGATTTCTACCGCAAATCCCCACTTTCGCACCTTCTTCATAGAATACCTTCGCAATCGACTTTCCAATTCCCTTAGAGCCTCCTGTAATAAGAACGCGCTTGTTTTCAAGATTCAAATTCACTCTGTTTCATCTCCTTCTAGAATCAAATTGACAATTTTTTGGTGAGCGACAGGAAAGGCATAATCTCGCAACTCATTCTTACTAACCATTTTCGCCTTTTCATGATCGATATGGCCAATAAATGATCCTTTATAAACTGTTAATTGCCATTTTAAATGGCTAAAAATATGATTAAACGAGGATAATTCTTTCTCAATCTTAGGGTTAATTTCATAAGTATCTTGTAAATGGTGTTTGAGCTGATTTTCTTTCAAGCCACCTTCTGTTAATTCAACGTTTGGAAATTCCCACAAGCTTGCCAGAAGTCCTTTCTCCGGACGCTGTCGAATAAGAAATTTGCCTTCATTATTCTCAAGAGCTATAGCTGCAATCGGTACGGGTCTGGGGGCTTTTTTCTTTGATTTAATTGGCAGCTCTTCCTGCGACCCTTCAGCAAAGGCTCTACAATGCTCTTGTACAGGGCAAAGAAGACACGAAGGGGATCTTGGTGTACATACAATCGCACCAAGCTCCATCATCCCCTGATTGAATGAGGATGGATCCTCATCGGAAATAATTCGTCGAGTTACTTCTTCAAACGTCTTTCTTGCTGATGGTTTAGCAATATCCTCCCAAATCCCAATAATTCGCGAAAGAACACGCATCACGTTTCCATCAACAGCTGGCTGTGGTATGTCATAAGCAATGCTCAAAATTGCCCCAGCAGTGTACGGCCCTACTCCCTTAAGTTCAGATATTTGCTTGGGATCATTCGGCACTATACCGTTATAAGTCTCTGCTACTTCTCGAACAGCACTTTGAAGATTTCTCGCCCTTGAGTAATAACCAAGCCCTTCCCAGGCTTTTAATACATCTGCCTCTTCAGCATTGGCAAGTGCCTCCACAGTAGGAAAAAGGCTCATAAACCGCTCAAAATATGGGATTACAGTGTCTACTCTCGTTTGCTGTAGCATAATTTCAGATACCCATACACGATAAGGATCCTGATTCTCACGCCAAGGTAG
Organism: Anaerobacillus sp. 1_MG-2023; assembly: GCF_030547345.1. Taxonomy (NCBI): domain Bacteria; kingdom Bacillati; phylum Bacillota; class Bacilli; order Caryophanales; family Bacillaceae; genus Anaerobacillus; species Anaerobacillus sp. 1_MG-2023. The sequence goes on along the minus strand of NZ_JAUORD010000008.1, from coordinate 176,442 downwards.
TGTACGCTGCTCTTTTTTAAACCAGGCAATAAGGTCCTGTTGGAACTGCTTTTCCTCGAAATAATGTAAAAGGTCTGTCACTTTCTCTGTCATGGATCAACTCTCCGATATGGTATATTAAATGGTGTTAAAAGATTTATTTAAATTTACTAACAAACTTCCTCAACCTTCGTCTATCACATATAATAACGCATCATACCTTTTCATTCACCTTTTAACTTTTCACATTCGTTCAAATTGGGTATAACTAAATAAAGAATGCAAATTAGACATAAATTCATTTGGTCTATTTACGATCGTTAGCGAAACGATCGATACGTTTCATAAGGAGGATTCTTAGCCTATGGATACTGGGACACATGTGGTCATGGGACTGGGGATTGGAGCTCTTGCAACGTTAGATCCAGCTATTGCACAGGACCCCATTACCGCTCAAAGCGTTCTAATTGGAGCGCTAATAGGATCGCAGGCCCCGGACTTTGATACTGTGCTTAAACTTAAAAATAACGCTGTCTATATCCGACACCATCGTGGAATTACTCATTCCATTCCTGCAGTTCTTCTCTGGCCAATCATCATTAGCAGCGGAATAATGGTGTTTTTTCCTGAAACAAATTGGCTCCACCTTTGGTTATGGACATTTCTTGCTGTCTTCATTCACGTATTTGTCGATATTTTTAACGCATATGGAACGCAAGCCATTAGGCCATTTTCTAACAGATGGGTAGCTCTTGGCGTCATTAATATTTTTGATCCATTTATTTTTCTCAGTCATATTGGTGGATTAATTCTCTGGTATTTGGGAGTCAATCCTGGGTACACTTTCCTCACGATCTACGGCATTCTTATTCTCTATTATGTTTGGAGAATAATTGAACAGAAGAAAGTGATTCATGCTGTGAGAGAGCGAATTCCAGATGCAGTCGAAGTGATTGTCTCACCAACAATTCGTTGGAGCAGGTGGCATATCGCAGTTAAATCTGAGACACAGTTTTATGTAGCTCGCGCTGAAGGAACTACGATCCATATTCAAGACGTATTTGATCGCGTTCCTGTTCCTAAAACACCAGTACTGGAATCTGCGAAGGAAGACCCTAACTTAAGTGCATTTCTTTCATTCTCACCAGTTTATAGATGGGAGATTGAAGAAAAAGAAATTGGATATGAAGTTCGCTTTATCGATCTTCGCTATCGAAATAAAGGGCATTATCCATTTGTCGCCGTGGTACAAATGGAAGATCAGCTCGAAATAACGAGTTCTTATACTGGATGGGTTTACAGCGAAGATACGTTACGAAAGAAATTAGACCCCGCTCTTGATTAGTCGTTAACTTAATTTATAACACAGAAAACCGGCTGGGCACATAACGTGCCCAGCCGGTTTTTGTTTAATGTTTTATGCTTCTGTCATCTCCAAAATACCCTTTATATTTTGGATTATTCATCATGAAATCGTGTAAAACAGGACCATAGTAGTCAATCCATTGCTTAACAATTTTTTCAGTTACATCCTGACCTTTATACTCTCTGCCAGCCTTGGCTCTTGACGATTCAAAATCCTCCCAAAGCAACTCTACCATTGTTCTCGCTTGACCATAAGAGAGGTGATCATTTTTCTCAAGAAGGTTATGAGTAAGCCTTTGAAATAAGTCTTCCATGAGGCATTCTCCTTTCGTGGTGTAATTCAAATTCTGTCTAATAAATAACTTTGTTTGGCACATAACATTCCGACCGAATTCGCATACTAATGGTGTGCCTGATTCACAACACGATATTGGAAAGGGGCGCACGCTGATGAGAAATAAAAAAACCGGATTTCCAGATGCTAAATTTTCTGGTGAACCCCGCGCAAAAGAAGAATTCGCATCAAAACGTGCTGACGGGTCGATTAACACTCATCCACAAGAGCGGATGAATGCTTCAAATCGGACAGACCACCGTCAGGGATAATTCTCTTATACAGGAGGTAGCATCTATGGGAAAAAATAACCGAGATAGACTTCATCCGAAATATGAGGATCCATTCCAATCTCCGCGTGCAAATCCAAAACACGCTCATAATCAGGTGAATGGAGAAACGCAGCAAACTTATAACGATATCGTTCTACAGGTACAAACACGTAAACGATCGTAAAATGATGAAATAAGAGAGCAGCGTTACTGCTGCTCTTTTTGAATTAACATCGAAATAGGAAATGCTTCAATCTCATCGCTACCGTCACGGTTTCCCCATGCAAACGTTCCATTCATATAATCGATAATAAACGTAGAACCTGGATCACCGTCAATTTCATATTTATGGCCGGGTATAAAGTCATCCGGGTTTAATAAATACGATTTAGCAAGTGCAATCCTTCGTTCATGAACGGCGAATTCATTGACCATGCCCATTTGCTCCGCTCTACGTGCTTTTTCGCTTAAGAGGGCAATTTCATTTCTTAGTTCCTGCTCACTCATATCACTGAAACGCTTTTCCATCCTTGACCTCCATCATCATCAATTCTTCCCCAAGTATAGTTCATTTTCTACTTCCTGACAAAAATATGCTACGCTTACCGAAAGGAGTGATTTTATATGAAAACCATTTTAATTACGGGTGCCGGTTCTGGTCTCGGAGCTGAGCTTGCAAAACAGTGGGCAACTAAAGGACACCATGTCGTACTTGTTGGTCGAACCAAACAAAAACTTGAATCCATTGACCAGGAAATCAAAGATAATAAAGGTGTTTGTTCCATTTATGAATGCGATATAACTGATCCTGAAGAACTTAAAAAACTGAAACAAGCAATGGATCGGGATAATCTACAAATTCACATGCTTGTAAACAATGCTGGTACAGGAACGTTCGGGGCTTTAGAAGACATTACTATTTCTGATATACATAAGGTTATTGATACAAATGTGAAAGGCACCATTTTTGCAACACAAACGTTCCTCCCTACATTAAAAAGCACGGAAGGTCGCATCATGAATATTATTTCTACCGCTGGTTTAAAAGGGAAAAATCACGAAACTGTATACGTCGCTTCTAAATATGCGATAAGAGGGTTTACTGAGAGCTTATGGAAAGAACTAGAGAGCACCGGTGCCAGTGCAACTGCTGTTTATATGGGAGGGATGAATACTCCATTTTGGGCAAAATCCGATCATATTAATGATTTATCAAAACTTAAATCCCCATTTGAGAAAGCCCTCCAAATTATCGAGGAAGATGAAGGACAGAATGAGATATTTATTGATCGTTAAGTTCTTCTAGATATTTATTAATAAGCGGAAAAGGAAAACCTTTACGATATAAAAATTGTTTCATTTTATGATCGAATTCACGGCGCTCGAGTTTGCTATAGCGTCGTTCCGCTTTTTGGGCCTGAAGCACGAGCGCTTCCCATTCCTCGTCTTCTCCTTTTTCTAGATCGATTTGCTGCATCACTTCCTGAATGATGTCACGATCGAAGCCTTTGGCTCTTAGTTCCTGATTTACTTTTTGTCTTTGTTCCGTTGCTGAGGAAGTCTTTAGCTTTGATGCTTTTTTCTCAGCTAACTTAATTGCAATCTCAAGCTGTTGCTCATATGAGTATTCTTCGAGTGCTTTATCGGTCATCTTTTTATTAACTCCTTTTTGGTTGAGCTCTTGCGCGATGACAAATGGACCTTTTCCGCCTCCATTTACTTTTGTTCTTACAAAAGCAATAGCGAATTCAAGATCATTCACGTATCCATAGCGATGAAGCTTTTTGAAAATAGCTTCGAATGCCTCTTCAGGTATTTCCTTTTTAGTAAGGTATTCTTTCACCTCTTTTTCAGAGCGCATCCGGTAAGATAAATAATTTAACGCGTAATTCATGCCTTTTTTCACCTGGTCTTCAAAATGAATTCCTTCAAGCATCTCGTCGCTTAATTCGACACCTTTTCGAAGACCAAAGCTGATCAGAACATCTTGGTCAACACCGAAACCAAATTCTTCACCTGAACCTTTATCTATAAATATCGAAAATCGTTCGTTATTGTTTTTTTGCGTTGTTATACGCGTAACCTTGACCAATGCACTCACCTCCACTCACATTGTAGCACTTTCTGAATAAACGAATGAAGTTAAAGCATTTGATTAGAGGAATATGAATATGGGTAAAGAACTAGTAGAAGTATATCGCGTACGCTTAGGAGGAAGATGATATGAACATTGCGATTACCGGAGGAACTGGTTTTGTTGGAAGTGAACTAACAGACTCTTTTGTTAATGACGGGCATTCGGTATTTATTCTCACACGGAACCCTGCAAACAAACCTATAAAAAAAGGGGTTACTTATGTAAAGTGGCTTCAGGATGATGCTGAGCCAGAGAAGGACCTCCCAAAGATTCACGCCATCGTGAACCTTGCAGGCGAATCAATTAACAGCGGTCGGTGGACAGAAGAGCGTAAACAGCGTATTCTAGACAGCCGCATTTCGTCAACGAGAGAGATCATTTCCATCATTCAAAAACTTGATCATAAACCACGCGTTCTTGTAAACGCTTCTGCTATTGGATTTTATGGTTCATCACTTGATAAATCATTTACCGAAAATGATACAGAACCTGGTTCTGACTTCCTAGCAGATGTTACACGCAAATGGGAAGATGAAGCAATGAAAGCACAGAATCATGGAGTTCGTACCGTTCTTGCGCGATTTGGTGTTGTCCTTGGCGAAGAAGGAGCCCTTCCTTTGATGACCTTGCCATATAAATTATTTATGGGTGGTAAACTTGGTGATGGACGACAATGGTATTCCTGGGTACATATTATGGATGTAGTTGGGATGATTCGATTTGCTGTTGATCACGACTCTGTCCAGGGGCCATTAAACGTAACCGCACCTGAACCAAAGAGAATGAATGATTTTGGTAAAACAATTGGGGAAGTAATGAATCGACCTCACTGGATGCCTGTTCCTGAAGCACCTGTTCAAGCAGCTCTAGGAGAAAAAAGTGGGATTGTATTAAAAGGACAGTGCGTTCTTCCCCAGAAAGCTAAAGAATTAGGCTACCCTTTCCGCTACCTTAAATTAAAAGACGCATTAGAGAACCTGCTGGTCTAAACCAGCAGGTTTTTTCAAACCCTCCCTTCATTTGAATAGAAGCATTACCTATTTTCTAAGAAAAGTGAAATCGTTATGTTTATGAAAAGTTTGTATCTCAATTAAAATATCCTTCGACATCTACACATTCGATGATGTAGTACCGATGATGGATAATGGATATAATGGATTAACTAGCTGTTTTCGACGATGTGTCGTTATAAAACTAAAAGATGATAGGTGAATAATGTGACGATATTATTTAAGCAAGCTCGAGTTTATCCAGTTTCATCACCATTACTCCCATGTGCTGATGTTCTTGTAAAGGACGGCCTTATTCATGAAGTCTCCCCCTCTATATCTGAAGAAGCTGATATGACCGTAATTGATGGCAAAGGTTATCACCTTTTACCCGGTTTCATTGATGCCCATACACATGTAGGCCTTTATGACGAAGGCACTGGCTGGGCTGGCAATGATGCAAACGAAACCGTTGAAGCTCTAACTCCCCATGTAAGAGCACTTGACGGTGTAAATCCACTCGATGTTGGTTTTAAAGATGCGATTGCATTTGGCGTAACTTCTGTTCAAGTTATGCCTGGAAGTGCGAATATTATTGGCGGTATAACAACTGTTCTGAAAACGCATGGAAAGAACGTAGAGAAAATGATTGTCAGAGAAACCGCCGGTCTAAAAATTGCATTAGGTGAAAACCCGAAACGGGTTCATAGTCACTCCAATAATGATTCTATTACCCGCATGGGAATTATGGGCCTTCTTCGAGAAGCGTTCTATGATGCTGGGAGATCTAATCAGATAGAGCACCCACGAATTTCACCCATTATTGCAGCACTAAATCGTGAAATTCCTGTCAGAATTCACGCTCACCGTGCAGACGATATATTAACAGCTGTTCGATTTGCTAGGGAGTTTAATCTTGATCTCAGAATTGAGCATTGTACAGAAGGCCATCTTATTGCAGATGAACTTAGTGGACAGAACCTTAAAGTAACTGTAGGACCTTCTATGACGAGACGTTCGAAGATAGAATTAAAGAACAAAACTTGGGCGACTTATGGCATTCTGAATAGCCACGGGATTGAAGTGTCAATCACAACAGATCATCCATACGTTCCTATTCAGTACTTAAATATTTGTGCAGCGCTTGCTGTTAGAGAAGGGTTAAGCGAAGAAAAAGCGATTGAAGGAATTACACTAAATCCCGCTAAAAGTCTTGGAGTCGAACACCGTATTGGAAGTATAGAAGTTGGAAAAGATGCCGATTTAGTGCTCTGGTCTAATCATCCATTCCAGTACGATGCCCGTCCAATATTGACGATGATTAACGGAGAAATTATTCGTTAAAATGGCTTAAATTTCTTGTCACATAGACACTTACAAAAGCTTTACATTTAGAAGTGAAAAATACGCAAAAAACTAGTATCTTTTTTTAAATAAATCGAGTATGATACTTTTGTAATTACAATAAAATGAACTAACAACTTCATATCTGAATATGGGAAGGCAATTGGTGCGCCACCAGCAGTGACTGGTCCTAGTGGGTTCGATTCCCACCCCGAATAATAATTCAACATACTATTATTCGAGGGTGGGGATAAGTCTGCCCTCGACAGGAGGGAAACTCATGATTAAACATCGTGACCTGTCGGAATGTCATGTGCTATTTGACTTGATGGTTGACCCAGCTGTCTTCCCATTCGTGCGTCATAAAGCAAGCTCTTACGAAGAATATCTATTCTTAACAAAACAACTTATTGAAGCTGAGGAACAGGGAGAATTAATTTCAAGGACCATTCTTGATGAATGGGGTGCACCTATTGGTACAATTAATTTGTTTGATATTGAACATCAAACTGGCTTTCTTGGAACGTGGATTGGTACCCCTTACCACGGCAAAGGTTATAATCAAATCGCGAAAGAAGCTTTCTTCAATGAACTGTTTTTTGATAAGCAAATTAATACAATTTTCATGAGAATTAACAAGGATAACATTCGCTCTCAAAAAGCGGCAGAAAAAATCCCTTATGTTGAGAAAGCTAATGAGAAATGGCCTGAAGTTTATAAGCAAATTAATACTGGAGAGAAATCATATCATTTATATGAAATTGAACGCGATAACTATCACCTTCACGTCATGCGCGAAGGTACAGAAACAGTTGAAGTTCAATTAGAAGCATAAGTTCCTCTTAAAGGAACTTTTTTTATTGCCTTATTTCTTTTGACTTTTTGTTGTAGAGTGTCATAATCCACAGCGTTACTATCAGCCCCTGGTCATTGCTTTTATCCACATGTGCATAGAACTTTATGTGATGGCAATGCTAGTAGCATCTTAAGGAAAAGAGGGGTTATTATGGATAAACGTAAAGGCAGAGAAAATAAGGAAGCAAAAATGACGCTAACGAAGACCCAAGATGTTCTTTTTGGAAGAGAATTCAAACGTGCTGACCGAGCTGGGCATAAATAAAGACGAATAATTAAACAAAAACGAGCCATTCTAATGAGTGGAGAGATCTTCTCCAAACACATTTACAGGAGCTGATTAAGATGGCAAAACGTCCAAATTTTTCAGAAGGTAAACAAAAGCGTCAAGCTAAAAATCCAATTCCATCAGCACAAAACGAGGATGTAGAATTCGCAAATGAATTCGACACCGCTGATGCGAAAGCAGCTGAAAGATCAAGGGCAGCAAACCAGCGCGCGAAGAAAAACAAATAATCAAAAAGGGGACCATATCGGTCCCTTTTTGATTTCAGAAAAAAATAGCGATTCAGAAGTTAACAAGAAAGTTACGCACAAGCTGTTAACAATGTGGATAACAGTTACCTTTCCTTTTTTAGAGCACACTTATTATAAACAACTCTTTCTGTTGATAACCTCTTATCAACCTGTGGATATTGTTGATAAACTTGTTAGTAACGCTATAAACACCTATTCATCTTGTGTATAAGTCTGTGGAAAGTGTTAATGACTGTATTTAGCTTCCAGTCGGAAAGGTTTAACTACTGATTTTATCCATAAATAAGTTTGTAACTATTCCTTATTTCCTGTGTTTCTTTTAAAAACAGATACTACTTCGATATGAGCTGTTTGTGGGAACATATCGACTGGCTGTAAATGCTGAAGCTCATATCCCTTTTTTATTAAATAAGAAGAATCCTTTGCAAGCGTTGAAGGATTACAGGATACATAAACAATTCGATCTGGCTTTGCTTTTACCATCGTAGCTAATAACGTCTCATCACAGCCAGTTCTCGGTGGATCTACCACAATTACGTTTGGTTTGAACCCTTCTTTTATCCACTTAGGAACGACCTCTTCTGCTTTACCTACATCGTAAGTCATCTTCTCCTGATAACCGTGACTTTTAGCATTCTTTCTTGCATCATCAATCGATTCTTTAATGACATCCATCCCTCTGACTTCTCGCGCATTATCGGCAAGCCATAATCCAATCGTACCTACTCCACAATAAGCATCTATAATGTTTTCTTTACCAGTAAGCGCAGCAGCTTTTTTCACTTCATCATAGAGGTGAACAGTTTGCGTGGGATTTAGCTGGAAAAAGGCACGAGCAGATAATTCGAAATTTAGATCTCCTAATGATTCCTCTATTACTTCTTCCCCATCTAATACGAAGGTTTTATCACCGAATATTAGAGATGTTCTCTGCCCATTTACATTTTGAATAACCGACTTCACATCAGGAAGCCTTTTCTTCACTTCTTTAATAAGTAATTCTTTCCGAGGAATGTTCTCTTCTGAAGTGACAAGCACTAATTGGATTTGTCCCGTCTCAAATCCAACTCTCGTTACGATTGTACGAACGAGCCCCTTCCTCTTCTTTTCATGATATATCGAAATATTTAAATCCTCGAGGATCTTCACAACTTGACGAGTGACTCGATTTGTTTCCGGATGTTGTACTAAACAGTTTGTCAGTTCCACAAGCTCGTGTGACCCTGCTCCGTATAATCCTGCAATGACTTTTCCCTTTTGCTTTCTTACCTGAAGCTGACTTTTATTTCGATAGTTCCAGGGATCTTTCATTCCAATTACGGGCTTTATCGTTATGTCCTTTTCACCCAATTTTGCATGCCGTTCAAACGACTGAATCACAATATCTCGTTTTTCACGAAGTTGTGCCTTATAGCTTAAATGTTGGAGCTGACATCCTCCGCATTCTTCATATACCGGACATGGTGGAGTGGTTCTGTCATTCGATTTTTTTCGAAGCCTTTTTATTTTTGCTTCAGCACGATTTGAAAAAACCTTTGTGACTTCAGCTGTAATTTCTTCCCCAGGTAGTGCCCCAGGAACAAATACCACTGTCCTCTTAAAAAAACCGACCCCTTCTCCATTTATCCCCAATCGTTTAATTGTTAAAGGAATTGTTTGACCGTTCGTAAGCCCTGTCCCTTTCACATTTTTGTTATCCAAAAATATCTCTCCTTCTACTTAGCCGCTTAAGCTTTCCCATAAATACATGGACACATAGCTTGAATACGGAGACCATTTCTCTTTATACTTACCGACTTCTTCTTTTGTAGGTTTTGTTGATAATTGAAACCATTTCATAATGGCATTTTGAATCCCAACATCACCTACGGGTAATATATCTTTCCGTCTTAGTCCAAAAAGCAGTACACATTCAACTGTCCATGGACCAACACCTCTTATTGGAAGCAGTTCATCATATACTTCCTTAGTTGTTAAATTGTTGAGGTTCTCTAAATCAAGCTCTCCTGATACAATCTTTTCAGCAATTCCAATCACATATTCTGCTTTTCTTTTGCTAAATTGTAAATCGCGTAATTCTTGAACAGTTAAACGACTAACCACCTCTGGTTCAGGATAGAACCACACGCCATCCATTTCAGTTCCATAGCTTGTCACAAAACGATAGGTCAGCGTATACGCAAACTTCATATTAAGCTGCTGATGAACAATATTCTTCAGTAATGCACAATAAGCGTCAGGCTCACAAATAATTGGCATACCGAGGTAATTATTCATCAATGATCGAATATTTGTTTCTTTTAGTACTGACGAAATCCCTTCAATGTCCATATGAAAGTCAAACATTTGACTAATCTGAGTAATCGCTTGTTCCTTATTACTTACATCATTTCCGTATATCTCAAAGCAAGGGTATTTACGATTTCCAGTTGATTGAACTGTATATACGGCTTTTTCATTATTAATAATAAGAGGAATCTTAAATTGTTGATTGTGACCATCGACGTACTGAAGAGGATCCATTCTCATTCTTTGGAAAAGTCGATCTACGTCATATGGCGCTTTAAGATATAACTTCTCAATCCACATCATACCGCCTCCATTCGATAGGTCGTCTATATTATCGCAAATCCAAAACAGGATTACTAGGTACAGAAGAGCAAGTCATCCTTTCTTCTTTCTTCTTAAATCATGCAAAAGACTGCCATTTCTGGCAGCCTAGAATATTTATTAAGGAATAAGCGGTTCAGGAATTGTTTCAGTTAGGACAAGATCATCCAGACTTTTAAAGGTATACCCGTCTTCTTTTAAATCCTTAATAACTTTCTGAAGAGCTTCAGCGTTATCTTTTGAGACTGTATGAAGAAGCAGTATCGCTCCCGGGTGAACTTGTTTCATAATCGAATCATAAGCATACTGACTCCCCTTTTGCTTATCCGTTTCCCAATCTTTATAGGCAAGTGACCAGAAGATGTTACGATACCCCTCTTCGTAAGTAATAGCGAGTGACCTTTCGCTAAAAACGCCGCGAGGTGGTCGAACATACTGCATCGTTTCATCTCCGGTTAATCGGGTGTACTCTTCCTTCACTTTTTTTAATTCAATTCTTATTTTTTCATCAGAAATGGCCGTCATATCAGGGTGACTCCAGGAATGATTCCCAACGATATGTCCCTCTTTTACCATTCTCTTAACGAGATCTGGCTGGTCCTTTAAGTAATGACCGGTAACGAAAAAGGTGGCAGGTACACCTTCTTTCTTTAGAACATCCAAAATATCGTCAGTGAATCCATTCTCATACCCATTATCAAATGTCATATACAATTCCTTCTGATCCGTTCGACCAATGAAGTAGCTGTCATAGGGCTTTAGTAATTCCTGAAATTCAGGCTCTGTTGTGGCAGGTGCATGATTTTTGCTTCGTTTAAAATACCAATCATGAGACGTGTTATCTATCGCATAGGTTCCCGTCACTGTTCCAATAAATATAACGATCGTCATTACGAGTATCCTCATTTAATCCCTCCTTTGTCTGTCCCCTTATTTAGTGTGTGAAGTTTGCACTGTTTTCTATCCTAATTCCATCTCTTTGGCTAAGGAAATTACTTCCTCAAACCGAATACTTTGTTATCCCCATAAGAAAACCAGCATTTCTGCTGGTTATTGTCGCGTGTTAAATTCAAAACTAAGGTAGTCTTGAACCGGGATCCAAGCACCAATTCCTTGCTGAGTTACGTTACGAACCTCAAGTTTCATTTTGCTTCCTTTTAAAACAAGATAAACTTCTCCATATGTTACTGTTCCTTTTTCATTTACAGCAGGAACATAGCTCGTTAAAGTACCATAGTTCTTAGCTCCCACATTATACACATTACCTTTTTTAGTATCTTTCCCAATCATTGTTTGAAAAGATAAAGAGAGCTTCGTTTTTTCAGATGCCTTCATCATCATCATCTTCTTCACGTCTTCACTATCAGGAATCGAGGCCGTTAGACCACCATTCACCTTCTTCTCTTCCTCTTGGCGATACGTCATCTGAATTGGACCACTTCCACCTCGATTATCTACCCGATTTATATTCGCCTGCTTGTATTGCCAGTTAATATTTGTTTCAGCAGAATCATAATTTAACGCCCACTTACCTAGATAAATACTCGCACGATAACCGATCGCTAGCTTAGACGGTGAAATCGAAGAATCATTTAAAATCTGAATCAATTCAGGATTAGCAATGGGGACATCTGCAGATCCTGTTAACTCCTTCGTCAACTCACTCGGCTGCAAAGTAGGTAAATCCTGTGCGGGATTTGGATAAGTGTTTTCTTTCGAAATATTAACCGTAGAGTCAGGAACTTTTAGCGATTGATCTTTCTGCGCTTTCTGACCTTCTGCGGCTAGTGTGTTTAGAGGTAGAATAACAGCTAGAATAACGAGCATTAACACGATTTTCTTCATACAAACTTCTCCTTTGTTAGCATTCATTTAACCGAATGGCTTCAAACTCTTATCAGTATTTTTTTCTAGAACCATCCCTTTTATCCAACAAATTTAGATATTAAAAGCGGAAGCGAACATTTAGAGTCGATAAGCGCTAGACATTTCCCCAAAAAAAAATGAACGCTTAAGCGTTCATTTTCTCAAAAGTAGGATAGAAAAATTGGACAAGAGGCCCGATGCCAAACGTAATGGCAATCGTGCCCACACCAATCGGCCCTCCTAAAAGCAATGCAGCAAGTAGCGCAATAAGTTCACCAGCCGTTTTCGAAGTTCGAATGCTTAAACCAGTTCTATGATGAATGGCAAGCATTAAACCATCGATTGGGATCACCGCAAATTTGGCTTGAAGGTATATCGCAATACCTAGGCCGATGAATATCATTCCTACTATAAAAACCGCGTAAGCAAGGAATACGTCAGTAATCGTCCAATTTGAAAACAATGTAATTAACCAAAAATCAATAAACAAACCTGTTACGATAATCGTGATAAGAGCAAAAAAATCTGGCCAGGCTTTCATCAGAAGCGCATTGACTATAATCAAGATGACTCCAACGAGGATTACCCAGGTCCCAACCGTAAAACCGATCTTCTCAGATAATCCTACGTTAAGCGCATCCCAAGCTCCTGCTCCGATATCAGATTTAATTGTTAATGTTATTCCAGCAGTTAATACGAAGAGCCCTATTACATAAAATAAGAATCGTTTTATTTTCACTGACTGCATCCTCTCTTTTACTATATCCTTTTCATTGTAACGTACGATGTAGTAAAAAGACGACACTTTCTAAGCTATTCCTTTTAAGCCTTACTTTGACTTGAGTCTTCTTCCTTTTGCTGTTCGAATAATTCTATATCACGCCATTTTCCATAACGGTAATATCCAATAGCAAATACGCTCGAGATAATAAAGCTCACTCCTATACCGTACGCAATCCCTTCTGCTCCTAACCATTTTGAAAAAACGTAAGTGAGGGGAACGCGAAGGACCCAGAATGAAATAATATTAAGTATAAGCACTTGAACCATAGCACCGGCAGCTTTAACCACTCCATTTAAAACAAAATTAATACCAAGAAACGGATAGAAAAAAGCAACGGTTTTTAAGTAGTTCTCACCGAAAGCAATTGTCTTAGGGTCATCAATAAAGAGACGGATCATTGATTCAGCTGATAAAAAGATAATAGCACTAATTGTAAAAGAAACGGCAAGGATTAAAACAATCCCATTCTTAGATATCGCTGAAACTCTTTGCCACTTTCCAGAGCCAATGTTCTGTCCAGCCATGCTATTTACAGCGGCCCCAAGCGTAAACGCCGGTAACATGATAATACGATCAAGCCTTTGCGCAGCTCCAAAACCAGCAACCACTTGTGTACCAAAACTTGCAACAATCCCCATAATCGCCGTCACTCCCGCTGAAACGGTCATCATTTGTAAGCCAGCAGGAATTCCAAGCTTTGAAATACGTTTAAGCTCTTTCATGTCTGGAAGATGGGGAACAGTAAACGGGATTTTAGACTTCCAGATAGAATAAACCACACCATATAGAAAGGCTGACCCTTGAGAAATAATCGTTGCATATGCAGCACCTTCAATTCCCCAGTTGAAATAAGCAATAAACAACGGATCCAGTGCAGTATTTAAAATTACAGCAAAAAGGACAAATCGAATCGGAGTTTTACTATCCCCTAGAGCTCGCAATACTGTGCCAATAAAGTTATACCCAAATAAAAAGAGAATGCCTAAAAAGTTAATTCGCAAGTATACTTTCGTACTTTCAAATATCTCATCTGGCGTTCCAAGGAATTTAAGAATGGGGTCAGTAAAGAGGAAGCCAATAATTCCAAACGCAACCGATAAGATCGTTAACGCAACAACAAAAGCATTTAGCGACTCGACTAACCCTTCTTTATCAGATGCCCCTTTCCGCTGAGACAGTACTGTTAACGTTGCACTATTCACTCCGATGATGAAGGAGAGAACAGTGAAAATGACGGGAGCTGCAATTGAAATCGCGCCAAGTGCATTTGAACCGAGTAAGTTACCAACCCAAATGCTATCTATAAATTGATAAGACGTTTGCAGTAAATTAGTTAAAAAAATAGGCAATGAAAAATAAACCATTTGCTTCGTAATGTTACCTTGAGTAAAATCATAGCTCTTGTTCATCTGATTACCTTCTTATGTTGAAATTAGAATCTACATATGGCTATACCCCTAGTATCTGATTGAAAAACGAATGAATGCGCTAAAAGCTCCCGTAGTAAATAATGGCATATTATCGCGTTTTAGAATTCGAGATTAGAGGAAGATTAAGATTAGAGTTAAATTCGAAAGGAGAATTTGTAATGGCAATGTCTCAATCAGAAATTAAAAACAAGGTACTGAGCATTTTTGATTCTCACTATGTAGGAACACTTAGCACAGTGAAGGAAAATAAGCCTCATTCAAGATTTATGACGTTCTTCCACGATGAACTTACACTAATGACTCCAACTAGTAAGGAAACTCATAAAGTAGAAGACATCGAGCAAAATAATAACGTGCACGTTTTGCTTGGATACGACGGCGAAGGTTGGCATGACCGTTACGTAGAAGTACAAGGTCACGTCACGATAGATGACTCAAAAGAAACGAAAGAAAAACTATGGGGTGACCAGCTGAAACGATGGTTCGATTCACCAGAAGATCCAAACTATGTCGTTCTCAAAATCACTCCGGACACAATTCGTTTAATGAATGAGGGTGAAAACACACCAGAAACACTTGAGTTATAAAATAACCTCCCATTCGAAGAGTTTTTCTACGCATAGATAGGTAAAATAAAGAAACGAAAAAAAGGGCCACTGTGGTGACCCTTTTTTTCGTTTCTTTATTTTGATACAATCTCGAAAGTTTCCTTCAATTCAATACTCCCTACAACAGACTGTGCCATTGAACAATGCTTTTTCGTTAATTCAAGCGCTCTTTCTACTTTCTGCTCGTTCAGCTCTCCAACTAGTGTGAAATGAAGATGAATTTCTTCAACACGATTTGCTTCCTTTTCATTACGAGTGACATCCGCTTTTATTTGAATATCTTCATAGTCCATTCGCTTTTTATCAAGAATTTGGCGTAACACACCACCACTACAAACTGCTATTGATGAAACAAGTAGTTGATATGGACGAAAACCAAACTGCTCGTCCCCTGAAATATGAAGCGTTCCATATTCAAAATCAGCTGTAAAACCAGTTTCTTCTTTCTTCATGTTAAATTCCAACATGACCACTCCTTTACTAGACGTTGTCCTTATTTTAGATCAGCTTTTAAAAAAATGCGAACGGTGGCTCTTTTCACCCCATTCCATTATAATAAGCACTGATAAGAATTTCCTTTTTTGGCTAATTGGAGTGTGAACAAATTGTTTGAATCAAACCGTTACCGATTTCTGATTCTTATTTCAATCGTTTTTATTTCCGGGTATTCTCAAGGGATGCTGCTTCCTTTATTATCTATTCTTCTAGAGGAGGCAGGCGTATCGTCTAGCATGAATGGCCTTAATGCTTCGGCTCTTTACATAGGGATCCTTTTTGCCTCACCCTTTATTGAGAAACCCGTTCGAAAATATGGTTATAAACCAGCTATAGCCGTTGGACTTCTGCTTGTTATTGTTTCAATTACGCTAATACCTATATGGCAGGCTTTTTGGTTTTGGTTCATTTTAAGAATCATTGTCGGAATAGGAGATAACCTTCTTCATTTCGCAACACAACTTTGGATTACAACAACGACCCCAAAAGAAAAAAGGGGGAGAAACATCGCCATTTATGGATCTGCATTCGGACTCGGTTTCGCTGCCGGTCCCCTCTCGACTATTCTAGTTGAGTATTCTATGTACCTCCCATTTTTACTGGCATCAGGCATTGCTATGGTGACATGGTTGATGCTGACAAAAATCAAAAATGATTTCCCTGATCCATTGACGCAAGGTTCTGAACGAGTTCTATCTAAATATGCGCGCGTCCTGAAAGTTGGCTGGGTAGCCCTCTTACCTTCTTTCGGATACGGATTTCTTGAAGCATCTCTTCACGGTAATTTCCCTGTGTATGCACTTCGGAACGGAATTGATATTAAATCGGTTTCGATACTACTTCCAGCCTTTGTAATCGGAAGTCTTGTGTTTCAAATGCCTCTTGGCGTTATCAGTGATAAATTTGGTCGAAAAAATATCTTGCTCGTTAGTATTTTTATTGGCTGGGTTAGTTTTTCGTGTGCGATCTTCACCACATCAGTACCAATACTTTTTATCTTATTTTTCCTTGCAGGCATGATGGTTGGATCTTTATTTTCACTAAGTATTACCTACTTGGCCGATCTGCTACCAAATAGTCTTCTCCCAACCGGGAACATTCTAGCTGGCATATTTTTTGGCATTGGTAGTATACTCGGACCCTATCTTGGTGGAGTTTTCATTGATTGGTTTACAGAAGGAAGCATTTTCTATGCGATTAGCGGGATGCTACTCTTCTTATTTACAGCAACGTCCGTTCATAAGAAACCCGAACCACATGCTCAGTATTCTACATCGTGAGTAAAGAAACCTTTTTATAGCCATCTTAATAATATAATACATGAATCCTTTTCATTGACTTATGATTTATATGTACTATAATAAGAATTGTGATTATCTGATAATGATTATAATTAATTCCGAACAAAGGAGTCGATACAGAATGAAACTACGCGAAGAAATGCCTGAACTAGAAGGCGCTAAAGAATGGTTTAACGGAGAAGTTAAGAAGAGTGACCTCGTAGGTAATAAACCACTTACTCTTATTCACTTCTGGTCCATTAGCTGTGGTCTATGTAAAGAAGCTATGCCAATGGTTAACGAATTCCGTGATGAGTATAGCGAAGATATGAATGTTATTGCTGTTCATATGCCACGCTCTGAAAAAGACCTTGACCTTGAAGAAATTAAACAAGTAGCTGATCAACACGATATTAGCCAACCAATCTTCGTTGATAGTGATCACAAATTGACAGACGCATTCGAAAACCAATATGTACCTGCCTATTACGTGTTTGATTCAGAAGGTAAACTTCGTCATTTCCAAGCAGGCGGAGAAGGTCGTAAAATGCTTACAAAACGTATTACTAAACTTCTTGATAAAGCGAAAAAAGAAGACTAAATAACGAAATGATAAAGAGGCAGCGCAAGCTGCCTCTTTATTTTTTCTTTTTCATTTTCCTATATAATGAAAGCACTATGCGATAGGCACCGTAGCCCACGATAGCTCCAAGAGCATTTAAGAGAATATCATCAATATCAAATATACGGTGAGCGACAAAGTACTGCAATAATTCAATAACAGTACTCGTTGAAAAACCGATCAGACCAATAATAAGCACAGACTTTCCTTTTTTATAAACTAGCGGTATTAAAAATCCTAGCGGCATAAACAACATAATATTTCCAATAATATTTTTTAAGATGAGCCAGTAGCTTCCGCTTTCCCACATTAACTTTATACTATCGAACAAGACAAGGTTAACTGATTTACCATATGGATAATAATTATAAATAAACAATGTCGCATAGAAAAGCGCAAGTAAGTAGATACCTAAAGCGAAGGATCCACCCCTCTTCACCCATTTCTGTGTTGACATACCTTCATTCTGAGTCTGCATATCCTATGTCTCTCCCTATTCTTCAGATGCCTTATGGGCTGTCTATATGCTATAGTATTCTATACAAAATATATTCATGTAACAAAATTGAGGTGGAAAAATGCCAGAACTCCAAGAAAATGTCTTAAAGAACCTTTCTTCAAACCTAAACAACTATAACATTCCTTTTTTCTTTATAAATGAAACAGCTCTTTGGCTTCAAGGAGCAGTCGATGCCCCTCATTCTATAGCCGTTTCGATTCAATGGGATGCTTTTGAGTCCGTCGTAGGTGATTTCAATCTTAAATATGGAGTAGCAAAACCAGAATACACTTCTGAAACTTCTTACGCTCTTTATGTGATCGATGAGTGTCCGGTACGTATTGAGTGCACATACAACACCGTTATCCGCACGAACCCTTATCTCATTGAAGTCTCACTAGGAGAACAATCGGTCCAATGCCTTTCACTCTATTACTATCAAAAGCTTCCGGAATGGCGGAATATAATTGATGCTCACCTAAAAAAAATACAAGAGAATGTGACAGCCCAGAATGAAAAATCTTGGAATCAACAAACTTACGAAGCGTTGCTTAATCGATTTGGAAAACCTGAGGAAGCCGCAACAAAATTAAAAGAAAATCCAAAATCACGTCTTAAATCACTTCTACCGTATCTTCCTTCATTACAAGGAAAGAAAGTAGCCAACTTAATGGGATCACATGGTATGAAAGCGACTGCAATGAGTTTACTTGGTGCAAATGCAACAGTCATCGATTTTTCCTATGAAAACGAGCGATTCGCCAAAGAAATTGCAGAAGAGTGTAACGTGGACCTCTCCTATTATGTCACTGACATTTTAAAAATGAACCATGACCTCGATGGAAGTTTTGATATTATTGTTATGGAACTGGGGATTTTACATTACTTCCTTGATCTGCACCCTCTCTTCAAGGTTGTTTCACGTCTCTTGAAACCAGAAGGCACCTTTGTTATCCAAGATTTCCATCCTATATCAACAAAGCTTATTTCGTCTAAAGGAAAGAAGCATAAAGTTGATGGTAACTATTTCGATCCGACAATTTACAGAACTAAAGTTGCTTTTGAGAAGCATTTAACGAACGAAACAGCAGAAAGCCTGGTGCTTCAGCGTAAATGGACACTTGGTGAAATTCTTACAAGCATTGCTGATGAGAACCTTATTATTAAACAGGTAACAGAGGAACCTAATATTAAGCTCCACGACAGAGGCATTCCGAAAATTTTCACTGTTAAAGCTGTCAAATAGCCCTAATAAAATAAGGTAATGCTTATTAACATTCTAGATTTTTTGCTCGCCCTGTAATGACCAATTGAATGAGTCAAAAATCGAGAAGCAACAGTGGAAGCTAACGTCGCTCATAATAATAAAAGCACCCTCAAGGGTGCTTTTATTATTATGAGACTAGCGATTCGATCACTTCATCATCTCTCTTATCAGAATAATTCTTACCAACTACTGTCGCTTCCTTATTCATTAACTCATTTAATTCGTTTGCTTCTTCTTTTTCACCAGCCACGTAGATTTTTTCCCACTGCTGAGTTTTTGCTTTTTTATCAAGCTTTGCAGCCATCGATTTGTACCATCTCTCACGATTGGCCTTTACTCGATCTTCATATAGCTCTCGCTGTGCTGTACTTCCATTTCCAGAGATATTCTCATTTCCCGTTGTTCCTTCGTAAATTCTCCAGTTATCCTCGTCCGGATCCCAGGCATATTCTTCACTTTTGGTTAGAAAACCAAGTTCAGTTTCAATAATCCGAACATAATCATGATGGACAAGCACAATACCAGTATTGGGATAGTTGTTTTCAAGTTCTTCTACTACTTCTAGTTGAGGTTCTTCTTCCCAATAAAGGTTCGTTTCGACTGGAACTTGCGTACGCTCTACGAACCAAATCTGATCATCTGAAGAAGCAATAATAATAAGTCCGCGTTTTAAATCATTTTCTATACGATTAAGCTCATCTTGAATTTTCTCTTTTACTTTTTCATATTTTTCAAGATCTTCTTTATTACCACTTTGCTTTAAGTATTCCTCGAAATTTCGAAATCCGTTTTTTAATTGAATTTTCCATTCACCATTTTGTCGGTCCGCATCACGACGATCCGTATTTAAATACAAAGTAAACACTTTATCAGGCTTTTGGACACGAGCATGTTTCAGTTGTTCTAGCTTTTCTTTTAATAGCATTGTACTCCTCCTCATCTTTTCTTTGTTACAAATTCAATTCCCTGTTCATTCCCATTTTTAAACATAAAATCATTCCATCCAATTGTTCTTTTTCTTATAGTCAAGATGAGAAGCATGTGATAGAATAAAATTATTAAAACATGATAATCATTCTAATCTACATGAAAAACATTCTCAATGCGATTTAGATAACTCCGTTTTATCAGCTTTCTAATGCTGTGACTACTTTAAGTGGTCACAGCATTGCACGTTTAGCAAGGGAATGAAGATGACTATTATTCTCAATTAGAAAAAGGAGGAATGATAATGGAACAGGCAAATATTCAATCAAGTACTTACACCTCACATACTTCTTTCTGGTGGAATACTTTAAAACGTCACGGGGAGCTTACTGCTGCCCTAATAAGTGGATTAATCATTGCCTTTGCTTGGATCATGGAGGGTGCATTTTCACCTTCCGTTGAAGCCAGTCTCTATATCACGGCATTTGTAATTGGCGGTTTCGCTAAAGCAAAAGAAGGAATAGAAGACTCGTTTGCTGAGAAAGACGTGAATGTTGAGCTTCTTATGATCATCGCAGCGATCGGTGCTGGTAGTATTGGGTACTGGACTGAGGGAGCCATACTTATATTTATTTTTGCATTAAGTGGTGCCCTTGAAACTTATACATTGAACAAGAGTGAACGAGAGCTTCAATCTCTGATGGAAATTCAACCAGAAACCGCAACCGTTATTTCAAACGGTTCTGAAATGGTTGTACCTGCTAGTTCACTATCTGTAGATGACGTTATTCTTATTAAACCAGGAGAGAGAGTCCCTGCAGACGGATTAATTATGAAAGGGCAAACTTCTCTGGATCAATCTGCAATTACCGGCGAGTCTATTCCAGTCATTAAACGAATCGATGAGGAAGTATTTGCTGGAACATTAAATATATCAGGACATTTAACCATAAAAATGACTAAAAGTAGTAAGGACACCGTCTTCCAAAAAATCATTGCTCTTGTTCAAGAAGCCCAAGATCAAAAAGCACCCTCACAGCTGTTTATCGAAAAACTTGAAGGCTGGTATGTCAAAATCGTATTACTAATGGGCTCTTTACTTATGATCCTCCCTCACTTTCTTTTTGGATGGACGTGGGATGAAACGATCTATCGTGCTATGGTTTTTCTTGTTGTTGCTTCCCCATGCGCCCTAGTTGCTTCCATTATGCCAGCTACACTATCAGCTATATCAGCAGGTGCACGAAATGGCATTCTATTTAAAGGAGGGGTTCATCTCGAACAACTCGCCTCCATGAAAGCTGTTGCACTTGATAAAACGGGAACATTAACGGAAGGTTCTCCAGTAGTTACAGATGTTTTCACTCGTTCAGATATTGATGAGAATACATTCATGAACATCGTAGCCTCTATCGAACGGCAGTCGACACATCCACTTGCTAAAGCCATTGTTAATCATTCAAAATCACATAACTGGCTAGAACCTGAGGAAATGATGGATCATTCTGGATGGGGTGTTGAAGCGAAAATTAACGGAATCAGCTGGAAGGTAGGGAAGTTAGATTTCTTTAGTGATAAGGATGGATTTGATTCTTTTCAAGAAAAGTACGCCCAGTTGCAATCAAGTGGGAACACCATTGTATTTGCTGCGGATCAACATGGTTTTGCTGGTATGATAGCTTTAAAAGATAAAGTACGAAGTGAATCCGCAACAATGGTTAAAGCGTTGAAAAAACGTGGGATTGAGCCTATTATGCTCACAGGTGACAGTGAACAAACAGCAAAAGCGATAGCAGAAGAAGTTGGCATAGAAACCTATTTCGCCAATTGTCTTCCAGAAGATAAAGTAACCCACATGAAAGAATTAAAGAAAAAATATGCAACGGTTGGCATGATTGGAGACGGCATTAATGATGCACCGGCTCTAGCGGTTTCTGATGTTGGAATTGCTATGGGTCAGGGAACAGATGTAGCGCTCGAAACGGCAGACGTTGTTCTAATGAAAAATGATCTTGGAAAACTTACTCGAGCCGTAAATCTTTCTAACCGATTAAATCAAATTGTTAAACAAAACGTGATCTTTTCCATTGCTGTCATCTTCATCCTTATTGCATCTAATTTCTTTCAATTCCTCACCCTTCCATTGGGAGTTCTCGGTCATGAAGGCAGTACCATTCTTGTTATATTAAACGGATTACGCCTACTAAAATAACAAAAGCCCAATAGTTATAGCAGCATATCGCCGCTAGCTCTATTGGGCTTTTTTCCTGAAATAATTTGAAGTCGCGTTCACTTCGCCCCCTATGATAATCACAAGGCCAGTGAGATAGAACCAGAGCATAAGGGCAATAACCCCTCCAAGACTGCCGTATGTAGCAGAATAGTTGCTAAAGTTGTTGATGTAGTAGGAAAAGGCTAATGATAAGAGCTGCCAAAATACCGAAGCAAATACAGACCCTAGCAACACATCTTTATAATTCAGCCGTTTATTTGGAGCATAGTAGTAGATAAACATAAAAACCACAATCATAATGGATAGGCTTAAAGTCCACCGGATGATCGCAAACATAAAACTTAATGATTCAGGTAATTCAAAGAACGATACAAAAAAACGCCATAGTGTTTCTCCAAATACGGGTAAAACGAGTGCCACAACGATTACAAAGATCATCGCTAACGACAATAGAATCGATAATCCTCTCGCTAATAAAAAATGTCGACTTTCCTGAACGTTATATGCTCGGTTAAGTGACTTAATGATCGCATTGATGGCATTAGATGCTGACCAAATGGTTGCGATAATCCCAAATGATAAAAGACCTTTGCGTGCTCCATCTTCGAGAATAAGATTTTCTTGAATGGTCACAAATGATTCAGAAGGTGCGTATTGCGCAATTAAATCAAGAATTTGATCCTGAGAGAAATCAAAATGAGTGAGGAGGGTAATCGCAAAGATCAGAAACGGAAACAGCGATAATAAAAAATAGTAAGCAAGCTGTGCTGATAAGTCGGTTACTTGGTGTTCTTTTATTCTTGAAAATAGCTGTTTCGAAAATTGCCCTAATGATGCATCCACCATATACCCTCCTGCTGCTCAATTAATGTGTCAATTTATCGTTAGTGTTGCCAGTTAATTCTTCACCAGCTTCCACAACTCTCGAGCCTATTTCTTTAAGATCGTCCTGTGTTTCTTTGACAAGATTAAACGCTTCAACCGAACTTTCTTTCAATCCATTGAATTTCTGAGACAGGGTTGAAATGTCATCTTGTACTTCCTTCATTAGCCCGCTTGCATCATCTACGGTTTGCTTCCATTTATCCGTATAGTATGATGGATTATTCTTAATATCACGCAAAATAGTGCCTGCTTTTTTTGATCCGTTTTGAATGGATTCTCTCGTTCCTCGATCGAACAGTGAAATAAGTGCGCCTGCTAATCCACCAATAAGGACTGCCTTAAACAGTTTATTTTGACTACCGCCTGAATATGTCTGACTCATTTGATTTCCTCCTTGTTATATAAAGATGCGATTTAATTCCCTTTATTTACGCTTATGAAACGCCTTCATAACATTCAGAGTGTGTACTTTTGCAGTATTCGATCTACCGCACTTCCATAGCTTTCCCCAAATAAGATCAAATGAACAAGAAGATAATATAACTGATAGATCGGAATTCGATCCTCAAATTCTTTCTCTAACGGATAATCAGCTCCATATTGCTCGTAGAACGCTTTTGAATAACCACCAAATAAATATGTAAATGCGATATCTACTTCTCGGTCACCAAAATAAACAGCAGGATCAATTAAATAAGGTTGCCCATTCTCACCATACAACCAATTACCACCCCAAAGATCACCATGTAAAAGTGAAAAAGATGGTTTATGCCCTATGATTGAATCAAGCCTCTGGCGGAGTTGGGTTAAGCGGCGGTCACGCTCCCTTGAGATTCTCCCCTTTTCAATTGCTAGCTCCTGCATGACCCCAAGACGCAAATCTCTGTAGAACGTAACCCAATTGGAAGAAGCGCTGTTTAATTGAGTTAGCTCTCCTATAAAATTGGGCTCATTCAGACCAACCTGATTGGAATGCTGTTGATGCATTTTTGCAACAAGACTACCTAGTCTCCGATCGCCTGTTTCATCAGATGGTTTGGAACGAATCCATTCCATCAGAAAAACCATTTCTGTTTCATCACGCGCCTTAAGTAGAAGGGGATTTGGTACCATCAATCCATTATTCCGTAATCGTTCAAGGCCTTTTTTTTCAGCTAGAAAAAATTGTTCAGAAGCTGTTTTATTTATTTTCGCAAAGTATTCCCGCTCTTTCGTTCGAACGTAAAATGCCTGATTTATCGAGCCTCCTAAAACAGGCTGCATATCGACAATTGAAGTTCGATCACCTGTTTCTACAATCGCTTTTTTTATATCAAGCTTCATATGCCCTCTTCATCTCTAATATGTTCAAGTAATTTTGAACAGCCCTCTTCAACCATTTGGTAAACTTCTTCAAAATTCCCTTCAAAATAAGGATCCGGCACATCTTCAATCTCACTTTCGCTTACGTAGTCCATCAATCGTGAAATTGAGCTCGAGGAGTTCATTCCCGCCATTTCATGAAGTTCTCCAAGATTACTTGCGTCCATTGCAATCACATAGTGAAATTGAGAAAGATCGGCTTCCTTCACTTGTCTTGCTTTCATTCCATCCACTGAAATTTGTTGCTTTAAAAGAATTTCCCGAGTTCCCTCATGAGGAGGTTCTCCTACATGCCAATCACCTATACCAGCTGAATCAATTTCAATCTGATCCGATAATCCAGCTTGAGCTACTTTCGACCTTAGGACTGCTTCCGCCATTGGTGAACGACAGATGTTTCCTAGACAAACGAATAAGACTCGGATCATCGTTATCCCTCCATTGTTTTGATATAAACGGTACGGTTACGTGGGCCATCGAACTCACAGAAATAAATGCCTTGCCACGTGCCAAGAATAAGACTACCCTCTTCTACAATGATCGTTTGCGATGCACCTACTGTACTTGTTTTAAGATGAGAAGCAGAGTTTCCCTCAGCATGTTGGTATTTTTCGTGCTCCCATGGATACACTTCATCTAATCGCATAAGCATATCGTGCTTTACATCTGGATCAGCATTCTCATTAATCGTAATACCAGCCGTTGTATGAGCCGAATAGACGAGAACAGTTCCCTGTTTAAGATTCTCATCACGGATAACCTTTTTAACCTCTGAGGTAATATCAATCATTTCATCTCGACGATTTGTTTTAACAGATATTTTTTTAAGCATCTGATCCCTCCTATAGCTACTATCTTACTACTACCCTTAAAAGCCTCTTTTCACTCTAGTCTTGCCACAAACTTTCTATATGACGCAAACCACGTGGAACAATGACTTTCTACGGAGCTTATGTTTACCACTCTCTAGTAGTCATCTCGTTCATAAAGATAGAGGTATGGTATATCTAGAAACAAGTAATAAGATTCATTTATAGGATAAGAGTAAGTCCGGATGAGCTCATTTGTTTCAATATCACTATATAGGTCAGACAATATCCCAACCTTTTCATGCTTCATCCTCACGATATTTTCAAGAAAATATGGACGCCAGCTCCAATTATCGCCTTCATATTCAGGCTGAAACTCCCACCCTCCTTCTCCATTTCTATAATAGTTAGACGAAACTTGGTGACCGTCTTCATCACAAATGTAGCCTCTAAAACAAGCTTCACCAAGAGAATGGGCAGCTTCAGCTACCATTGTATTCCAATCATTTTGCTTGCTCCTTTTTATGTGCTGCTGCAAATGACGATTAAAGTCCTGAGACAGCTCATAAAGCGAGAGAAGACGCTTTCTCTCATGCATGATAAAATGTTGAAATTCATTTGTTAGCAAAGATTTATATTGGTTAACATCCAAATAATCTGCTCTCGGCTTACCAAGATAGTACCCCTGATAATATCGCCCGCCGTTCTCCCATGCATATTTTAGCTGACCTACTCCTTCAATTCCTTCAAATAGTAGAGTTGAACCAATTTTTCTTCCTAACATAGATAAGGCATACAAAACTTCTCGATATTCTGGAGGCATACCCTTATCTTTCAAATTCAATAAACCAACCTTAATAATATTAGGATTAAGAATAGCGATTTTTTCAATATTACTCATCGTATTACCTGCATGGCTAACAGCTACTTGTACACCAAGACTCTTATAATACGTAAGGATATGCTGAAGAGTCTGTAACGCTTCATCTTCAATATCATAATCAGAAACCTCTATAACAATTTGTTCATAAGTGATCCCCTTATTCGCATACTCTTCAAGATCGTTTGTGAAGGTTTCACCATGGTCATAAAGAAGGTGCCTGGCACTCGAATTAAAAAATAGGCTCTGACCGTTTCCGCGCTCTAAAAGAATATCAATCGCTTGACTTCGAATATGTGAATCAATTTCTAATATGTACTCTTCAGGTATAGACTGATCTTGAAAAAAGAATCCAAGACTTTCTATTCCTTCTTCTGTTCGAATTCTTCCGAGAACTTCATAACCGATAATTTGCTGCTTATCAGCACTAACAATAGGCTGGAAGTATGGGAAGATCTCTTCTTTTTTTCCCATAACATCAAGTGCATCCATTACATAACCCCTCCCGTTCATTCAAAATAAATAATTTTATTATATCATGAATACTAAACATGCTTTATATCTCTATCTTATTTGTCTGATTTCTCCAGTTTATTATCTGAACATTTTTATAAGCTAGTCGAAAAAATGGGTTTTCATTGGTTTTTCTAC
The DNA here is from genome assembly GCF_030547345.1 of Anaerobacillus sp. 1_MG-2023. Lineage (NCBI taxonomy): Bacteria > Bacillati > Bacillota > Bacilli > Caryophanales > Bacillaceae > Anaerobacillus > Anaerobacillus sp. 1_MG-2023. The sequence continues at coordinate 149,422 of NZ_JAUORD010000008.1, read as the reverse complement.
GATAGCGATTTATACTAGTAGTACCATTCAATGTAAAAGGTGATGATCAAATGAGAAATATGACGTCATGGAGCTGTAAGCTATGAAAGTAAACAAAGAACAGCTTAAGCGTATGAAAAGAAATGAATTCGTTAGAACAGCAATAGAATATGTAGATACAGGAGTCGTCATTACAGATCCTGAGCTTCCCGACAATCCAATTGTTTATACAAATGAAGGTTTCGAGAAATTAAGCGGATATTCAACCGATGAAATTATCGGGAATAATTGTCGTTTTTTACAAGGAGCGGATAGCGATAAAGAAACGGTTGCTCAATTACGTTCCGCTATTCAAAATGAAGAGAAAATCAAAGTTGAAATCAAAAATTACAAAAAAAATGGAGAGTTCTTCTGGAATGAACTCCAAATCTACCCAGTCTACTTCGAAAGTGAACATCAAACATTTTTTGTAGGGGTACAGCAGGATGTTACTAAACGTAAAATGGCTGAAGAACGATCTGAACATTATTTCGAACAGGTGAAACGTTTATCCACTCCAATCGTTCCAATTGACCGTAAAGTCTCGATCGTTCCAATAGTTGGGCACATTGATGACGAACGAATCGATCTCATTCTAAAGAACGTAAGTGCCCATATTCAGAAGAGCGGAGATGAATACTTGATTATCGACCTTTCTGGTGTCAGCCATTTCACCTCTGAACTTCACAAAGGAGTCTATCAACTCCATCAGCTCATTAAACTCATGGGAGCTGAACTAATGCTAACCGGAGCTAGACCTGACTTTGTCTTAGAAGGTGTACAAGCTGACTTCTCCCTGTCTTCCATCAAAAGCTTTCCTTCTGTTCAGCACGCTCTCATTACAATCAATTAAAGGATTGAACTGAGCTAGCCATTTAGTGGTTTTTCTTGATCAAAATACTATGAACAGATTCTTTAACAATCTCAATAAATGAAGCCAAAAGCTTTCGAATAAACGCTTTTGGCTTTTTTATAATAGCTAACTTGATTAGAATAGAGGTTTTTTTAGGAATGGAAACTTTTTTCTCCTGGTCGACAGACAACCGCTTTGCTCTTTTTTCGTTTCCTCACCTATCAGCGTTGTTTACTTTAGGGGTAATGATGTTGCTTATTTTTTGCTTCAGATCAGACTTAAAAGAAAAGCGTGCAAATCTTGCGATGCGACTAATGATTGCCACTGCTTTATTACTGTCAGAGGGTAGTTTTCATCTCTGGTTTATTTACTATAGCGAATGGAGCATTACTACGACCTTACCTCTTCAATTAAGTAGCATTTCACTTCTGTTATCTGTTGCTCTGCTAATAACTAAACAGAGGCGATTGTTTGAAATAACTTATTTCGTAGGTACGTCTAGCGCTCTCCTCGCAATGATCACGCCTGATCTTGGCTTCTATTCTTATCCACACTTTCGATTTTTTCATTTTTTTGTAGCTCACGGCGGGATCGTTCTAACATCATGGTTATTTATTGCCGTTAATAAATATATCCCTTCCTATCGCTCAATTTGGACGGCCTTTACTACTCTGAACTTATATGTAGCTGTGTTATTTGCAATCAATCTTAGCATCGGTTCAAACTACATGTTCTTAATAAATAAGCCACATAGTCATACCATTTTGGACTACTTAGGACCATGGCCATTCTACTTACTTTCACTCGAAGGCATTACCATTATCGCCTTCCATCTTCTTTATCTTCCATTCTATATACTGAAGAGCTACTCGTTTAATAGAACAACAAATAGGAAAAGTACTATATAGGACTACTTTGAAAGGATGAAGCGAGATGAAACGGTATCATTATATTGTTAAAGGAAGAGTTCAGGGTGTAGGGTTCCGAGCATATACACAGCAAAAAGCAGCCCAATATGGCCTTACTGGCTATGTCATGAATCGAATGGATAGCTCGGTCGAAGTGGAAGCACAAGGAGAAGAAGCCGCTATGAGACATTTTCAATCTGCACTAGAATCAGGGAGCCCCTATTCCGTCGTTGATAACGTGATTATGGAAGAAAAAGATGTAAATGAGAATGAACGGTCTTTTACTATTCGTTATTAATAGGCAATTGGTATGCTTTGAATTATAATATGATTAATATGTTAGTTAAATTTGCGGAGGTAATGAGTTGGCAGAAACGACTTTTTTTTCACATAGTGAGACAACAAGAGCGCTTAATAGTTTAGGCGATAATATATTTGTATGCGATTTAGATTTAAGTATTGTGTGGTTTAACCAACGTGCAGAAATGCTACTTAAGTCACTTATACCTTATTTACCTATTAAGCACCCTATAGAACTAATCGGGAAAAGCATTGATGAATTCCATCAAAATCCTTCACACCAAAGAAACATTTTGCTCTATCAGTTGCCATATGAAAGTACCATTACCTTATTTGACCGATTTGCTGCTAGTATCGTTATTTCTGAATACCTTAACGAGTCAGGTGAAAAAACTGGTTATCTACTTGTCTGGCGCGATGTAACAGAAAAGCAAAAGGAGCTTCAGGAAAACAAAAAACTTGTTAGTGAACTATCTTCAGCAATTATTCCAACCATTATTGATAATGCAATTCTTATCCCTCTTATCGGCACCATGAATGAAGAAAGATCAGAAAAGCTTATTAACAACACATTAAATTATTGTGCAGTTAACAATACGGATTATGTTCTACTGGACTTCTCAGGGCTATCTGAATTGAATGCGAGCTCAGCCCAAGCCTTATGTGAGACGATGACAAAGTCACTCTCTTTAATGGGTATCCTTGTCGTTTATGTGGGAATCACGAAGCGGGTTGTGCAATGGTTAATGAATCTTGATCTTGATCCGAAGATTCCTACATTTTCAACGTTTCGCCAGGGTATTAACCATGTTGTTAATCTTGAAGGATATTCACTCATGTTAAAAGAACGTGACTAGAAACACTAACATCACTTATTCTAGTGAAAGAAAAAGGACTTCCCAAACATGATACGTTGGGGAGTCCTTTTTCTTTTGTGCTTCCGTATAGCTTTCATTTTTAGTAAAAGATAAAGATTTTTTCGTTATTCACTCCAAATTCTATATTCCTTTACTAGAAAACTGTTGGAAAACGGTATTTGTATTAACTTTGAATAACGATTTTCCTGCTACGAAGTTCAACACGCGCTTGTTTCGCTCAACAGAAAGGGCAAGGTTTGTTGCGCCAGTTCCGTGAGAATGATCAAGATTCGTTAACGTAAAAATGTGGTTCTTCCTTCCATCTTTAAAAACCAGTTGCTGATCCATTTCTACTTTAAATAGGTTCTCATCTTCCCATTCGATTTCGTCTTCTATCCGTTTAAACCATTCAGGGAAGTGAGGTTTATATCCAGTCGCAAGCACAACTTTATCCGTATTCGCTTGGAATTCATGATTTTCTTGCCACTGTCTACAGGCAAGTTCATAGCGATCATCTATCTTTTCGATACCATTTACCTCTGTTAAAGGTTGAATCATCACATCTAGCGAATCCTCTGAGGATCGATGATAAAGAAGGTGATAAATATTCTTTAATGTAGATGGATCTATGCCTTTTCTTAAAGTTCCAAGTGTTGAAAGAGCATCTTTCCGGTCGTCAAACGAAAGGCCGTGAAAATAGCTAACATAATCAGGTGAGAATACTTCCTGCCCTAGCTTAGCTGATTCTAATTGAAAAAAACCTGCTGAGCGAGTCAACCAGTTCAAATGATAGCCGTACTTCTCCTGGTCATGAAGCAAATCATAAAACACTTCTGCAGCACTTTGCCCTGACCCGATCACTGTTACTGAACGTGATTTTTTCAACTCTTTCTCGTGATAAAGATAATGATTTGTATGAAGAACATCTTCAGGTGGATATGAGTCGAAGCCATCAGGTATATTTGGCACACTCCCTGTTCCTAGGACGACATGCTTTGCTTGTAAGGTCTCTGTTCGACCCGTCTTTACCTCTTCAATCGTAACGTTATAACATGCTTTTTCTTTATCATAAAGAACATCAATTACTTTTTGACCAAAGAAACAATTATTTAATTGTGACGCAACCCATTTAGTATAAGCGTTGTATTCTTTTCTCGGTATATCGAATTTATTAAAAAAATAAAACTGATAAAGTCGATCATGCTCATGTAAGTAATTAATAAAAGTATAAGGGCTTTTTGGATTTGCAATGGTAACCAAATCTGCAAGAAATGGAACCTGAAGATCTGCTCCATCAATCAACATCCCTGGATGCCAATTGTATTCTTCTTTCTGATCAAAATAAATCGCTTCTACCTCTGTCTCATCTGCAAGTGCAGCCATCCCTAAATTAAACGGCCCAATCCCAATTCCTATAAGATCATATAACTTAGCTGTATTCAATGTCTTCACGTCCTTTAATCTCCATTCCAGATTCACTAGGTTTGCAGTATCGATTCAATCGAATGTTCGCATACCTTGGTTTACCCTAATCTCTGTAGTTTTAAATCCTAATTGATTATAATAACTTTTTCTCACTCTCTACATCTTCACTGCTATAATGGTAATTAATAACAGGAGGGGTTATACGTGATAACAGATCAAGCATTTGAATTTCACATTAAAGACATCGAAACACCGTTCTCAGGTTGGGATTTTTCTTATATTACAAATACAGAAAGAATGAACGGCGAACCGCTTCCCTGGTCGTACACTTCTTATGTTCTACACCATTTCCGCTCTAGCTACAGTGTACTTGATATGGGAACTGGCGGCGGAGAATTTCTTGAAGCATTAAAGCCATTTCCAAATAAGTTAGCAGCAACAGAAGGCTATCCCCCTAACCTTCCAATTGCCAAATCAAGACTTGAGCCCCAAGGTGTCATTGTAAAAGGATTCGAGGATGACGATACTCTTCCTTTTTTAGATGCTGAATTTCAATTCGTGATGAACAAGCATGATTCCTACTCTCCAAAAGAAGTCCATCGTATACTATCTGCTAATGGAGCTTTTATTACTCAGCAGGTTGGCGGGGAAGATATGAAAGAACTAAATCGAGTGTTGGATGCTCCAATGAAGTCTGAATACGATCATTGGAACTTGAATTACGCCGTTCAAGAGCTGGAATCTTACGGATTTTCCATTGTAGATGCTAAAGAATCTTTTCCTTCTACACGTTTTTATGACATTGGTGCAGTCATTTATTATTTAAAAGCGATTCCATGGCAGATTCCTAACTTCTCAATCGAAAGCTATCGAAACGCACTTTATCGTTTACATAAAAATATAGAAAATAACGGATTTATTGATATACCTTCACACCGCTTTATTCTACATGCAGCTAAAAAATAGCCTATATTTTAAAAAAGCCCGCAATAAAATGCGAGCTTTTTTCTCTTAATCAGCACTTACAGCTTTGGAGGCACTTACCGCTGAGAAACTAATCGTAATAGCACATAACAAACCAATGACCAAAAATCCTCTAATAAGCGGCCAAGCTTCCCAACCATCAATAAACACGGAGCGCATCGCCTCAAATAAGTATGTAGTCGGATTAATCGTTGCCGCAACTTTTAACCAACCTGCTTCAATCAATTCATAGGGAACAAAAGTTGTGCTAAGAAAAATAAGTGGAAAGAATACAAAAGTCCCTGCTTGTGCAGATTGAGCATTCTTTGTTCGTAACGCTACACCAACTGAATACCCTGCAAAAGCAAGCCCCCACCCAAGCGTTAATAAAAGAATGACGATTACTCCACCAAATCCTGCTGCAACTTCTAGACCAAGAAAATAAGCAACTACTAGAATTAACACCGTTTGAATAAGCAGCTGCAACATTCCCGCAATAATCGGACCAAGTACGATAGCAAGTCTTGAGGAAGGGGTAAGAAGAAGACGTGAAAAGTATCCATTTTCTAAATCCTTAACCAGCGCTTGCCCCGCTCCACCAGCTCCCCCGATCGCAGCTGAAACGATAGAGACAGGTAAAATAAAGGCAAGGTAGTTTGCTCCTTCAAATGCAGGAAGCTGTGAAATCCCGCTTAATCCTCCTTCATAAACAAACAAAAAGAAAAGACTAATGATTAAGTTAGGAATGAAAATCAATGGATTCCGAATGATTGTTATGATACTCCTTTTTGTAAAAACCAGTGTATCTACAAGAAAAGAGCCTTTCTTTTGCTCAGCCATAGCTTTACGCCCTTTCCTTTTGCTCGTTCGTCACATTAATAAATACATCGTCTAAAGATGGTGGCTTTACATTCAATGTTTTTGGTGAAAGGTTGTGTTCATCAAGCTTACGAACAAGTTCTGATAGAAGTTGAGTTCCATTCTTAGTGTACAGTGTAACCTCTTCTTTTGATCGCTCAATATTCTCTGCAAGATCGGCTAGCGTTTTACTTGCTCGCTCCGCTTCTTCAACCTCTTCGAACATAAGTTGAATCGCATCAAATCCGAGCGTCCTTTTTAACTCTTCGGCACTTCCAGATGCGACAATTTTTCCTTGATTGATGATACTGATTCGATCAGCAAGTTGATCAGCTTCTTCAAGATATTGAGTTGTAAGGAATATCGTCGTTCCTTCTTCTTTATTCAACCGCTTAATTTCTTTCCAAATAGCTTTTCGATTCGATGGATCAAGTCCAGTTGTTGGTTCATCAAGAAAAAGAATTTTTGGCTTATGAACTAAGGTGAGCGCAAGATCCAACCTCCGTCTCATTCCCCCAGAATACTTTCCACATGGACGATCAGCTGCATCATTTAAGTCAACCAGGGTAAGTAACTCTACACCTCTTGTTTTGGCTTCTTTCTTACTAAACCCAAATAGTCTTGCCTGCATTTCAATTAACTCTCTCCCCGTTAACACTGGATCGATACCCGTTTCTTGGAGCGCCACACCAATATTCCATCGTACCCGTTCGGGTTCTTCCCCAACATCAACACCACCAATGTGGATGCTTCCTGTCGTTGGTTTCACAAGCGTTGTAAGAATCTGAACAGTCGTAGATTTACCTGCACCATTAGGGCCGAGAAAGGCAAAAAATTCGCCTTCAGCTACTTCAAAACTTACGCCCTGAACAGCTTTCACATCACCTTTATACGTTTTAACTAGCTCATGTACTGATATAGACCCATCCATTCTCTAACCCCCTCTATTGTTGGAAGGCTTTTCTGCAAGAAAACACGCCCGTGCTGTTATACTTACATTCGCCTTAGTTTAAATTTCTCCTTTAATAGAGTGTGTTCGTTCAAAAAAAGAACCCCCCTTAAATTGAATTTAAAGGGGGCGTTTACCATTCGGTTAGTTTCTTCTGCACTTTATGCTGATATTCTTTGGTTAAACGGGAGCGTCTTTCCATATAAAGCTTATTGTAGCGAAGCTGCTTTTCTGAAATTCGCTGCTTTAGCCGCTCTTTCTCCCTATCATCCTCACAATACTCAAGAAGTTTCTCTAGAGACAGTAACTCATTTTTTAAATCCATTTCTTCAGGGAGATAGCCACTATTCTTTAGAACTTTGTAGGCTATTCTAAGATCTTCTGGAATCATCGATAAATCCTCAAGATTCTGTCGTTTTCCTTTACCAGGGAGATCGTCAAAATCACCATGTTTTAATGCTGTTTTAATCTTATCCTCTGCCACAAACCATGCAAAATCCATGCACATCCCTCCTTACTTTCATTATCCTTTTCTGTTAATGAATTGTCATGAACCCTGTAACAAAATTCCTTCAAAAAAATAGACTTTTCCTCTTTTCATAAAGAACAATGGATGATAACATGGTTGACGGTTAAGGTTTATAGAATACTCCTTATAGAATTTTCATTAGAGAAAGGATGGTTCGATGCATTACGCAAGCAAAGGCTGGTACGTTGAACAGCTTAAAAAACATGATGTACGTTACATTGAAGGACGCAAGACAGAGAAATTCAAGAAACACGTACTTGCATCTCTTCTTGAAAAGCAATAAAAACGAAATTCCAAAGGGGGATTACACCCCCCTTTTCTTACATACTCACTATCCAAATAAACATAAGGATTGATACATAGGAACGAACTGGTTTTCTTTCCACTGAAGTGGTGTAGAAAGAAAACCTAGCCCATCCGCGTTATACCTTCCGATTACTCTCTGATAAACCAACAATTCATTAACTCCGTCACGCTGCAAATCAATGGGATATACGCCACTAGGAGGCAAGACACTTCCCTTTATCGGGGCTTTTAATTGCCCATTCTCCTTATAAATTTCCGAAAGATACTCTTCTCCTTTATAAAGAAGACTCACAATATAGTTCTGATTTAACGTTTTATTATCAACCTTCGCTTGATAATAATCAAGGTAGTATACATCATAAGTAAAAGCTTCATAGAAACTCTGTTGATCAAAAAGCAACCTCAGGGTTTGATTTAGATAGGAATACAAAAAGTCATACGTAAGCCCTCCACTCCCTCCAGAATCAGAACGCACTAATATTTCCTTCACTTTGTTCCCGGTAAAATCACCCAAATAAAGGGTCGGGTTATAGCCACTACTACCCGGAAGAGCAAAAGAGACATCGACCGCTGTGGTATCGTTTTTGATCGTTAGAACAACGCTATCGACTAACGGTGAATCGTCCCCAAATGGTTTATTACCAGTAAGGGTCACAAGATCAGGAATGCCGTTCCCTGTTACGTCTCCCACCTTCTGATCTAATAAAATGCGCGCTGCTCTCATTGCTTCCAGCCCCTTTCGCTTTATGTAACAGTCTATGTTCATAGACGAACGCTTTTTCGTTGTAATGATTTGGAAAGGAAGCTAAACTAGTGTGAAGTGATCTTATGGAAACGAGGAAAAACGATGAAATTTTCAGATAATGAACAAATGATTGGGATACTTTCGGGTGCCGGCGCCTATTTCTTATGGGGCATTCTACCGCTATATTGGAAGCTCGTCGGGCAAGTACCATCTGAAGAAGTGTTAGCTCATAGGATCATCTGGTCCTTTGCTTTTATGATTATCATATTAATCGTGCTGAGGAAATTAACTTCATTTAAAATAGAGCTTCTCGGTATTTTCCGTCGTCCGAAGAAGCTAGCAGCGATCGCTTTTGCATCCGTATTTATCACTATAAATTGGTATGCATTCATATGGGCTGTCAATCATGATCACGTCATTCAAACCAGCCTTGGTTACTATATCAACCCATTAATTAGCGTTCTTCTAGGTATTCTATTCTTAAAAGAAAAGCTTTCCTTCTGGCAACTCATTTCATTTGCACTTGCTACAATTGGCGTATTAAATCTCGTCTTTCGATTTGGAGAAATACCATGGGTCTCTCTCATCCTAGCCATGAGCTTCGGAATGTATGGTTTATTGAAGAAAAAAGCAAGGCTTGGTGCTTTAACAGGACTAACAATTGAGACGCTATTCATTACGCCGTTTGCGCTAATTTATTTAATGACCGTTCGCACAAGCGTGGCCGATGCCATGTATTTAGAAGACGCCTCTCTTTTCGGATTGTTACTGGGCGCTGGAATTGTCACTGCTGTACCACTTTTGCTTTTTGCAAGCGGGGCAAACCGTATTTCGCTTTCGATGATTGGTTTTCTTCAATACATCGCACCTACTTTAATGCTCATACAAGGTGTCTTCCTCTATGGAGAGTCGTTTACGACTGTGCACTTAGTCAGTTTTGCTTTAATTTGGGCAGCACTGATCATTTTCACCCTTGCTCGCACCAAATTATTCCGTCGCATAGAACCCCACTCGTTTCAAAGGAAGCATTCACTAGAATCGTAATATTAAAAACCCCTTTACTTAATGTGAAGGGGTTTTTAAGTCTAGGTTACATTCTCAAATGGCCACAAATAAGTTGTCACCTTCTTAGAGAAATGAGTAACAACTTGATCAGAGTAGTGATATGGGTGTGATAGAGTATCACGAAGAACAGCGACATCAACCTTTTGAAGTGCCCATCGATCATGCTTAATTTTCCCTTGAAATACTTTATTTCCTCTTACAATAAAAAGCCGATCTCTTTCTGTAAGCCAAAAATCAAGATCTCCATTTCGCGCTTCATAAGATGTTCCTAGTGGTTCATAAATAATATGGTAATCGGATTTTTCAACACCTTTATGTGTTCTAGAAGACCAAAAGCTAATTTGCTTTCCATCACTTTTTTTACCCATTTTTGCTTGAAGGTAAGGAAGGTGAAAAAGATTTCTCGCCACCATAACACCTGCTTTATGACTAGCATCAAGGCTGAAGAAATACACACCACGTTTTTGGCCATACTTCACATAAGTCCGCACATTAAGTTCAAGTAGTTTTGAAGCAAAGGGAACTGAAGGTAAACCACGAAATCGAATTTGATTCATTTCAAACGGAACGATTCCAATCCAGGCCTTCCCTTCAAACGTATCTACTTCTAGTTGAGGTGGAAGTATGGATTGAAGCCAATCACGATCAACAGACCAGTGTAGAAACAAAAGATCCTCCCACGTTTGTTTCATAATCCATCCGCTAGTTCTGGAACTCAATTGACCTTCCTCCTCTCTTTCGTATCATAACCAATTATGCCCATTCCTTTCAAAAAAAAATAGAATTTGAATGTGTTGAAGAAGATGCTAAGGACTGTTTGAAGATGTGCTTATTTACAATGCGAATACTTTGATAAACTGTAATGTTTTGTGGTACCGTTTAGGTGGAACAGCTTAGATAAGAAATGAATGAGGCATCAATCATATAATGGAGGGATTATGAATGAGTAAACAAAGACAAATTCATCTAGCAAAACGACCAGAAGGTATGCCTTCAATGGAACACTTCGACATTGTTGAAGCGGACATTCCATCACCAAAAGATGGAGAAGTTCTTCTACGTGCACTATACCTTACAGTAGACCCTTACATGAGAGGTCGTATGAGAGATGCAAAATCGTACGTAGCACCATTCCAAATCAACGAACCATTGAACGGTGGTGTCGTGGCAGAAGTTGCCGAATCTAAGTCTTCTCAATTTAATCAAGGTGATGTCGTTATTGGCCACCTAAACTGGGAAGAATACTCAGTTGTGAATGAAAAGCATCTTCGAAAAATCGATCCATCTATTGCTCCAATCACCACACATCTTGGAATCCTTGGTATGCCGGGACAAACAGCTTACTTCGGACTTCTCGATATCGGTCAGCCTAAAGAAGGCGAAACAGTAGTTGTATCAGGCGCAGCTGGAGCAGTAGGCTCTGTTGTTGGTCAAATTGCCAAAATCAAAGGGTGCCGCGTTGTAGGTATCGCTGGTTCAGACGATAAGATCGACTATATCAAAAACGAACTTGGTTTTGATGAAGGAATTAACTACAAAACCCAGGATGTATACAAAGCGCTAAAAGAAGCTTGTCCAGACGGCATTGACGTTTATTATGAAAACGTTGGGGGCGAAATCGGCGATGCTGCCATTAGCCTACTAAATAAATTTGCTCGTATCCCTGTTTGCGGCGCAATATCTTCTTACAATAAGAAAGAAGCGGACCTTGGTCCACGCGTTCAGACAAAACTTATTCAATCAAGTGCTCTCATGAAAGGCTTCGTTGTAGGCGATTATTCAGATCGCTTTAGTGAAGGTGCTGAGCAATTAGGGAAATGGTTACAAGAAGGCAAGTTAAAATATGAAGAAACAATCGTAGAAGGGTTTGAAAACGTTCCTGACGCATTCCTTGGTCTCTTTGAAGGTACTAACCTTGGTAAACAACTTGTAAAAGTAGCAGATCCTGAATATGCTACACTTCCTAATCGCTAATAACACTCACCTGCCCCTTAATTAGGGGCAGGTTTTTCTATGTGCTCATGCACATAAAAAGACGGTTATGTTTAAGATTAAGAAGGAATAGTATGTACTATAGACTTTATATCTAGGAGGTCCTTATGGGTAAATTTCTTCTTAATCTCATTGCGTATATACTCGTCGTAACAGTAAATGGCCTTGCTAATGCACTACCGTTAAATGGTCAAACGACAGGAGAAATATCAAATAGACTGAACGTACTTTTTACACCTGCCGGCTATGTTTTTAGTATATGGGGGCTGATCTATCTTCTTCTAGGGATATGGATTATTCGTCAATTTCCTAAAAGTCGGAGAGATTTGCCAATCTACCAGGAAACAAGTGGATTATTTGTTCTAAGTTCCATTCTTAATAGTCTTTGGATTTTCATGTGGCATTATGAATTCTTCGGCTTATCGGTGATCGTTATGCTTCTTTTACTCTTCACACTCATTAAGCTCTATACTAATTTGAAAGCAGCAGACGCTTCTTTCTTTGATTTGTTACCTTTTTCCGTTTATCTGGGTTGGATTAGCGTTGCGACGATCGCCAACATTAGTTACTACCTAACATACATTGACTGGGATGGATTTGGTATTTCCGATACGATATGGACATTTCTACTATTAATCATCGCGACAATTCTTGCTCTTTATTTCTTGAAAAGCGAGCAAGATTGGATATACCCACTCGTTTTTGTTTGGGCCTTTATTGGGATTGGAGTTAAAAATCAAAATGGAGATGTACCATTAGTCGTTTACTCATCTTATGTACTGGCTGCTCTTATTTTGATCGTTACGCTTCTGTATACTTTTAAAACTAAGAAATAATTTTAAGTAAGAAACCCCTTTTCCGTTTTGGAAAAGGGGTTTTAATCTATTATGCAAGAGATTTGAAGTCTTGACCAAGAATTTCTTTCATACTGTGAACCGTAATAAAGGCTTTCTGATCAACAACACCAACATGCTTTTTCAATTTAAGTAGATCTTTTCTACCAAGGATTGTTGTAATCACTTCTTTTTCATCAGAAGTAAACGCCCCTCTAGCCGTGTGGATTGTTGCGCCTTTTCCAATCTCTTCAACAATAAAGGATCGAATTTCTTCACTTTCTTTACTGATAATCACAATCTCTTTCTTAGCTTCAAAGCTCTGAAGCGTATAATCAATGACTAGGCCATTTAGAATGACACCAAAGATCGCATACATTCCGATTTCAGGTCCAAACAAGACGACTGAGAATAGTGCAATTGAAATATCCGAGATCAGAACGGCTTTTCCAACCTCCATAGAGAAATACTTATTTAGAATCATCGCAATAATATCTGTACCACCAGTAGAAGCTTTCTGATGAAAGACAAGTCCCATACCAGCTGCAGCAATACATTGACCAATAATTAATTGAATTAAGATATCCTGGCTAAATGGCTCAGTTACTGGAATAAAGCGTTCAAATGCCCATACAGCAAGGGATAAAGCGAAACTCGCATAGATCGTTTTAACACCGAATTTAGGACCGAGAAAAAGAATTCCAACTAACAAAAGTACTGCGTTTAAGATGATCATAAACATTCCGACTGACAGGTTCGGGACTAGATGGTTCATCAGAATCGATAAACCACTGACTCCCCCCGTAGCAAGACTATTAGGAGATAGAAAGAAATGAACGTGGGTTGCAACACCGAGCGCACCCAAAGTAATTAGCAGATAAGTTTTGATGTGATGAAGCATCTATTATCCCTCCCGTTGTTTTGTTTTCGTTTCGTAAGCACAATCGGGATTATAATAGGGATTCAGTGCTTTGTAAACAGCCTAAACCTAAGATTTTTAATTGAAGCGGTTACAACTCATAAATAGGTCTTTGTTACTATATTATCTATTGAATTCGACACTAATATACAAGAATTTTCTAAATTTTCGGTTGCTAAATAAGTAGAATCACCTTCTCTTCATTGTATTAAAAAAAGCAAAAACAGCTTCTGTTTTTGCTCATTTTACAAGGTCATGCTTAAACGCATAAATAACCGCCTGGGTTCGATCATGAACTTCAAGTTTTCCAAGAATGTTGCTCACATGAACCTTCACTGTTTTAAGTGCAATAAACAGTTCATTGGCAATCGTCTGGTTGGCCTTTCCCTGAGCCATTAATAAGAGAATTTCCATCTCTCGATCCGTGAGTTCTTCATGTGGCAGCTTTTGAATTCTGCTTCTCATCCGCGACATCATTTTCCCCGTTACTTCAGGTTCAAGAACAGATTCCCCATGGTGTGTTTTTCGAACTGCATTTGCAATTTCAACTGCTTTCGATGTTTTCAGCATGTAGCTTGTAGCTCCAGCTTCAAGTGCTGGATAGACTTTTTCGTCGTCTAAGAAGCTTGTTACGATAATGATTTTTGCATCTGGCCATTGTGTAATAATCTGTTTTGTTGCTTCAATCCCGTCCATTTCTTCCATAACTAGATCCATTAATATGATATCTGGACGAAGGGATAGCGCGAGTTCTACCCCTTTCTTTCCATTATCCGCTTCTCCAATGACGTCAATATCAGCCTGAGCAGATAAATAAGATGAAACACCAATCCGAACCATTTCATGATCGTCAACAAACAAAACTTTAATCATTCTCTACCCCTCCCAACAAGTGGTACGCTTACTTCCAGCCTAGTCCCTTTATGTGGAAGACTGACTAATTTAAGAACTCCTCCGATTTCGAGTGCTCGTTCATGCATGTTTTGTAATCCATATGATGCAGCTTTCTTCTCATCCATCTTAAAACCAACCCCATCATCAACTATTCGTAAGATCGTACGTCCATCTCGATGAATAAGTAGGACATCTAGTGTCGATGCCTTCGCATGCCTTAGTGTATTGGATACACATTCTTGTAGTATACGAAACAGATGGTCTTCAACACCTTTATCGAGCTCAATAGCTTCAAGCTTCCAATTCACTTGGATTGGCACCTTTTGAGACAGTTCGTTCAATAGCTCTTTTATCCCTTCCTCGAGTGAACGATCTTTCAATGCGGCAGGTCTAAGATGAAGTAAGAGAGCGCGCATTTCTAGTTGGGATTGATGTATGGTTTCTTCAATCATCTTAAGGTGTTTTGTTTCTAGATCATCCGCTGCTTCACGACTTTCCGTTATCGTACTCATTAACATGGAAGCAGCGAACAGCTGCTGACTCACGGAATCATGTAGCTCACGAGCAAGACGATTGCGTTCTTCGGATACGACTTGTTGAACTCGCTTCTCATGATCCTCTGCTTTCTCGTTCGCAAGCTTCTGGGCTAGTCTTACTTGATCATTCATTCGGTTTTGCAATTTATCAATTTGTTCAAAAACGACATTTAGACTTGTACCACTATAGTTATGTAAAGCACGTCCCTTATCAAGTTCCTCTAGCGTATCTGCAATGTTTTGAATTTCTTTATTCGCATATAAACCTGATATTCCTCCAACAGCCGCTCCAATCATTACACATATAATTGGAACGATTAACCCGAACGGTAAGTCCATTAAATCTTTCTCAAATAAAAGGGAAAGAGACGCCGGTGGAAAGACAGTCAAATAAGCGGCAGAGAAAAGAAAAAATAGCAAGAGTGACAGTAATGCACCAAATAGTATATGACGCTTCATGACACTCATACTCGCTTCACCTCTAAATCTCCAGCAAACATCGAGGTGACTAGCTTTACCTTCTCAGTAGCATCATCATATCCATTCGTTTTATAAGAGAGGACTTGATTAAACACTCCAGGTTCTTCATGTTGTAACAACGTCGCAGATCCGATCATAGCTGAATGTTGAATATTCACTTCGAGTTCATAGGGAATGAGTATTTGCACTTTTCCTACGAAGTTTCGAATCAAAATAACGGATTCTCCTTTAGGGAGAACCGTGTAACTTAAATCGATAATCGTTTCACCAAAACCAGCTTGAATGTTAATATCATTCCACTCGTACACATGATCATGGGTTTTCTGTCGACCGGACCACTTGTTTTGCAACAATGGCTTTTGATGAACCATTCCTTCTTCATACACTGAAGGCTTTTCAAGTACCGGCCTTATTTTCTTCGGTTTTTGTTTGGACTGATAAAACTGGAAGCCAAGATAGACTAATAGAACAAGAAGAAAAAACTTCACGACTACCATATTCATAACGGTCGTTATAAAGAAAAAGATACCGAGTCCAAGAAAAACTTTTCCTGAAGTTCGTGGAAGACCTTTTCTCCCCATATAAACAAATGCAGCGGAAAGAATTAATAAGAATAGGAGGCCGCCATTTAAAGAAACTTCTAACAAGATAAGAATAACCCCAATAATCAGAAGTCCATTAACAGTGTCATTATGTCTATTTTTCCACACTAGCGACCCTCCATTCATCACTCATTTATCGTTATTCCACCTTTTATACTCATGACTAAAAAAGGCGCACGCGCCTCTTTTAGAATACCACTATTTCTCTAAGAATTTGAATTTGTTTCTTGTTTTTTCGCCTTTTTCTCAAGTAAGTGGAACTTTGTATCAATAGTAGACATATCGTAATCTCTGTTCACTTTCTTCTCAAGTTGCTCAATATAACTCTCCATCTCATCAAAACGATTAAAAGGTTGATCTAGATTCCTTTCTTCCAGAACCAAATCCATCTTATGATGAGCCCTCACACTATTCTCTTTCCCCATTAATTCCATTCGCTTAATCGACATATCTTTAAGTTTATGCTTCATTTTCTCGTACTTTTGTTCGAGACGTTTAAGTTCAAGATCTGCCTCATCCATCAATTGTGATAAGTGGTTAGCTCTTTCTTCATATTGCAACTGCTCTTGTTTGGCGAACTCATACAGCTCAGCCTCGCCTGCTTCATTTGCTAAAACAGCTTGTCCAGCGCGTTTCTCACCATTTCTTCGCGCTTTATCTAATTCTCTTCTGAATTCTAAAAGTAGCGTTGACTGCCGCTCGACAAGTTTCCTCGCCTTTTCCACTTCTCTTTCACACTTTCTTAAATAGTGATTTAAAAGAGAAATTGGATTTTTCTCCTCCTTCTGGTCAAGGATGCTATGAAAATCAGCTTCAATTGAGTTTTTGATGCGATTAAGTAAATTTGGCATGTCCATTCTCTCCTTTGTTTGATTAACTTTTCTTCAGTTCATCCCATTGCTTTTCAAAATTTGTAAATGGGTCATCGTCTTTCTTATCGGAACTTGCTCCATCCCACTTTTTATAAACGACATAAAGAATGTAGATAGCTACGAGACCAAGAATAGCTGGCATATTCGCCACGGCAGTACTTAAACCGATGAATCCTAAGATCCCCCAGATGACTTTACCAGTTGTTGAATCTGCCTGAATAAACTTCTTAAATGCAATATAGAGGATGACTACGCTAACCATCATACCTACTAATGGACCAAGATTCGACAGCAATACAATCGCAGCGATAATCCCAAGTAAAAGCAAACCTGCTTTCTTCATCTTAATCGCCTCCTTTCATACTTTGATTCTACCTGCTTATCAATGCCTTCATAATGAGCTAAAGCTATATATTTATATAGGACCAGCGACTTAGACAGATTAAGCTATATGACACCCCTCATCAGATCATGTTCTATCTTAACCGCGATAATCATGGTAAAGTGAAAGCAGACATCACGGAAAGGAGTTCGGGAATGGTTATTACGATAACAGTCATCGTCGTTGTCATTATGACGATTGTCATTGCCGCTGCTTTTGGAATGGCTGTATCAAAAGGATACAGTGTCAAACATACTGTCGATCCGTTGCCTGAGGAGCAGCATAACGAAACGACAGAGAAAGAGGTTACTGATGAACGGACAGAACAGAAGTAATATAGAACCAGGGAAAACCGTTGATATCGTCTTGAAACAAGATCAGCGTTCAGGGAAAACGACAAGAGGAATCGTGAAAGATATCCTGACGAAGTCTCCGACCCATCCGCATGGTATCAAAGTACGTCTTGAAGATGGACAGGTTGGTCGCGTCAAATCAATTTTATCGTAAGCTGAATTCATAAAAATAACCCCCGGCTGATTTTCAGTCCGGGGGTTCATCTTTATTATTGTTTTAACGCCATCTAACTATCAAGATAATGTATGGAAAAACCTTGTACTGAAGAAGAATGCTCATATGCAGTCTTTACTTTGAGAAGTTCTTCTGTCATGACTGCTTCTCCCTTTGCAAAGAATGAAATGTAGGAAATAGCAGAGGTAACTTTTAAACAAACGTTTGATTATACTGGTAGCAATTGTGAAGGAGTATCTATATAAAAGAGTTTTAATTCATGCAATGCTCTTGTACATCCTACATATAGTAATTTCGCATCTGTTGCATGTGTACTATAATTATCTTCGTTAGCATTTGCCAATATAACTCCATCGAATTCTAATCCCTTAGTAAGATAGATCGGCACAATTGATAGTCCCCCTTCATAAGATCGATCATCCGCAGTAATAAGATGCAACTTCTCATCATACCTACTAAGATTGCCATACAAATCACGACATTCCTCTTCGCTCCTACCAACAATCGCTACTGTATTCATACCTCTCTCTTGCATTTCTTTAGCTGATTTTATCAAGCTACTAACATGCCTCTTCTTATCTATTTTGCTTATTTCGACTTTCTTCCCACTTCGAAAAACAGGCACAGCCGGTTGAACCGGTATATCCGCATGAGCTATCACTTCATTCGCAAATTCAATAATTTCTAAAGTCGATCGATAACTTTGTTCAAGTTCCATATAAATGTCTTTACCGTTAAAAAGCACCCTAAATTCTTCCCAGTTATGAATGCCCTTATATGAATGAATGCCCTGTGCCAAATCCCCTAATATTGTAAAAGATTGACTTCGATTCACATCTTTCAGAAGCGCCAGTTGAAAAGGTGAAAAGTCTTGAGCTTCGTCAATTACAATATGCTGAAACCTATGTTCTTTATCAATACCGTTTAATTGGAATTGAATGTAAAGGAGAGGAGCAAGGTCATCCGGCGATAACTTCTTCTTTTTTAATCGCTTTGCCGTTTCCATCACAAGTTCTTCATTTATAACATCTGCTCTTTCTGACTGTGTTATGTAGCTAGGAACATTCGATTGAAAGAGTGATTGATAGAACGAAAGAGCAGTTTGCTTCGGCCATGTTTTAAAATAATTCTTCAGCTGATCGTTTGCTAGTTTGCGATATTCTTTCTTTAAATGGGCTCCCTCTACCGATTTGATCTCATCTTTTATCCAAATTTTAAATCGATTCATCATCATATCGCGTTTACGTCCAACAGGATATGCAGAAAGGTCTTTTAACCATTGTTTGACCTTCGTTTCTGAAAGCTCTCTTCTTTCAAATGGGTGAAAGGAGCCAACCGGACCGACTGAGTTGCTATAACGATGTATAGCTTGATCAATCCATTCTTTAAATGCCAGTGATCCTTTTACTCTTCCTTCTGCAATTGAAAAATCGAATCGACTCTTCCCAAACCACTTTCTGAGGTCGTGACCAGATGAATCAATCGTAATCTTTTCTTCAATCGTTTTTATTGTCCAATCCGTGAAGGTTGATTGTTGAATTCCCCCTACGCCTAGCTCCGGAAGGACACCTGAAATATAATCAAGAAACATCCTATTCGGTGCAAAGATAATCATTTTACCCGCTTGAATGGTATCTCTGTATTCATATAGTAAGAAAGCTAATCGATGAAGCGCAACCGTTGTCTTACCACTTCCTGCTGCTCCTTGTATGATAAGTGGCGTCGATCGCTCAGCACGAATAATATCATTTTGCTTTGTTTGTATTGTTGATACGATGTCACGGAGACGGTTATCTTTATTTTCACTCAGACGATATAGAAGAAATTCATCTGAGCCACTTAAATCATCGCTACCTTCTACATAGGTGTCTACGACTCGCTGAAGTTCTTTATCTCGAATCACAATATTTCGCTTCAGCTCTATATTCCCTTCGATGACGCCATCAGGCGATACATAATAAACATCCTCTTCTGGCCCTGTAAATGCGTAGAACATACTCGCAACAGGAGCTCTCCAATCTACAACCAGAGAATCCTGTGAATCTCCATGTGCTACGCCAACTTTCCCAATATAATACGAATGTGATTCCTTCTCATTCTCTTGAAAATCCATTCGTGCAAAGTAAGGTTCTTTTGAAGCTATGACAAGAGATTGACGCTTCTCCTCTCGAATGCTCTCAAGAACTTGTTCTGTTACATTATCGCCAGAATACCTGGGGTAGTTCTCCAACACCTGCCGCTGTTTTGTAATCTCTGCAGCGATTTGATCGAGTTGCTGCTTCTCTTTCCGATAGGCACTTTGAGTCTTATTGTCCAAGATCAGTTACCTCCTTATGAGATTTGTCTCTAAATCAGACAGAAGATTAATATTACCACAACTTAGGTAGTTCAACCAATTGTTTTTAGAATATTAAAATTAGTGTTTTTACCATTTTAAAAAACTTTATGAAAAAGTTTATAAATAAATGATCCAACTATTCACTTTGAACGTTAGCTATGTGTAATCAAAATAAACGGTAAAAAAATCGAGGAGAGTGAAAAGTAAAATGAACATGAAAAAAGCATTCAAGAAATTAATGGTTCCCGCGTTAGGCCTAACCTTATTATTTCCAACAGTCGCTGGGGCAGCGACAGCTGAGCCAACAGCCAAAACGCCTGCTTCAGATCTACGCGCAACACTGGATCAGCTCTTATCCGAACATTTTGTACTAGCTGTTTCATCCATGACGAAATCATATGACGGGACAGAGGATGCAGAAGAAGTAACTGAAGCCCTGGATCAAAACGCAGCTGATATGACACCAGCGATTGCATCTGTCTATGGCGATGAAGCCGCTGCACAATTTGAAGATATCTTTCGAGGTCACAATGATTACTCCGCTGATTTCGTAAAAGCAGCAACCGAAGATGATGCAGAACTTCGTAAAGAAGCTGAAGCTGAAGTAGACGAATTTGTTGAAGAATTCTCCACTTTCCTTGATACAGCTACAGAAGGTAATCTTCCTAAGGAAGCCGCTGCAGATGTTCTAGAAGTTCACGAAGATCAAGTCCTAACAACTTTTGATGAGTATACAGAAGGAAATTACGAAGAAGCTTACACATCATTTCGTGAAGGGCATAAGCATATGTTTGCGATCAGCAAAGCACTATCTAGTGCAATTGTAAAGCAGATGCCTGATAAATTTGAAAATACTAAAGCTGATACTCCTGCTGCAGAATTACGCTCAACTCTAAACAGCCTTGCATCTGAGCACTTTGCTCTTTCTTCTCTTGGTCTTGAAAAAGGCTATGACCAATCAGAAGACTATGACTTTGTAAACTGGGCTGAAGACAGAAACACTGCTGACTTTAAAGCAGCTATCGGTTCAATCTACGGAGATGAAGGTGCTGCTCAGTTTGAAAAGATTTGGCAAGAAGATCATATTGCTGCACAAGCTGACCTTGTAGTTGCATCTCTATCTGAAGACGAGGAAGCTATGGAAATGGCGAAAGAACGTATGATGACAACATTCCCTAAGAACTTTGGAGCTTTCCTAGGAACAGCAACAGAAGAAAACCTTCCAACTGACGCTGCTACTGAAGCTCTTATGGCTCATGAAAAACAAGTAATTGGATCATTTGAAGCTTACATGTCTGGTGATTACGAAGGTTCAATTGAACAATTCCGTGCAGGCTATGCATTCATGTTTGGTGTAGGCGAATCTCTTGGAGGCGCTATCGTTAAGCAAATGCCAGACAAATTTGCAGGAGAAGCAATGCCTGGTGATATGCCAAAAACAGGTATGGGTGGTGCGAGTGAGCAGTCATCTGACCTAACAGCACTTTGGATTACTCTAGGTTCTCTAGCAGCTGCTGGTTCAGCATTTGCCATTCGCAAGAAAATTGTTAATCAATAAAACACATGTCTTCCCCCCTTATAATAGATATGGAAAAACAGAGAAGTCTCGAGCTTCTCTGTTTTTTTTGCATAAAAAAAGCCTCTAACTAATAGCTAGGAGCTTTTCTCTATGCATCATACAGTCAATCACAATACATTTAAAACCGAATCGATTTTCGCATGATCTTCTGGCGACTGATCGATATGATGCCAGATTAACTTCCCTCTCTCATCATAAATCCACGTACCACCTTGAATATATACATCTTGCGTTTTCATCGACTTTAATACAAAATCTTTTTTCTTTTGTTCTTTTGGAATAAACCCATTCATTTTACGGGTGACAAATCCAATCGCTGCTTGGCCAAGTAATTTCCACTTCGGCATCGTATGATGTCCCATGCCACGGTATGCTTCTCTCTTCGGATCACCTGCAATGACAAACGGAAATTCTCCAAAAGCCTCTGTAAACTGGCTAATATAAGTAGCATTTGAGGGGGCGACGGCTATAATCTGAAAGCCCTCATTCTCAATTTCATTTACGCGCTTACGCAACTGCGTAAGATAAGCTCGACAAACTGGTCAGCCAAGGTGACGGACAAATACGACCATCGATTTCTTTTGATTAATCAGTTGCTCCAGAGTAACAGTGGTACTTCCTGGAACTTCGAGTTCATAATTTAATTTATCCAATACAATCTCTCCTTACCTGATCAATGCTACGTTTGATCGGTGTTGAACACTTGTTTCTTACTATCGATTTTACACCTTTTATGATAGTAGTGATACCCAATGAATCCAATAACTGCCACTACAACAATTAAAAAGACATATTTCTGTATGCTCCCTAAAATCGCTTGAACTGATTTTATATTCCCATTCCGCCCAATCCACAACATAGCGATTGTCCAAGGAAATATACCGACGAAGGTAAGTGCTCCAAATATCCAGGGCTTGACCTTACTCATACCAGACACATAGGATACATAGTTCCCTATCCCAAGTGGGCGTGTAATCGCAATACTCCATGAACCACATTTTCTAAACCATCTTTGAACGCGTTCAACCTTCTTCTTTTTTAATTTCCTTTCGACTATATCCTTTACTTTCAAACCGATCCCATATGGAATAAAACTAAAAATCGTGTAAATACAGCTCGTTAGAAATGCAAAACCAACCATCTCGATCATTGAAGCATTCAATAAATAACCGTACGTCAAAGTCATCATCCCCCCCGGAAAAGGTAGAGATGATGCTTCAATAGCATTGCTTATTAAAAGACCCCAGATTCCAAGCTCTTTCAGGAAATGAATCAGAAATTCCAGCATAGTGGATCCCCTCTCAATTTAAAACTATGTATTAAGTTCCCTGATCAGTGAGTCTGAAACCAATGTAACACTGTTTTAATACGTAATACTGAATTGATATGTCGTTTTAACCCGCAAACTTTGAAATATTTCCGCGGAAATGAAATGATTTACTCGATTTATTAGTTATATCCACGTAGCTTTCAACAACAAAACCCCCATCACGTCCATAGTGATGGGGGGTTATTAAAACATTATCCTACAGAAACAACGTGTTTCTCTTGTTCAAACTCCGTGACAGCTTCCTCAAAAATACGGAGGCCTTCATCAATTTGTTCTTTCGTAATAATCAATGGAGGAATCATTCGAATCACTTCTTGATGTTTTCCGCACAGATAGAAAAGCACCCCTTTTTCAAGAGACAGATCTAGTATCCGCATCATTCCATTTCCGTCTGGAGCGCCTGTCTCTGGATCAATAATTTCAATTCCAATCATTAGCCCTACACCACGGACATCTCCGATCACATGGTGCTTTTCCTTTATAAAAGCTAATTTTTCTAATGCATAAGCACCCATATCCTTCGAATTGGAAAGTAATCCTTCTTCTTCAATTACGTCGAGAGTAGCTAGCGCCGCTGAACAAGCAATCGGATTACCACCAAATGTTGTACCATGTGTTCCCATTGGCCACTGACTCATTAGTTCTTTGGAAGCTACTGTGGCGCTAAGAGGCATCCCAGAAGCAATTCCTTTTGCTATCGCCATAATATCAGGTGTAACATCAAACGTCTGTGCAGCGAACCAGTCACCAGTCCGTCCGAATCCTGTTTGAACTTCATCAAAGATTAGTAGCATGCCATGGCGATCACAAATCTCTCTTACTTTTTGTAACCATTCTTTCGGTGGAATGATATAGCCACCTTCTCCTAGAACAGGTTCCACGATTACGCAAGCCACTTCTTCAGGAGTTACCTGATGATCAAAAAGCATTTCGAAATCTTTCTCAAGCTCACCAACACAATAATCCTCTACACTTTGCCCTGCTGGACAACTAGCAGCATCCGCATATGGAATTTGATAGGTTAGTCCATTAGGCTGTATAAATTTACGGTATTTGCTTTTTGATGTACTTACACCAAGAGCGCCAAGCGAGCGTCCATGAAAGCAACCCGTAAAGGAAACAACATACGGTCGTTTCGTTACATATTTAGCAAGTTTCATCGCACCTTCAATGGCCTCAGTGCCACTGTTCGCAAAGAAAAAGCAATCTAAATCTTTCGGCATAATGCCTTGAAGACGTTCTGCTAGCTTTAGAATTGAATCATACATAATTACTCCAGAAGGCCCGTGCATAAGGGAGTCCGCACCGTCCTTTATAGCCTGTACAACCTTAGGGTGACGGTGGCCCGTATTCGCTACGGCAATACCTGATGTAAAATCTAGATACGTTTGGCCATCTGTCCCATAGTAATAGCAACCCTCTTCTTTCACGACTGGTAAATTCGGATGATCCTTTGCCATACTTGGTGCAAGATAGTCTGACATGTTGTTATATCTATGTTCAAATGATGTAGCCAATGTGATATCCTCCTTTAAATTCTGCTTTTATACAAAGAAATGGGCCATGACAACAATAATCGGAAGTGTTATAACCGTACGTTGCAAGAAAATAATAGCAAGTTCTAGAACGGAAATTGGGATTTTCGATTTCACTAGCAAAATACCAATCTCTGACATATAAATTAATTGTGTTAATGAAATAGCTGCAATAACAAATCGCGTTAATTCACTTTCAATCCCTGTTCCTATAACTGCAGGTAAAAACATATCTGCAAAACCAACTAACATAGCCGGCGCTGCTTTAGCAGCTTCAGGAATTTGCATAAGTTCAAGGACCGGTACGATCGGCATTGATAAATATGTGAAGAAAGGCGTAAATTCAGCAATAATAAGGGCAATTGTTCCAAGTGCCATCACAAGCGGAATAAGAGCAAAATAAATATCAAGCACGGTGTTAACACCCTGACCAGCTACATGCTTCACTCCTTTTACTTCAGAAGCCTTCTCTAGTGCTTTTTGTATTCCCCATTTGAAGCTAGAGACACCCTCAGGTACATCTTCAGAAATTTGTTTTCCTGTACCCTCATAGTACGTGTCCGCTTTTCGAGATAGCGGTGGTATACGTGGACAAACAAACGCAGCAACTAGCCCTGCTACCACAACCGTAAAATAGAACGGAATAAACATATCTTCTAAACCAATGAAGCTAATAACAACAAGACTGAATGCGATCGAATTGATCGAAAAATTTGTTGCAATAACAGCAGCTTCTCTTTTTGTATAATAGCCTTCTTCATACTGTTTCGTTGTGATCAGTACCCCAACGGTTCCGGCCCCCATCCAGGAAGCAAGTGCATCTATGGATGAGCGACCAGGTAACTTAAACAAAGGACGCATCACATAACGAAGGGCTGTTCCGAAGAAATCCATTAACCCGAACTCTAGTAAGAGAGGCATTAACAGACCAGCAAAGAGAAACCATGCTGCAAGAACGGGAACGAGTGAGTATAGCATTGTACCACCCGAAACATCCGAGATGATAAATTCTGGACCGAATTTAAACAATGTCATTACTGCGAATAATGCACCAATTAACCTCGTACTAATCCAGAACCAATTCACATAAAATAATTGCTTCAGAAACGGACGAAGCATGATGGCTTTTGGTTCAAAAGCTTTTGCAATAATAGGAATAATAGCAGATAAAATAAGAATGGCGGTCATAAATCCAGGCAAGATAGGCGCTAGTTTTATTTGTATAGACTCAGCCAAAATCCCGACCCCAATCGTCATTTTCCCATTAAAAGGAACGGGAACAAGAAATAATAAGATACCGATTAACGATGGAATAAGAAACCATGCATATGCTTTTTTTGTTTGAGATTTCTCTACTGATTGACCCGTACTTTCAAGAGGATAGGATTTTTCCTGTTTAACTTCCATTCTTCACTCTCCTTCGACGTTTTTAATATTAATTCATATTCTTGCATATAAATCAGAAAAGAAGCAAGAGTAATTTTCACTTCTTGCTTCTTTTAATATGCAAGTATTATGCCAAAAACTATTGAATTCTGTATTTTTTAAGTTTTCTAACTACTGTAGGTTGACTTATCCCTAACGCATCAGCAATCTTTGTCGTTGTTCGAAACTGACGCCTAGCCTGCTCAAGTCGTTCTTTCTCAACTCTTTCAACCGTTTCTTGTAAAGTTTCATTAAAATTATTCATTTCTGAATAGTCTTCACTCGAATTTTTATATGTTTGAGGGAGATCTTCCTCGTGTATAACGAATGCATCTGAAGTAACAATAAGACGCTCTATTAAATTCATCAGCTCTCTAACGTTTCCCCTCCACACATGCTGAGTTAACTCATGCATCACTATCTTATTTAGCATCCGCTTTCGTTTATATTGTCTAGAAAAATGATCGACAAACGATTGAATGAGTGGAAGGATATCTTCTTTTCTATCTCTTAGTGGAGGGATCATCAATGGGACGACATTCAACCGAAAAAATAAATCTTCTCGAAATTTCTTCTCTCGCACAGCTTGTTCCAAATCCTTATTCGTTGCACTGATTAACCGAAAATCAGAATGAATTTCTTTTGTTCCACCAAGTCGATAGAAGCGTTTTTCTTGAATTAACTTTAACACTTTCACTTGGTTTTGCAGTGAAAGTTCACCGACTTCATCTAAGAAAAGTGTTCCTGTCGACGCCATTTCTGCTAACCCCATACGTCCACCTTTTCTAGCTCCCGTGAATGCGCCATCTTCATAACCAAACAATTCTGCTTCGAAAAGCGCTTCAGGAATTGCTCCACAGTTCACCTCAATAAACGGTCCATTTCTACGATCACTTTTATGGTGAATGTATCTTCCCATTTCCGTCTTTCCTACTCCGGACTCTCCTAGAAGGAGAACATTAACATCCACACCTGCAACTTGTTTCCCTGTTGCCATCACTTTTCTCATTTCATGACTTCTAGCGATAAGCCCTTCATCATCCTGCCTTTGCTTAAGTTGCTCAAGCTCATTTTTAACACGCTCCATCTCGGAAGACATTTCTTCCATCCCGGCCTTTATTTCCATTAGTTCAGTAATATCATGAGAATAACTTACAATCCTTACTAGCTCTTTAGCATCATCAAACACTGGCAAACCTGTTACAAGCAGCTTTTTGCCATCAGAACCCGTTTGCACAAACGTAACACGCTTCTTATCCTTTACCACCAGTGGCGTTGCAAGTGGTGTGAATAAACCTTCTCGTTCCAGTTCATATACTGATTTCCCCATTAAGTCATTTGCGTTAACACCATAAACCATCCCTGTTCCTTCACTGACTTTCACAATGATTCCATTAGGATCTGTGACAAGTATATCCTCTTGTAAAGAATGAAAGATTGCCTCATATTCATTCCATTTCGCCATACGACCACCTCATCTATTCATTAATGAATACTTTTGCAATGTGTTATTAAATCCCTTATCTATTAAGTTATTCACTATTCATTTTTGAATAATCTCATTTTTATATTTTATCACACTATTATAGTCGCAAAGCAAAATTCTTTCCTGCTTAAAGCTAACCCTATAGAATAAACGTTGGAACTTAAAGTTAACGAGGGAGGAAACAACATGGTAGCTCTTAAAGGAAAAACAGCATTAATTACAGGGGCAGCTCGAGGAATTGGTCGAGCATCGGCAATTGCCCTTGCAAAAGAAGGCGTAAATATCGCAATGATTGCCCGTACAGAAGAGACACTTCAGAATGTAGCGAAAGAAATCGAAGCAGAAGGTGTAAAAACTTCCTTCGCTATTGCAGACGTTTCATCTAATGAGGAAGTAACAACAGCTGTAGCTAAACTGAAAGAAGACCTTGGGGAAGTAGACATTCTTATTAATAATGCAGGTATCGCTAAAATGGGTGGCTTCATGGATCTCGAAGTTACAGAGTGGGAAAAGATCATTCAAGTGAACTTACTAGGTGCTTACTATGTAACACGTGCTGTACTGCCAGATATGATTGAGCGTAAATCAGGAGATATTATTAACATTTCTTCTACAGCAGGACAAAAAGGTGCACCAGTTACTAGTGCCTATAGTGCTTCTAAGTTCGGACTTATGGGTCTAACGGAATCACTAGCTCAAGAAGTTCGCAAGCATGACATCCGTGTTAGTGCGCTAACACCAAGTACCGTTTCTACGGATCTCGCAGTAGAAAATAACCTAACAGATGGAAATCAAGAGAATATGCTTCAACCAGAAGATATGGCTGAGTTTATCGTTGCTCAACTAAAAATGAACAAACGTGTATTCATTAAAACAGCAGGTTTATGGACAACTAACCCATAAGGTAAACTCTCACAAAAGTTACTCTTATTCTCACGATTAATTTAAATGAAAGAAGCAGCCAGCCTACTTATGCTGGCTGTTTCTATATTCTCTAAGTGATCCATAGTACTCATAAGCTTCCAATTGGGCTTCATTTGAATCAAAGTAAACCCAAATAGGTAAATTATCTAGTTCTGGATATGCTTGATATAAGTGTTCATCTCCTATTCTTATAGCCGATAAAGCTCCAGGTAACTCTTTTCGAAATATCCGATTTCTTATAATCGACTTCCCCTCTTCTGTAGGATCGTCAATTAAGACATATACGTAGAAATAGAGTCCACAATCATTTCGAAAGCTTCCAAGCACCTCATCTCTTATGGAAGAAATACGATCAAAGGCATATTCTTTTCCAATCGTTAAAAACAATTCTCCAGTTATATCGGAATGTGTTAATGTATATTTCCTTCCTAATATACAGTTCTTCTCTCTCATTCCATCACGATACGTAACCATCAGATTCTGCTTCACTTATCTTTTCCCCCTCCTTTTTACAGACTATGGGTCATCACTCATATGGGTTCATTCCATTCTTATCGACTATGACAACCTATACAGTGCGTAAATTAATATAGCTTAAGGACACTTTTGAGAGGATGAGAGAATTTGAGTCAACACCCCCAATTAGTCAGTTCTGTAGATCCCTCTATCAAACACTGATATCAATTGAAGGGAGATTGATATCAGTTCAAACAACAAATGGCTCACTCCAAGGAATGCTCGAATCCGTGATGCCAGATCATATTGTTTTATAAGTGAACGAAACCCCTTTTTTTGTTCCCATTCAACAAATTGCCTGGGTATTTCCTAATTAAAGGGGGGATTGCATGTTTTAGCGAATCAATAAGCAGTTAATTGAGCTTCCGATACTAGATCATAGGGATGCAAACGCAGCTGCTGTACAGGATTTACTTGGAGGACGCTTTGGAGAATTGTCTACACTAAATAAGTACATGTTCCAGTCGTTTAGCCTTCGTGAGAAAAAAAGCTGAAGCCTTTTTTATAACCTTGTTGCCAGTATTACTGCAGAAGAATTTGGACATGTGGAATTAGTCACAACCTCGATCAACTTGTTGACCACTGGAAGTTCTTTTCAAGCGCCACCTGATTTAACTCCATTACAAAATAGTAAAGACGTGCGAAATACAGCTCATGCTGCAGATGAAATGGGCAACTGTCCCGGAGATTATGTCTTCAGTAGCGGCAATCTAGTGCTTGACCTCCTCCATAATTTTTCTTAAGGTTGATGCAAGAACGCATAAGATGCGCGTCTATGAAATGACCGATCATCCTACAGCCCTAGAAATGATTGGCACTTACTCGTAAGTGGTGGAACTCATGTACTTGCATACGCAAAAGCGATAGAGATCGCGACAGGTACAGACTTAACAAAAATGCTTCCGATTCCGAGCCTTGATAACTCCAAATTTGACTATGCTCGAAAATTTGAAAAACAAGGATTGAACAATGTTCTTTATACTTGGAGTGTTAGCGATTACTTAGGTATTAAACAAATATGGAAAAGGACTAACCCGGAAAATGGTGAAAAACTAATGGTGATTGAGGGGCACCAGAAGGGACTCCTCTTCCTAATCTAGATGATCTTCCAGAAGAATTTGCGCCAGGGATTACTAAGGATCATTATGAACAGATCGCAAAACGTTTAATGCGAAATTTATAGAAAAAAGCACCTACCTAAGGGCAGGTGCTCTTTTCTTGCTACCAAATCGCTTCCACCCATTCTGGATGATCAATAAACGGATTGCGATTATGTTGGTATTGATCATAAATAACATTGTTTCGATTTTCTTCAAAAGAATCCACGGGGTCCATTTCATTCCATGCTTTTAACACAGAGACTTTCCCAATAAATGGTGAAGAGCCATTATTCACAAGATTATTTACTTCAAGGTCCACTTCACCACTGTCCCCTTCGTAACGAACAGCCATGTAGAAAATCATCCGTGCTACATCACCTTTCACACTGTCACGAGGCTCCCAAGAATCACTATCATAATAGTTATCGGGTGCTTCAGATTGAGGCGATCCCCCGTTATCAAAATCAAGATTACCACGTGAGCTATTGACTGTTACATCAGTTGGACGTAAATGATGAATATCTGTTCCTGGCCCCATAGATGTCCCAAAATCCCCGTGAGACTTCGCCCAAACGTGTTCACGATTCCAGTCGTCAACGTTACCACCATTCTCATATTTGCTTTGAGATCTGCCACTATAAAGAAGAAGTACGTTGTTCGGGTTCGCTGGGTCTTCATCCGTCACGCGTAGGGCATCCCAAACTTCACTGTAAGTTAGCTCATTGTGATCATCGATGATAAGATGCAGCTCAGATTTTAAGGCACTACCAGTTTTACCAACAGCCGAGCTATAGTATGTATCATCGTAAGGGGATGGTTCTCCATCACCTGGGTCGTTAGGATCCCCACTTCCTCCACCATCACTTAATTCCATATCGGAAACACTCTTCACTCCAGTATGAGCGAAATAATCTGTTAGACTTCCACTGACCACAACAGCTTCACCTAGTAAACTAGGATTACTTTGCAACCCAAATTCACTTCTGAAAGGTGATGGAATCTGGACGAAAAGCATTTCATTTACATTTGTTTCATTCACTTGATCGGCAATCGCGATCGCATAGTCATCTGAGAAGTCAGACGTAGTTACGGAGGAAGTTGAGACTGGCTTTCCAACAATATACCCTTCAACTGACCCTGTACTACCTTGATTTGCTATTCCCTGATTAACTGAAAAAGGTGATGATGAAGTTCCAGATCCATCAGCAAAAGATGGTGTAATCGTGAAATACATCATAATCAACGACACAACTAACATAAAAGCAACCGTTCCATAAACCCTACGACGTGTGGTATTCATTCATTTTCCCTCCCCTTTAAAATAAAAGCTCCGTTTTATGAAGCCCCTCTAGTGTAAACGTACACTATTAAGCTAAATGAAACACGATGTAAATGTTCCTTTATTTTTCATAGGTCAAATGCCTCATCACGCCTTATGTTGTGTCTTTCTTACTATACGGCTGCTTTTTACGAAAATTCCCATCGTTTTCTCATCTTCCTTACTTTCATCCCAGCCCATAGTCCGATATAATCAATGAGGATTGTTAAACCATAAATAAAGGGTGTTTTCCTATGAGTATATTAACCGTGAAAAACCTAACACACGGATTCGGTGACCGTGCTATTTTTGATGATGTATCATTTCGTCTTCTAAAAGGCGAACATATTGGACTTGTTGGGGCTAACGGCGAAGGTAAGTCGACATTTATGAATATTATTACTGGAAAGTTAGAACCAGATGAAGGAACAGTTGAATGGTCGAAAAATGTAAGAGTCGGCTATCTCGATCAGCACACTGTTCTTGAACGAGGCATGACGATTCGTGACGCCCTTAAAGGCGCTTTTCAGTATTTGTTTGATTACGAAGCAGAAATGAACGAGCTATTTGCGAAAATGGGGGAAGCTTCTCCAGAAGAGCTAGAAAAATTGTTAGAAGAAACAGGAACAATGCAAGATATGCTCGCTAACAATGATTTCTACGTAATTGATGCAAAGGTAGAAGAAATTGCACGTGGGCTTGGACTAGATGAAATCGGCCTTGAAAAAGATGTACAAGATTTAAGTGGTGGTCAAAGAACAAAGGTCCTTCTTGCTAAACTTCTTCTCGAGAAGCCTGATATTCTCCTTCTCGATGAACCGACAAACTTTCTTGATGAGCAGCACATTGTATGGCTCAGGCGTTACTTACAAGAATATGAGAACGCGTTTATACTCATTTCTCACGATATTCCTTTCTTAAATAGCGTAATCAACTTGATTTATCACATGGAAAATCAAGAGCTAACAAGATACGTAGGTGACTATGATAACTTCTTATCTGTATACGAAGTGAAAAAACAACAGGTTGAAGCAGCGTTTAAAAAGCAGCAGCAGGAGATCTCTCAATTGAAGGATTTTGTTGCGAGAAACAAAGCAAGAGTTGCAACGCGTAACATGGCGATGTCGAGACAAAAGAAGCTTGATAAGATGGATGTAATTGAGATCGCCAAAGAAAAGCCAAAACCAGAGTTTCA
Organism: Anaerobacillus sp. 1_MG-2023; assembly: GCF_030547345.1. Classification (NCBI taxonomy): domain Bacteria; kingdom Bacillati; phylum Bacillota; class Bacilli; order Caryophanales; family Bacillaceae; genus Anaerobacillus; species Anaerobacillus sp. 1_MG-2023. Next base: position 116,862 of record NZ_JAUORD010000008.1, on the reverse strand, counting down.
TTTTAAGCAAGCTCGGGCTTCTGGCAAGCTCATCTTTGAAACAAAAGATCTTGTTATTGGTTACGATGAACCACTATCCCGTCCATTAAATCTTTCAATGGAAAGAGGGCAAAAAATATCCCTTATGGGTGCAAATGGGATTGGTAAAACGACACTTCTTCGCAGTATACTTGGCGAAATTAAGCCGATTGAAGGTTCAGTTGAGCTTGGTGATTACCTTTATACTGGTTATTTTGAACAAGAAATTAAGACAAGAACATCTAACACTTGTATTGAAGAGATGTGGAGAGAGTTTCCCCACTACAGCCAGGCTCAAATTCGAGCTGCCTTATCCAAGTGCGGCCTAACAACGAAGCATATTGAGAGCAGGGTCGACGTTCTTAGCGGCGGCGAGAAAGCGAAACTTAGACTTTGTAAATTGATGAACACAGAATCCAACTTGCTCGTATTTGATGAGCCAACAAACCACCTTGATGTAGAAGCGAAAGCTGAATTGAAACGTGCTTTAAACGAATACAAGGGTAGCATCATTCTGATCTCCCATGAACCTGAATTCTATCAAGACATTGCAACAGATGTATGGAACTGTGAAGATTGGACAACGAAATTAATTTAGAAAAAAGGCTTATCCGATTATTCGGATAAGCCTTTTTTTATATCTTCAATCGAATAATCCGGAACTAGTATCTTACCGTTATTATTCTTGTTAACGATAGATTTAATCAATGATTTTGTAAGATTTTGAGGGGGATAAGGCTTAATAAGGTAGTCATTTGCACCTAGCTCAAAACCTCGCTGCTTCTCCTCACTTACTGTAGATACAAAGATTGGAATATCCTTCGTACGCTCTGATTGCTTCACGGCTTTCAAAACATCCCATCCGCTCATTCGCCCATCTAACATAATATCTAGCACAATTCCTTTTGGAGTCATTGTCTCAAGCATTTTGATCGCTGCTTCACCACTGCGGCAATGATGGGCCGCAAATCCACTTTCAGTAATTTCCTCCATCAATAAAAGGGCAAGGCTATCATCGTCCTCTACAATCAATACACCTGAATCCTCCAATTCCCCTGATTTCGGTTCTATTGGCAACCTTTCTCTTATCAGAGGAAAAACAAGTGTGAATGTACTTCCTTTCCCAAGCTCAGAAGTAACTTCCACATCACCATCATGCGCTAACAAAATCTCTTTCGATATAGCAAGCCCGAGCCCAGTTCCACCAATTTGACGTCGATCTGAATTATCAACGCGATAAAACTTCGTAAAGAGTTTAGCTAGAGCATCTTGTGGAATTCCAAGACCCTCATCTTTAATATCCACATAAAGCTGACCTTCTCCTACTCTGAATCGCGTTAGTATCGCCCCACCTTCTGGAGAATACTTTACCGCATTGCTAATGAAATTATTGATGACCTGTTTGATCTTATCTGCATCTCCAATAATCTCATGTTCATCTGTTGTGTCTTCAATCATAAAAGAATGAAGATGAGAATGAACGCGATAGTTATCGAGCACTTCTTCAATAATTTCTTTCAAATTCACTCTTGCTTTGTCATAATTTTGCTTTCCAGCTTCCATCCGCTGTATATCAAGAAAGTCATTAATAAGCGAGGTTAATCGCTTCGCTTCTTTATAAATCGTGCTTAAATATTTCTTTTGCTTCTCAGGTTTTAGCTCTTTTGAGAGCATAAGCTCTGTAAAGCCAAGAACACTTGAAAGCGGCGTTCTAAGTTCATGACTAACTGTACTAACGAATTCATTTTTCATTTCATCTACCTCATGTTCACGAGTAATATCGCGATGAACAAAAATCGATCCAATGAACTTATCACCATTATATAAATGCTCATAATACATTTGAATAAAGAGCGCTGGTTCTGTATTTGTTTGATAAATTAATTCACTTTGCTTAGGTTTAACACCCGCAATGACGTCATGCACGTACGACTTTACTGCATCGCGATCATCTAAATCAACTTGCAGAAGAAACTTCGAACTCCACTCAGCAAATGTTTTTTCGTTTACGCCATCAGGGAAACAGGCATCCAACATCGTACACATTTGATCATTAACAGCACGCGTCGTTCCTTCCCTGTCTACGAGTTGAATTCCCTCTCGAATCGTATTCAATATTTCTCTATTCACCTGTCGTTCATTCTCTGTTGTTTCATATAATAGGATTTTATCTAAAGCAAGAGAAATTTGACGTGATAAACCATTGATTTCCGATACTTCTTCTGGCTTGTATTCTACCCCAGTTCTAGTAATGCACAATAAAGCTACTACTTCATTACTTGAAACCACAGGGATATACAGATCATTTGAGAGAACTTCATCACCATGATATCCTGCTTCTCCAACTGAGGCTGGTCTTTGTACAATGTGATACCGCTTTTGTTGAACTGCTTTTATTCCAGGTCCATCCGTAAGATGATCAATCCACTGATGTACCTTCTCCTGGCTGATGCCTAACGACGCATAATCTTTTCCTTGATTCAGCATCACAATAATCCCTTTATCTGAACTTAAGATATGAATCATGTTCGTAATAATACTTTGTAATAACTCATTCTTATTTAGCGTTGAAGCAAGTGAACGGTTTAATTCATTACGATGTTCTAACACTTGCTTCTGAACGTTCATTACTTTTACATTTTCTTCAAGGGTATTTTTACTACTTTGAAGTTCTTCGCTTTGCTCCAACAACGTTTCATTTGATGCAATAAGTGCTTTTTCGTTTTGTTGAATATTTGTGATCATTAAATTAAATGATCTAGCAAGCTCTCCAAGCTCATCTGACCTTCTGACATGCGGTACCGCTACATTTTCACCGGAAGACATTTGACTGGATGCCAAAGCGAGCTCTTGCAGCGGTTTCCCAATACGACGAGCCATTATCCCAGCAAGAATGGTAGCTATTAAGAGAAGGAATACTACAAAGAGAACAAATAGAATTTGTAAGTTCGCTAAACGATCAATTAAATTCTTCTCTGTTGCGGTTATTTCATTCTCAACGTCAGAAACTAAATTTCTCGTTTGATCTCTTAAATTGTAAACGAGATTGCTGCCACCTTGATTTTGAGATAAGATTTGTAATCCAGTCGTATTATCACTAGCTACCTGACCTTTCGCTTCTTCAAACAGGTTATAATAATTTATTAACTTATCTTGAAGATATGTGAGATATTCTTTCTCTTCGGGACTGTTCAATTTCGGCTCTAACTGATTGATTTTATCGACGATCGAATTCTTTTTGGCTTCGTAATTATTGAGAAACGGATCATCCAAACGAAATCCCAGATAGCCTCGTGCTTCAAAAAACATATCATTCAAACTATCTTCTAGTTCAACAGCGTACTGCTGCTTTTCTCTAAGGTTAACAACTTTTTCCTCATATTTTTTTTCAATCGACTGACTATAGAGCCCCAATCCTACGGCTACTATTAAAATCAATAACAAAAACCCGCTCATAAACCAGACAAATTGACGTGATAAACTACTTTTCCACCTTCTATTCACCAAGAATATCCTCTACGACGCTCGCAAGCTCAACAGGACTAAACGGTTTTGAAATAAAATAATTCGCCCCAGCTTCTCTTGCAATCTCTTCATCTTTCTTCTGAGCCTTTGCCGTTAGCATCATGATTTTGACATCCATGTTCCCTTCAGAGCGAACTTTTTTGATAACTTCAAGGCCAGTCATCTCAGGCATCATGTAATCAAGTAATACTAAATCATAGTCATTATCTTGAATAAAATTGTATGCTTCCGCCCCATCTTCAGCCTCATCGATGTCATACCCATCATCTTCAAGTGTATCAACGATTAACATTCTTAGAATCTCTTCATCTTCTGCTACTAATAGTTTTGGTCCCATATTTCTCCTCATTTCTATTTATTGGAGTTAGAAAGCTTCCTAAGTCATTTCTTCTTACTCCATATATCGACTGAATTCTAATATCATTTAGTATAGAGAAGATTATAATATCTTTTGAATTAGTTTATTTATCCTTGCTTCAAGTTCTTCAATCCTAAATGGTTTTGTAATATAGTCATCTGCACCAAGCTCTAGAGATTGAATAATGTCTTTTTCTGCTTTTCTCCCTGTTAACATCATAACAGCATAATCACTATGGTCATGCTCTTCTCGTAGTTTACTAAGTACTTCATTCCCATCCATACCAGGCATGATCCCATCTAGAAGAACGAGACACGGTGCCCCCGTTTTATGCCATGTATCTTCAAAGAAAGAATAGCCTTCTTCATAACTTCTCACTTCTATTTCATAGTTTCCATCAATGGGAATATTGCTAAGCTTAGAAGTTAGAAGATTTCTCATAATTTCATCGTCATCAACAATAGCAATACGAATAGATTTTAGTCTCTTCGACATCATTTTATCGCTTTGATAAATAACTACCTGGTTTCTTCCATTGGCTTTGGCTCGATAGAGAGCTTCATCCGCACAATTTAGTAACTGTTGATTTGAGGAAGAAGCATCTATATCGACTACCCCACCTGAAAACGTGACCGAAAAAGAATTATCATTTGTTCGAAACTCTTTCTTTCTGAAACCTGCGAGAAGCCTTTCAAGAAATTTCGCTGCTTGATTTGAGTTTGTATCGGGGAGGATCAAGACAAACTCTTCACCCCCATAGCGTATAAATGTGTCTGTATTTCGCTTTTCTGAAATGATAAATTGAGCAAGTTTTTTTAATACTTGGTCTCCCATAAGATGACCATACTTATCATTCACTGCTTTAAAGTGATCAATATCAAAAATAATTAAGGAGGCGTTCTCACCATTCCGAACGAGATCATACCGCATATAATTAAGCTGGCTGTCGAGAAATTTACGATTATAGGCACCTGTTAGTTCATCAGTTAGTACAGAGTGAACGATTAATTTTCTTTTCTCGATTTTACGATTCACTCGTAATAAGTACTCATCTTTTTTTACATCTAAATCGAGAAAATCATCTGCTCCAAATTCATAGGCTTTCATCCGATTAGATTCTGACCTTTCTGTGTTCGTTAGAATAAGAGGGATGAATTGGAGCTCTGCTTTTTCTCTCACTTCTCTTCCAATACCGCTCTCATCTCTTTCAATTAATTGAAATTCTATGATAATGCAGTCAGGATACATGTCATATAAAGCTGCACGAGCCTTTGATAAATCCATAGCAGCAAAGACGATGTACCCCGTTCTTTCTAGCTCCTCTTTCATCTCAATTAAATAGAGGGGATTTGAATTAATGATCATAATCATTTTAGGTGTGTCGCCCTCTTCAAGACTAACATCCGGTGCTTCTTCACGAATATCAACCATGACATTATCTAGAAACCTGATTGTCTCCACGCTGCTATAATAGCGCCCACTTTCGAATTCAAATTGATTGAGAAGTGTTTCTGCTTTTTCGGCAGCTTTTGTATACCCTACCGTTCCTGCAGTTCCTTTAAACGTATGTAGCAACTGATACAATTCCTTCTCTGTAACACTTTCATTTCTAGTTTTTATTTCCTCATATTTTTCTTCCATATTCAAAAGGAATTTTTTCTTATACTTTTCCAATGTATAGCCTCCCCCTTGAGATCAAGAGTGATTTTTGTCGAATTACTAAATACTTTCATCATAATTTAGTTTACGTTCTTCCACAAGAAACATCGTCCATATTTTCCATCTTTTTGTATGAATAGGAATTTCGGAATCCACCTTTCTCTGTTTTAGTCAAAGTTCAGATACACCTGCCTGTCCAGAACAAATTCCTTTACAACCTAAGCGCATATAGGTAAACTAGTGTTTATGCAATTATTTACCTAGGTAAATAAAAAGGGGAGTAAACATGATTTCAACAAGCGATATTTTCCATTCGTTACATCAACAAGTGCGACACATCACAAAAGAAGTAAACGAGCTATTGAAAGAGTATAACTTGTATAGTTCACAATGGACGATTCTCTATTGTCTTGATCAATTCGGTCCTATGAAACAGACGGATATCTGGAAATACTTAAATGTTGAAGCGCCAACTACCACTCGTACTCTTGTTCGAATGGAACAAAATAACTGGATTAATCGAATGGAAGGTTCCGATAAGCGTGAACGCATTGTTAGTCTTACTCATGAGGCAGAAGAGCTTTTGCCTACCATAAAAGATTCTATTAAAGAGATGGAAGAATCCCTCCTTCAACATCTATCAACTGAAGAACAGATTCACTTTTATCATCTCTTAAACAAAATAGGGCAACAGAAAGGAGAGAAAACACATGTCTAATAAACAGCCCATTTGGACAAAAAGCTTTTTAAATATCTCAACTAGTAATCTATTTATCTTCATTGTTTTCTATGCACTTCTAACCTTACTCCCTATATACGTTACAGAGGAACTTGGCGGAAGCGAATCTCAAGCAGGTCTTATTATTACGATTTTCTTACTATCTGCTATTATTGTTCGCCCTTTCTCTGGAAAATTAATTGATCGCTTTGGCAAAAAGAAAATGCTTGTAACGAGTGCTTCTCTGTTTGCTGCGGCTTCTTTTATCTATCCATTAGTAGATAACTACTATGCTTTACTCTTACTACGATTCTTTCACGGTGTATGGTTTAGTATTGTTACCACGGCAGCCGGAGCAATTGCTGCAGACACAATTCCAAGAGAACGACGTGGAGAAGGTTTAGGTTATTTCGCAATGTCTATGAACCTTGCAGTTGTTACAGGTCCCTTCCTGGCCCTAACGCTTCTTCAATATGCTTCATATATAACAATTTTCCTTGTATTAAGTACCATAATGGTGATAGGGGTTCTTTGCACACTAGGCGTAAAAGCCATAGAAAATACCGAACCTATACCTAAGAAAAAATTGTCATTTGATGATCTTTTTGAAATAAAATCATTCCCCATTGCAATCGTTGGACTCTTTGTTGCTTTCTCTTATGCAAGCGTCATTTCATTTATCTCTCTATACGCGAAATCAATCGGTCTTCTTGAAGCTGCGGGATTCTTCTTCGCAGTATTCGCTGTAGCTATGCTTGTCTCACGACCATTCACTGGCAGGATGTTTGATTTGAGAGGACCTAATACTGTTATTCTTCCTGCATTTATTTTGTTTGCTCTTGGTCTCGTAACTCTTAGCTTTACAACACAAGCATGGATGTTACTTCTTGCAGGGGCATTTATCGGGTTAGGATACGGTTCGATTGTACCAAGCTTCCAAACACTTGCTATCCAAGCAGCTCCCGAATCAAGAAGCGCGCATGCAACGGCAACTTTTTTCACCTTTTTCGATACTGGAATCGCAACGGGGTCATTCGTACTCGGCATCATTGTGACTTCTCTCGGTTATGCTAATCTCTACATGATTCTAGGGCTCTTTGTGATTGGTATTCTGTTCTTCTATCAATGGATTCAGAAACAAAAAAGCTCGAGAAAACAACTTCAATCACAAACTAATTACTAAGGAAATGTATACCATAGCGATTTAATGGGTTGAAGTATAGTGAAAAAGTAAGCTATTATGGGAGAATCTTATTTTTTCATGAGAGCGAGTTGACAACAGTGCAAGTAATAGAAGCAATTAACGCGGTTCTTTGGGGACCCATAATGATTTCCCTCCTCCTTGGAACTGGGTTGTTTTTCACGATACGTCTTGGATTTATCCAGTTTACTGGCTTAAAAGAAGGATTTCGACAAACATTTGGACCTCTGTTTTCAAAAAAGAAACAAAAAGGAATTTCGTCTTACCAGGCCCTCTCAACAGCCATTGCGGCTCAAGTAGGGACAGGGAATTTAGCCGGGGTAGCCACTGCTATTGCAGCAGGTGGACCAGGTGCTATTTTTTGGATGTGGATCTCTTCCTTTCTTGGTATGGCAACGATCTTTGCTGAAGCTGTTCTAGCTCAGAAATTTCGCGTAAAAGAAAACGGGGTCGTAAAAGGCGGACCCGCTTACTATATTCGCGACGGTCTAGGTAGTAAAAAATTAGCCGCCTTCTTTGCGATTGCGATCATTTGTGCGCTTGGTTTTGTTGGGAATATGGTGCAATCTAATTCAATAGCCGAGGCTTTTCAAACCGCATTTCAAATTCCACCGCTGGCGATCGGCATAGGTGTAGCGATTTTAATTAGTTTAATACTATTCGGTGGTATCAATCGAATTGCTCGATTTGCAGGCAATGTCGTTCCGGTTATGGCGTTACTCTACATTATCGGAGCTCTTATCATTCTTGTCTTACATTTTGATCAAGTACTTCCAGCACTATCACTTATCGTTGAATCGGCATTCACTCCAGAATCAGCTGGAGGCGGGGTACTTGGCGCTTCCATCAAAGAAGCCATTCGTTATGGAGTTGCAAGAGGTTTATTTTCCAATGAAGCCGGTATGGGATCAACGCCGCACGCTCATGCTGTAGCGGAAGTGAAACACCCTGCTCAACAAGGATTTGTAGCCATGGTAGGTGTTCTCATCGATACCGTGATTATTTGTACCGTTACAGCACTCGTAATTCTTGTAACGGACGGGGCAAGTTCTAACCTTACTGGAATTGAATTAACCCAGGCTAGTTTCACGAGTGGACTCGGTGGCTTTGGCGTTTACTTTATTGCATTTAGTCTTTTGTTCTTTAGTTTCACAACAATTTTAGGCTGGGCTTACTTTGGTGAAACAAATGTAAATTATTTATTTGGACAAAAAAGCGTCCCTTACTATCGTGGTGCTGTTCTTGTTTTCATCGTCCTAGGAACTGTTTTAAATGTGCCGTTCGTATGGCAGCTTGCCGATACATTTAATGCATTCATGGTGTTGCCCAACGTCATTGCCTTGATCGCTTTAAGTAGCGTCGTAAAAAAATCATATAAAGAGCTTTCTCAATAAAAAAAGCGATGCAGCTGCATCGCTTTTTTCTATCTATCTGCACTTAGATGAGAGTTGATATTCAGACTGCGGATCACGATTTCATCGCCAGCCACATCAAGGATATTTATTCCTGTATTATCTTGAAAGATGCGACGATAGTTGGCAAAAGGCATCCCAAGTACTCCTGCTAAAAAGAAACGAATCGTGTTGTTGTGCGCAACAACGAGCACCGTTTCACCGGAATGCTTTTCACTTATTTCCTTAAAAAAAGATGACGCTCTTTCATACATTTCACGAGCCGTTTCACCCGTTCGCCCCGCTCTTGTTTCCCATGGGTTAGCCATCCAATTATCCCATGAGTCAGGATCTTCTTTAATAAACTCTGCTTTCGATCTACCTTCCCACTCTCCAAAATCACCTTCATAGACCCGTTCATCTATTTGAATCGGCAAATCTCGTTCTCCTAAAATGAGTTCAGCTGTATGACGTGCACGTATTAATGGAGAAGCATAAGCTCGATCAAACGAAACCGAACTTAGAAAGTCGCCTGCACTCTTCGCTTGAGTGGCTCCCCCCGTAGAAAGTCCAATATCTGTTCGTCCACAATAAAGATTTCCTGCTGCATTCCATTCACTTTCACCATGTCGTACAAGATAAATACGCGTATGACTTTGTTTCGTTGCTTTATTTATACTTTTATTGGTCACTACTTGTTCACTCTCTCCTACACAAATTCTAACCTTCATTATGGCTATCGTATCGAGAGGATGCAAGTAGAAGAAAATGTTTCTACTTCTCATTACACACGAAATCCGCTAGCTATATGCCAGCGGATAATTATCTATAAAGCGGCCTGTAGACCAGCCTGATTTAGAAAGTTCCACGGTTTATTAAAATGTGGTTGGAAAAAGAAATCGATGTATCCTAATTCATCTATAGTCATTTTGTTTTGAATACAAACAGATAGTGTATTGATTGATTGCGTTACGTCTGCTTTAGAGATGACTTGAGCACCAAGAATTCTCCGAGTATCCTCTTCATAAACCACCTTCAGTGTGATCACTTCATAATCTGGCATAAACTCTGGACGATTGTTTTCTTTTATTGTGATTGTTTTCACATTCTTCCCCGTACTAATAGCTGCCTTCTCAGTTAAACCAGTAGAAGCCATACTGTGATCAAAAAGGTGTAAACCAGATGTCCCCTGAGTGCCCATATATCTGATCGTTGGTTTCATAATGTTCTGTCCAACGAGGGTACCCATACGCACAGCATTTGTGGCTAAAGGAATATAAGCATTTTCACCAGTTGGATTGTATTGTATAGCACAGCTATCACCAGCAGCAAAAATATTTTGCTTACTCGTTCTCATATATTCATCTACAATAATGGCCCCGTTTGGCATCATCTCTACCTGCCCTTTAAGAAGATCTGTGTTCGGACGAAAGCCTACAGAAAGAATAACGAGATCTGCTTCATACTCTCCACTGGTTGTCACTACTTTAGAGACGTGTTCCTCACCTTCAAATCGAGTCACTGTTTCGTTAAGCGCAAGACGAATGCCACGAGTCTTGAAGTCCTCTTCAATTATATCTGTAAACTCTGGATCAAGATACTTACTTAAGATACGGTCTTCTCCATCAATTAAAGTTACTTCTTTTCCATATTTCTGAAAAGCCTCTACTAACTCAACTCCAATATAGCCTGCTCCAATAACGGTTACGCGCTTAGCTTCCTTTGCTCGTTCGATAATTGTATTAGCTTGAGTATAGTTTTTTGATAAAAGGATATTATTAAGTTGAATTCCTTCAATTGGCGGAATAATCGGCCATGATCCTGTTGCCATCACAAGCTTATCGTAATCATCCTCAAACACTTCTTTTGTATTCAAATTCTTAACGCGAATGCGATTGTTTATAGAATCAATATCTAATACTTCATGCTTCATTTTCATTGTGACACCCATCTCTTCTAACTTCTCAGGAGATGAATAGAATAAACCTTTTGGATCTTTTACAACTCCTCCAACATAAAGAGCAATTCCGCAAGATAAGAAAGAGACATTATCATTCCGCTCATAAACCGTAATATCTGCTTCAGGATAACGTGTTGCTATATTCGTAACTGCCGCCGTTCCGGCATGTGTACATCCAACAACTGCTACTTTCATCAATCATTCCTCCTTGTATAATTGTGAAGTATTTCACATAAAAGGATGCAATCATGTGAAATACTTCACAATTTCTATATTCTAATTATATGTCTGTTTTGTATTAAACGCAATAAGTTTGTTCAATATTTCACAATAAATCTTAAATAGAAAGTCATCTTACTATCACATGCCTTCCTATCGCGTTACGATAATGGTAGAAGGTTAATACTATTTATTAAAGCGGAAGGAGTCTAACCATGGTTACATTAAGCATTCTTGATCAAGCCCCTATACCTTCAGGGAGTAATGCCTATAAAACACTTGAGCATACGCGTGAACTCGCACGTACTGCAGAAGCTCTTGGTTACTACCGATACTGGTTTGCAGAACACCATAGTACAAAAGGACTTGCCAGCACTTCTCCAGAGATTATGATGTCTCACATCGCAGCCTCAACCTCTAATATCAAGGTAGGCTCTGGTGGTGTCCTACTTCCACAATATAGTCCATTCAAAGTGGCAGAGAATTTCCGACAACTAGAAGCTCTTCATCCAGGACGTGTAGACCTTGGAGTCGGCCGTTCACCCGGTGGTACAGCAAAAACACGATTAGCTTTAACAGATGGCATTAATAAAAGCTTGAATGAATTCCCACGTCAATTAGAAGAGCTCTCCCACTACTTGACTGACTCTATGCCGAGAGGACACGAGTTTGCCGGCATAAAAGCAGCTCCTCAAACCGACTCACCCCCTTCTCTTTGGCTATTAGGGATGGGTGAGAATAGTGCTAAAAAAGCAGCAGAATTGGGCATTGGCTATGTCTTTGGGCATTTTATTAAACCTGATCGAGGGAAGAACGCTCTCCAAACTTACTATCAACAGTTCCAACCTACTTATTATAGTCCTTCTCCCTCAGCTATTATTGCCTTATTTGTCGTATGTGGAGAAACTGACGAAGAGGCGGAAGAACTTGCTTTAAGTCAGGATCTCTGGCTTCTGCGAGTAGAAAAAGGTCTTGATAGTCGAGTGCCATCCATTGACGAAGCTAAACAGCACCGTTATACCGTAACGGAAGAAGAACGAGTAAAAAATAATCGAAAACGAATGATAATAGGATCTAGAGAAACAGTGAAGAAGAAAATCGACGCATTAGCCGAACACTATCAAACTGAAGAATTCATGGTCCTCACAAACATACATGATTATGATGAGCGAAGAAAATCATATGAGCGTCTTGCACATATTTATTTATAAGGCGATTACTCAACATGTTTTTAGGTGTTACTCAAATAAAAGCCCCTACTTCTCAATGAAATAGGGGCTTTTACCGTTATTCAGTTAATTCGGATCGATGCCGTATTCGATAAAATTCATAGAAATTCTTAACGATGACCTTAATGACGGAGTAAAGTGGAATAGCAATCAGCATCCCAATGAACCCATATAAAGCCGCCGCTACAATTAGTAGTAAAATGATGGTTAAAGGGTGTATGTTTAACCTTTTACCTAGGACAACAGGCGCTACCAAGTTTCCTTCTAACTGTTGAACAACTATCGTAATAATAATCACATACAATGCTAACATCGGCTCTTGTGTTAAAGCGACAACCAGAGCAGGTATAACACCAATAATCGGCCCAAAGAACGGGACAACTGCTGTGACCATCACAAATAGGCCTAATATTAATGCATAAGGTAGTCCAATGATTAAATAACCAACATACATTAGGACACCGTCCACGATTGCTACAATAATTTGGCCGATAATATAGGCCGATAAAGTTTCATCAACTTTATGAAGGATCTTTTCTCCTTCACCCTGATGTTTATTTGGAATAAATCTCAGGAGAAATGGGCTTAATTTATGATCATCTTTAAGAAAATAGAATAAGACAAAAGGTACGATTACAAGGACTGTCGTAGCACTCGTTAACGCACTCACAACCTGCATAATATGATCACCGAGGCTTTGCGTTAAATTCCCTAAATAACTCGTTGCTTTTTGTTGAAGGTTTTCTACAGAAAGCATCCCCATATCATTTTTCTCCATCATTTTCTCAGCTTCTTTTGCTGATTCTTTCAGCTTCTCAGGCAACTCCTTCGAAAACTCTGACACTTGACTCTGAATTGGATTTGCTAGAAAAGTGAATCCAGTATAGAGGATACCCGCAATCCCTATAAACACAATTAAAATCGCGACAATATCTGATACAAATGGAATCTTTTTTAATAACTTAACAATAGGCTTGATCGCATAATACAAAAAACCAGCAATTAATACTGGATAAAACAATGTACCTATAATTGTTTTCACCGGTTTCAATAAATCTAATTCTGTCAAAAAGAAAAAACAAATTAATAATAGAATAATACCGGTTATATACTTGAAGAAATCATGTCTAATCCACATTGGCCGTCTCCTTTGTTTTTATTCATTTCACTCTCATCCCTATACCACTCAACACTCTTTTACTAACTTGATTTCCACAAAAAGTTTACTATTCTAAGGGATCTAAAAAGTAGCCTCTCTCGTAAATATTGTTTCTATAAAAGTGAGGGGTGATTCCCTCTCCAATCAGCTAAATGGGGTTTTAAATATAAAACAACCATCTTTTAGAGAGGAGCCAAAGTAAAACGATAAAATGTCTCACAGCTAACAAAAGAGAGCCGGAATATTCCGGCCCTCTTTTCGGATTATAACAACGCTAGGATTTCCCCTAGATTCTTGCTTGTTTTTTTACGATCCAATCTTGTTTGAGCACGTTTTTGGGCTAGCTCGTTAAGTTGCCTCTCCCCTTCAGTTTCCGGCTGAATTCCAGGTACTTTCATTGGTCTTCCTTCTAGCAAGGCAACAAACGAAATAAAGCACGTCGCTGCTATTCGATTGTCACCCGTTAAAAGATGTTCGGCGTTTACTTTCACAAAAACTTCCATTGAGCTTTTACCTGTCCATATGACAAATGCTTCATAATGAATCGAATCTTCTTCCGTTATAGGATGTAAAAACTCAACCGTATCCATCGACACCGTCACGCACTCTAGACGAGAATGCCTCGTCGCTGCGATTGATGCTAGCATATCCATATCGGCAAGGAGCTTACCCCCAAATAATGTCCCATGACTGTTAAGGTCAGGCGGAAAAATACGGCTGCTCTTATACACTCTTGATTCGCTTACATTCTTTTTCATATCATCTCTCCTTTTCTAAACAATAAAAAATGCATACTCTTTTCATAAGAGCATGCATAACAAATAGACTTTTTCCCAGTCTTCTCCGTTACACCCCCCTATCGTCCGTAGGTCAATCAGTGCTTTAGAAAAGGCAGGTCTCCTGGCTTGAAGCTTTGTTGAACGAATGCCCCTTCCCTATCATTGATAAGTGGGGTAACGCACCGTCCTTACTTCTTACAGTGGCGGGACCGCATTGGTTTTTCACCAATTTCCCTATTAAGTACTGGAATCAGTACACCTTTTCCATTTTATTCAATTGTACTTCTCTATTCTTCATGCCGGGGATCTAAAAGTCAATACTATTCGTTAATCAAACGTTTGTTTAACTATTTATACCTTAAACAAACGTTTATTTAATGATTTTTCCGCCGGCAGAGGAACCAATTAATTAGAATGCAACAAAAAAAGACGCCTTCACAGCGCCTTTATTTATTCGTCGGTTGAATCCTCAACCATTTGTTTTAATTCAGATAAACTAGTTCCTTCAAAACGCTTACCATCTACAAATAAGGTAGGCGTTTCTGAAACATTCTTTTTATTTGCATAAGCAAGGTCAGCTTCTACTCGTTTCTCACCTGCTCCACTCTTATAGGCTTTAACAACTCTGTCCGTTTCTTCTTCACTAACTAGACCACTAAGGGTTTTCGTTAAGAACGATTCAGTTAAAACATCTTTCGTTTCAGATCCTTTTTTATGTTTGTCATACAGAACATGATGAAATTGCCAGAATACATCATTACCTAATTCTTTATAAACAACCTCAGCAAATTCAGCAGCCCTCGTGGAATCTTTATGGAGGAATGGATAATTAACAAAGTAGTATTTCGCTTTCTCAGTCGCAATGAACTCCTCTTGGATTTTTGGAAACAAAGATTCATTAAAGGATTGACATGAAGAGCATTTGTAATCACCAAATTGCACAATTTCAACTGGCGCTGTTTCCTCACCCAAGTGCGGTTGAGACTCTAATTTAAATCCTTTTGTATTTGCAAATGGATGAAACAGAAAGTTAATAAACAAAAATAGAATAACGAGTCCCGCAAATAATAATAACCATTTGGCACCCGGTTTTAACTTCTTTTTTGGTTTAGCCATTCAGTCACTTCCTCTTTAATCCTATGTTTCTTTCTCCTGATCGATCTTAAACGACCAACCTTTTCTCTTAAGATATGTTGAAAGACTATATGGTCCGCCGCCTCCTAGAAATAAAGACACTGACATAGCTAGAAAAGCAATGTCTAGTTCATAACCGCCCAGCATTCCAGTTGATCGCTTTACAAAGAGAAGAGCTCCTAATAAAATCATGGAAAACAGTACGCTGACAATTCGCGTTCCTAAGCCGAGAATCATTAAAACTCCTCCAGTTAACTCTACTACAGCCACAACATAAGCAAGAAAACCAGAAATACCGATCGTCTCAAAAAAAGCTACTGTATTCGTGATCCCTTCAGAAAACTTTAAAAAACCATGAGCAAAAAAAAGCATACCTACGACCAATCGAATTGTTAACAACCCGAGATGGGGATAGGTTTTCATTATTGATCCTCCCCAGATATTAACATTATTTGACACCGTTCGACACAGTTATCCAACTAAACGTTATCATAATGAATGCCTACATTGCAAAAGGATGAAGACCTATTTCTGACCCCTTGCGAGTGTAGAATGCCGAATGATTTGATTGATCACTTCGGAAAATACTAACCCTACTGCAATGGATCCCGATATCATAAATGCTCTGGCTGCAAGGTTAATGGCACTATTGTAATCATTTTGAACGAAATTCCTCATCGCATCGTAAGCCAGACCACCAGGAACAAGCGGAATAATCCCCGCTACACTAAATATAATCACTGGGGTCCGATACACCTTTGCAAACACCTGACTAATAACAGCGATGACAAAGGAGGCTGTTACAGTGGCAATGACAGCATCAATACCTGATGCCTCCATCCCGTAATAAATCATCCAGCCACACATGCCTACAAACCCGCCCTTAATAAGGGAGGATTTAGGAGCGTTAAATAACAATCCAAACGCTGCACTTGCCACAAAGCTCGTCAAAACCTGAGCAATAATTGTCATAATTGTCCTCCCTTTCTATAAAAATGATACAACAAGGGCAATGCCTGCTCCAATCGCAAATGCGGTAAGAAAGGCTTCTGCGCCTTTAGATAGGCCTGATATTAAATGCCCCGCCATTAAATCCCTCACAGCGTTCGTGATTAATAGACCCGGAACAAGTGGCATCACTGAACCAATAATAATTCTATCAAGTTGCCCACCGATTCCAGTAGACACAAAAAAGACAGCGAGTAATCCTATGACAAATGAAGCGAGGAATTCTGCGAAGAATTTTATCGGTACAAGGCGGTTAAATAGTGAAACACTATAAAAGCCACCTCCCCCTGCAAGAACCGCTGGAAGAAAATCTCCCCACTCCCCTTGAAACATAATTAGAAAACAACCGCTCGCAATCGCAGCAGCAACTAACTGCTTAGGAAATGTATACCGCTCAGTCATTTTATCCAATCGGTCAAGCTCTTCATAAGCTTCCTTAATCGAAAAACCACCACTGCTAATTCTCCTCGATATACTATTTACCTTCGTTACTTTATCTAAATCCGTCGTGCGTTCTGAAATGCGCATCAACTGTGTTTTGGAAGGCTCAGGACCTTCTAAAGAAAAAATAATCCCAGTAGGGGTTACGTAACTATTCGAATGCGTTGCCCCATAAGCGTCCGCAATTCTAGTCATCGTATCTTCTACACGGTACGTTTCACCGCCATTTTGCAGCATTACCTTTCCGGCCAAAAGGCATACTTGAATAATGTCATAGGCATAACTCGTTTGATTTTCCATACGTCGCTCCTGACAACCGTGAAGTATTCATTGTTCGTTGTTTCTTAGTTTATATGAACCTACTTATGTTTATCAAATGTAATATAAAAAGAAGAAGATCATTATGAATGTCACTTTAACAAAAAGGCTATGTTAGCTTATACTGTTGATTCCCGATTTTTGGCTCATTTATATAGCCTAAAAAAATAGCGCTGGCATAAGCCAGCGCTATTGTTGAGACACTCTTTGCATTTTAGAATAAATCGACATATAGGTATTCGATTCCTCCACTTTACCCATCTCACGATAAACCTTCGTCAACCACTGAACAGGGGTTGGGTCCGTTGGATGCAGCTCCATCTCCCAATCGAAACAAGTAATTGCTTCCTCATATTGTTTAAGTTTATGGTAGAGCTTACCTAGCTGAAACTGCTTATCTGGATCATCTTGAATATCCGCCATTGTTTGTAGCGTTGATAGGATAGAGAGATCTTGGTTTTTCTCGAATAAAGGCTTCACCCAGCTATAGACGTATCCTAAACCAAATTCATGCAGCATCCTAGGGATGAGTGCTTGAAGTAAACCATCTAGATAAGGACGATTTTCTTTACGTTCCAAACAGCTTTGAAGGGAAGGATAATCAAAGGTTTTGAAATTTGTAGTCTCATCTTGAAACGCACTTAGAAGAAGGTCATATTCACTTTGGGTGATTTCACCTTTTCGTTCTGTCATTAATTGAATGGCTTCACTTGTTTTATTTAAATACATTAGAGCTTGAAAAGCATTGTTTCTTAGAGTTTTATGGTGAGGTGCTTCTGCATACATCAATGATAGCAGACGGGCTCGCTCAGATTCAGAGAGCGTAACATCGATGAGAGATAGTGGGTCCAGATCATCCTCTTCAGGTGATTGGAGATAGAGGTAAAGGCGTAAAGCGGATCGTTCAATAACACGTTTTTCCTTACGAAGAATTGATTCAAGGTAGGCTTGATGTGCTTCAAGGTCATCATAGGCCTGAATTTCTGCAAAAAGCGGATCCACTTCTTTAAGACCATCATGATCTCCTTCATAGAAGCTTCTAACTTTTTGATATTCTAATTTCCGCGATAGTTCAATCGCCCATTTATTTGTTGGATCGAAATAAAGCATTACAGCTAAAATTTGAAACGCCATCCGTAACTGGCCATTTCTGCGGTAGTCATAAAAATGCTTTCGCATTAATTTAATAATGGTTTCGGTTGAGAGAAAAGAGTCAAAATAAGAAAAGATAAAGGATGTTTCTTGAGGGGTGTACCGTTTCTGTACAGATTGAAAGACTTGCTTTGTAGATTTAAGATGAAGTGTTCGATCAGCTAGAAAGTGATCAATAAGCGGGTGAGGTGCTTGGAGTACGATCCCTTTCTGGAAAGCTTTCTCAATAAGAGAGCCATTTTTAACTTCTGCCGTTTTTCCAGTAATGAAATCATCTTTATAAAAGAAAAGGTAGAAGTTACTTCCATCTGTCTTCTTAGCTTCTACAATCTTCATTCTTTGATGAATTACGAGTCGCTCAACACGTAATTGGACTTGTCGTTGATTCGAGATAACAGTAACACGTTGTGGTTGCTCGATCATTAAAATCCCTCCCGGGCAGAGCTGATTTTTAATACTTCCATCTTTATTTTACCACTCCATTCATCAGGAAGAAAGTGATCATTCTTGAGCCTGCAGAAGCTGCTCATATAAACGAATCGTTGAACCTCCTTTAGGCAACTTAAAGATGAAGCTAAAATTCATTTGTTGAGACATTTTCTCCATATGCCTATCGCTCCTTTTACCATTCCGATACAAGTTTCATTAGCTCTGAATCTATAGGATGCTTTACCTGCTCCTTCTTTACCTGAACATTTTTTGAGCCAGTAATTGCAATAACTGGACACTCTACTTCCTTTAAATAATCGCGCACGTCAAACTTCTCATGTTCACGATTCCATTTGGCATTTATTTTTTGACCATTGTATCGTATGGTTGGCGCATCAGTTCTTTTAATTTTTCGGGTCATTTTATCTAGCTTTTTATCTGCTTTAATGAATCGAAGCAATCCCCCCTGGAAGCCACTTAGCGTTTGCATATCTTCTTTCATTTGACTTCTTTGCCAAGTTGTCGTTTCTGCAAGCGGCTCAGCTGAGGGAGATAATAGAATCATTCCTTGCACAGTGGTCCTAGTGTGGACGACAGGTGACACAAGACAGCCCTCACTATGCGCTAGAAGATAAATTCGCTCTTCATCAATACTTTCATGTGATTTAGCGAAATTCACAACGTCTACAGCATCATCAATTAGATCATAGTACCCTGTTTGATAATAATCTCCTTTACTTTCACCAATTCCCCTCTTGTCATACCGAAGAGTGGCGTACCCTTCTCCTGTCAAAAAAGTAGCGAATTCCTTAAACGCATTTATTTTTAGCCTTTTGGCATTCTCATCACGATTACGGGATACTTATCTTATGAATCGGGAGGAAGAGTAAGGGGTGCGCTTAAATCATATCCATTCTTAATCAAAATATCGATCTCTCTCATGCTCATCGCTCCATATCTCTGATTAAGTTAGAATTCACTTTTCATTTTCCTCAAGGGTTTTTCTATATTATATCGAATATCAAAAATAGAGGAGAATAAATAAGATGGTTTATTTTACAATGTGAGGTTATCTTACATCAAGTATCCTTTTCAACCAATACTACCTGTATAATAAACAATTGTGTTGCTGTGTCTAACATTATTTATTTTCTGAAAATACGATTAATTTTCCATTTTTATTAAAACACTAATAAAGTAAGTTAGATTCAGTTGAATTAAGGGAAGTGTGATCATATCTTACATTCTTCTTTCCTAAATTATATATAGAAGGGGCCTACATATGGATATTTTAAAAACTATTGTTGATGCTGGTAATGAGCTTATTTGGTCAAATATTCTAATCGTCATTCTAATTGGTGTCGGACTTTATTTTACAATTCGTTCTCGATTTGTTCAATTTCGCTTATTCGGTGAGATGTTCCATGTTCTTTCTGAAAAGGACACAATGAAAGGAAGAAAGAACTCTGTTTCAAGTTTACAAGCTTTCTTCATTAGTACGGCTTCACGTGTTGGAACCGGGAACCTTGCCGGCGTTGCCTCAGCAGTTAGTATCGGTGGTCCCGGTGCTGTATTTTGGATGTGGGTTATTGCCCTACTCGGTGCAGCAAGTGGATTTGTTGAAAGCACACTAGCTCAAATTTACAAAGTGCGCGATGGAGACGATTTCCGTGGTGGACCTGCTTACTATATGCAACGTGCACTAAATGCTAGGTGGCTAGGCATTATCTTCGCCGTCTTAATTACATTCAGCTTTGGTCTTGTATTTAACTCTGTACAATCCAATACGATTGCACTTGCTTTCGAAAATTCATTTGATGTGAATCGCTGGGTATTAGGTGCAATTTTAACTGTTGCAACGGCGATCATTATTTTCGGTGGCGTTCGTCGAATTGCTGTTGTTTCTCAAATCATTGTACCAATTATGGCAGGGATTTATATCATTGTTGCTGGTTTTGTTTTAATCGTTAATTTCACTGAAATTCCAACCATGATCGCTCTTATTTTCCAACATGCTTTTGGTTTAAAAGAAGTGACAGGAGGCGGTGTTGGTGCCGCAATGCTTCTAGGAATCAAACGTGGTCTTTTCTCTAACGAAGCTGGTATGGGTAGTGCTCCCAATGCTGCTGCAACTGCAGACGTATCACACCCAGTAAAACAGGGACTTATTCAGGCGCTTGGTGTGTTCGTGGATACTCTACTGATCGCTACAGCAACAGCATTTATGATTCTAATGTCAGATGGCTATGTTGATTCAAAGCTAGATGGTGTACAGCTTACTCAGGAAGCAATGAATCAGCACTTAGGAAGTGGCGCAGGTATATTCGTAGCAGTTGCCGTTCTCCTCTTTGCTTTTAGTTCAATTATTGGTAACTATTACTACGGTGAAACAAATATCGAATTTATTAAATCAAGCAAAACTGCTCTTTTTGTTTACAGACTTGCCGTTCTTGCCATGGTTATGTTCGGTGCTAAAGCCGGATTCGGTATCGTTTGGGGCATGGCCGACCTTTCCATGGGTCTTATGGCACTCTTGAACTTAATCGTCATCTCCATTATTGGTAAAGTGGCGTTTGTAGCATTGAAAGACTATCGCGATCAGCGAAAAGCAGGTCAAGATCCTCAATTCTACGCCGATACGATAAAAGGCTTGAAATCAGATATTTGGACAGATAAGCCTGTAAAAGACAAATCAAACTAATGTACTATTTTCTGCCCCTTGAAGCAAAATGCCGTTTGGCATCAGCCTTCAGGGGGTATTTTCATCACTAGATAAAAGTAAGAGAAAGGAGCGTTTTTGCAATGAGTGATCGCAAAGGACTAAGTGATAAAGTGAAAGGCGCTGTTTCTAAAACTAAAGGTGAAGTAAAAGATCAAATTGGTAATGCAAAGAATGATCAACACCTTCAAGAAGAAGGCAAACGTGATAAATCGAAAGGTGAATATCAGGAACGAACTGGTAATCTCAAGGATAAAAACTAAACAAAACTCAATTATAAATAAAAGGAGAGCGGGAACCCGCTCTCCTTTTATTTATGAACTTTTAGCATTATTACCGATTTGCTTCATATTATCTTGAAGTTCAAGAATTCGCTTCGTACCTTCATCTCGCATACGTTTATTCTCATCCTCAATGGCTCTCGTTTCTTCCATACCTTTAACGATTGTATTCCAAGATTCTTCGATCGTCTCAATCTTAACACTCGGTCTACCAGATAATTTAGCTATCTCAACGCTTTGATTCGAGATGTTCTGCGCATTGTTTTTTAACATTTCGTTTGTACGACGGTCCAGCTCGTTCATTGAATCAGCAACAAGCTTCTGACGCTTTGCGGTAACAGCTTGAATAACACCGTTCTTAAAAACAGGAATGGTAATAATAAAGGCTGAATTGATCTTACCTATTAGCTTTGTGTTTCCGCGCTGCAACAGGCGAATTTGTGGAGCTGTTTGAATTGCAACCATTCTCGCCATCTCAAGATCGTAGATGCGCTCCTCCAACGTCTGAATAGCATTATTCAAAGTATCTAGCTCCATTTGCGCCATTTGGTCGCCAGCACTAACTTTTTGTTGGATCGCAGGGACCTTATCTTGAAGTTCTTCTAACTTTATTTGACCTGCAACGACGTACTTCTCAAGTTCTACATAATAGTTCAGGTTATGTTGGTACATTTCATCCAACGTCCCAGTAGAACGAGACATTTCATCTTTGTACTTGGAGATTTCAACGTGTACCTTCTCAATTTCTCCACCGAGCGTCTGATATTTACCAAAAATCTTTTCTACCATATCATTGCTTTTTTTGAAAAACTTAGATAGAAAGCCTGTTTTCGGCTCTTCAAAATCTTTTTTATCAAAACGATCCATGATTTTCCCAAGTTGTTTCAGCATCTCACCTGAGTCCGTGACGCTAGTTGTACGCATCATAGATAAGATTTTATCTGAGAACTTCGAAATCTCTACTGCTGGTTCTTTACCAAATTCGAGTAATGCCATTTGGTCTTTTACATCAATTTCACCGGCAAGCTTTTGAACTTCTTGCTCTTCGCGAAGTTTTAAACGTACATCTTCAGCCTTCGCTTCTGTAATCTCTTCATTCTTATCGAGCGTAGTTAGGCCTGTCTCATTCGTCATGAACGATCACTCCCTGATTATAATTTAATCGATTTAAATAGCTTACGAAATACAGAAGGTTCTTTAAAATCCTGTCGAAATGCCATTTCCTCTAACCAATGCGTGTCAAACTGATTCGAATCGAGGTAGCGCTCAATACATTGATGACCAGGAGGATTATATAGAATGATATCAATACCGAACTCATTTAGCAGGTGTAACACTGCTGCATCTGATCGTGATAATGTGCCGTTCATTTCTGTATTATATAGCACTACTTTCGGCACTTCCTGAGAATAATCAAACGTTTGCATTAAATGAACAAACTCCTCAGGGATTTTTGTAGTTTGAGAGAATAAATAAAGCTTAATATCTTCTTCCGTTTCATTACCTTCCGGAAGCAGCTTCGGATTTGCACACATTCTTGAGATAGCTTGTCCAATCGCTTTCTGCGTCTCATTAGGAAGGTGTTTATACTGCCACCAATTACCCTGCATCATCAATTCAGGATCTAACATTCCTTCCCGATTCATCGTATGCTGGTAGTGAAATTTCTGATTCGCTCTCGTCTCTTGTGTGAAAGGAAACTGACGAATCATCGTAGTCGATTTCGCTTCACTTATATCTTGAAGTCGGTTCCAGTATTCCTTTTTATTCTCAGATACTCCCATAATTTTAGCAAATAAAGAGGGGATATGGACCGTGCCACCCTCTACTTTAAAATTGGGTCTAATAAATGCTTTTTCCTTTGCAATCAGAAATAATTCATCATAAGTCGTTTTTAGAGTAACAGACTTAGGGGAATAATTTCGTAACTGCCAAGGCTTAAAAAGTTGCGATCCTTCATGATGAAGCACCGTATCCATTTCCTTTGTTGCTCGATAAGCAACCGTAGAGCGTCTCTCTGGTTTTTCAATCGGAAATGGTTCAATTGCGACGGTAGTAGGTAATTTCCTTTTCTCCATCAATTCCCCATCGGGATCGAGTTCGTCAAACGAATCAACTCCTTCAGGATGAAAATAAAGGACATCGCATCCAATCTGAACAAGATAAAGTAAAAAGTATTGTTGACTTGTTGAAGCTTCACCGTACCATACAATACCGGGCATCTTTATTTCAAACTCCACATCCTCTAACCATGGATCAAGATGATTCCAAGTCCATTTCATTAAATCAACAAGTACTCTGCGAAATTCCGGGTGACTAAATCCACCATTATGCTGTTTCTCAAACAGTTCAAGAATGGAAATTAATGATTTTCGCAAATGACGATGTAAGGCAGGATTTTTGTGTGAAGGAATCAGTTTAGCACCTTCCAAAAAGGCTACGAATCGATTCGCAGAAAGTCCGTTTTCTTTTTGGTTAATAGAATGAATCGATTGAATAGCCTGAAGTCGTTCAGGGCTTATCACCTTATTTAATTCTTCACTTAATACGTGAAAATAGTTAGAATTCGATAGTTCGTGCAGCTGAAGAAAATATTCGTTCTCATCATAATAGCTCCCCAAAAATCTCCCCACGATTTGCGTTATAAGTAATTCGTTCCCGTTCTCATAAGGAGTTCGTTCAGGAAACGGATTGAATAATAGTTCATTTAAATTCTCATCATCAAGTGGTGCTTTCTTGATAAGAATTTGATCATAGTGACTCATGATGTTCTCCCCGCTTTCTCATTCCTTTCCGGAGGATGGTCAGTTCCGATCAAGCCTCCCTACATTCATAATTTTATTATACTTTTACAAGTAAGAAGTAACCTTATTTATTTCTAGCCATTCTTTCAACAATATAACATCTTCTATCTTTCAGAATAACATACTATTTCTTCCATACTTAACTCTTTTGTTCTACTGATTCTTGTTTTAAAGATAAGTCAACGACAATGGAGTCTAGAATTTCTTCTGAGGCCTTCATTCCATGTGCTGTCGTTTTGGGAAGATCGGGATAACTTTCGAGAACTTCACCATGTGCAGGTACATAACTACAATCACCATGAAAAACAAGTTCATAATCTAGAAGGGAGTCTCCTGCTGTATACACGTAAGATAATCCAATTTCTTTCTTCAAATAGTCGACGGCTTTCCATTTGTTCACCGGATTTGGAACAAAATAAAGCTTCCTCCCCTGAAGACTAGGTTGCCATCCCTGCTCACGTGACCACTCAAATAATTGATAGAGTTCTTCGGACGTTACATGATCTCGTTTAATAATTAGGTAAACAAAAAGGTAGTCTGCATGACGAATTCGCTCAACCCAGTTTCCTGTGATAAGGTTCTCCAGTTGCCGAACAAAGGCATCAAGCGACAAGCACTCTTCTAACGAAGCATTGATTCGATTCGACCAGTCACTCAATACTTTTCCGTTCTTTAAAATTCGACCGCCGTTACTTGTTATGGCGTATTCTGGTTGAATCGTTGTTTGAAAAAATGTGATACGACGGTATTGTTCAACTGTTCTTGTTGTAACAGGGATAAAATAAATCTCTTTATTTACCTTCTGTAATAACTCACTAGCATAGTTGGAAATATATGAAATTTCCTTTCCATCAAGTGTTTCAATTAATTCATAGTTTTGCTGGGTATCTTGCTCGATCATTCTACTAGAATAAATTAACGTGCGATCTAAGTCGCTAGCAAATGCTCTCATGAGTCTTTCTCCATAGGCTTAATCAGTCCGCAGCATGAATAAGACATGTTTGCGTACTCTTCAATTGGAACACCACGGTCTCTTGCTAAAATAAGAATATGTTCTAAGTTCATTTCCGCATCTGGATGCACAAGAATTTTCCATGGAACACGCCGTAACAATACTCTCGTTGTTTCTCCAACACCAGGTTTGATGAGGTTACTGTTTGCTATACCATAATCCCTCTGGATGTTTTCGATCGATTCAAGTCCTTTCCACTTGGGCTTGCGATCTTCCTTTGAGATATCTTGCAATCCATCTTCAACCTCTGTAGCGATCAAAGGATACTGTGTACAAATAGTATCGACGAATAAGTTGGAGACATCTTCTGCAGCAAGCTCCGAGTAGTATTTACCTCCGTGGAAATCTCCCTCATGAATCCAATTATTATTAAGCACAGTACGACTGACAAGCCCTGAAACGGTTGAATTTAAACAAGCACTTGGAATCAAAAAATCTTCACGAGTTCCAAAAAGAGAAGAACAGTCACCTGGGTCTGCTAAAACGGCTAATTCGCTTGATAAATTCTTGCCAGTACTAGCATTAAATTCTGCTACTGACTTTGTTAATTCCTTTGTAATCGCACCTTTTCCAGTCCACCCGTCAATAAACGTAATAGACGAATCAGGATGCTGATTTAAAATAAATTGAAGAGCATTCTCATCAATGCCTCTGTCCCTAATAATAGAAATGCTGTAATGGGGAAGTTCTCGATCATACTTATAAGAAAGGTAACGCTTGATTAATACACCTATTGGCGTGCCTGCTCTAGCAAGCGAAACAAGTACTGTTTGAAAGCCTCTTTCCGCCACAAGCTGTTCAGCAACAATCCCTACTGCTACAGCCACTTTGTGCTTCGCCTCTTCGAGTGAAGTATAGAACAATTTCATATATTCATCTGTCGGCTTATACTCAATAGGAAGCATCTCAGAATAGTGTGTACCTTTCTGAATTGCCTGTTCTCTCTCCATCGTACTTTTTTCCATTGTGATGTCTGATAAATCTTTTAGAAGGAAAGTTACATCTTGATCAGGATAACTTCCCATTTTGGTAGTCTGTACAGTCAATTTGTTCATCCCTCTCTTCAAGAACACGTTACAATATAAATCGTTTTTATATCCCGTTCTTCTAATATTGCTATTATTTCTTTAAGGTCAGCATCTGGGACACTTTTTTCAAAAAAGAGAAAAGCTTGCTCATATTCACCTTTAAGAATGTTGTAGAGGTAATGCTGAATTTGTTGATCTTCTGGATTCTGAAATGTGAATCCATTTGATATCGCATATCCTTCAATATCTACCGGCTGTATTGGACTTCTTGTCGTGGAATGATAATAAACCTCACCATTTAGATAAGAGGCGATTTTCATTGGGATATACATAAACTCCCCAGTGCCAAGACATAGAGTCTTCCCTTCGACTGATTCTTTCTTTAAGAGATTCGATGCTTTCTGACATGAATCCTCTATCTTCGCCTTATCCGCTCCATTAATTCCAAACCTACCGCTATAAGTTAAATAGTCATTTTCATTAAGTGAATCGAAACAAGATGATAAATCAATGCGATTAATCTCGGCTGCATCACTAAGATATCGACTTGATTGAAAGTCATGAATCGGATGCTCAAGAGGCTTTCCTTCGAATTTAATAGTTCCTTTAAGCAAAGAAAGAACGCTAATTGTAATCCCGAGTTCGATTTCTAATGCTTTATATTGTTCCATATGTTCATCAGATCGCCAGTCTAATAGAGAAAGTACAGCATATTGTTTGCGAGGATAGTTGGCGTGGAGTTCCCTGATAATGTTTAGACAAGTCTTCCCAGTTGTTATTTCATCATCTACTAATACAACAGGATTAGACTTCATTAGAATAGACCGATCTGCATAACACCGTTGATCCACAGCATGAGAATGCTCTTCTTCAAAGTTGAATTCTGGATCTAAATCACTTACGTTTTCTCTTGTTGTATGAATATAGTATCCTTCTTGAAAGCTATCAAATACAGCATGTCCGAGTGCTGTAGCCGTTTCAGCAAATCCAATTACTATTGGTGGTCCCTCAAGATGGAGAGGATTGTTTAGCAATCGCTCGTACGATTTCTTAACTTCTTCCAGATCGTCGCTTAAAAACCCATCTCTTACTTCTGATAAATAATCGATTGACTCCCCTGTCACGCTCTCATAATAAGTGATTGCTAAAAGTCCTGAGGCAAGTAGCGATTTATGAGGATGAACCGGAATATGCTTGCCAAGCATTTTACTAACAAACAAAAAACCTCTTTTTTTATTAATTCTAGCTGCCATTTGAAAGAATTCCTCAACCGGTATGTTCAATTTATTTTGAGTAACCTCTAAGTTAACGCTCATATCCGACAGGATCTGAAAATGGTACTGTTTCGGTAAGCATTTTGATGAAATTGTACTTGTCATGATACACCCCGTATATATTCGATTTCGTAATGATCTTCATCGCCCACTTATAATGCGGTTTAATCTCATTCATCTTATTATGTGATTCGCTTTTCAGCACGCCTACATCCCCACTTACGTGATCCAAAATGCTAAGTGCATCAAGATATTCTTCTTTCGATACAATATTTACACACTGTACGACTTTCATATGAGTAGGGTGGATGACAGTTTTACCAATTAGCCCATTCGTCAAATCAAGCAGCGTCTCGTTCAACAGTCCTGTGTTATAGTCCAGTATGGTTTCATTCGCATGGGCACTTACTTCTCTTCTGCTATTAAAATACTCCCATACAGGACCCGAGATAACAAAGGTTCTACCAAAATAATTGACGACATCAGATATAAAGTCTCTCATTATCGATATATCGTATATTGTTGATTGGGCACTGCGGCGGATTCCATAAAGTCCACATAGATCAGTTGCTCCTATACGGACGTTAAGAATAGAGGATTCGTATTCTTTTAATAGCAAAGAAAGACGTTGGAATTCTGTATAGCGTGATTCCTTATAGAAAAGCTCTGGCGACTCTAAAATCGGCATGCCATATAGAAGAGCACCTGCCGTTCGTTCTACTTTTTTGAGAGTATGTAAATACTCTCTACCATTCTTAGAGGAAAATTTAGGGAAAACAAACCCTGTCAAATAGTGAATAGTAGCACCTAATTTATTTGCCACTTCGTTTAATTGCTCAGCTGACCGGACACGAATGAACAGTAGGGGAAGTGTCTCCCAACGCAACTGACGATCGTTCATAGCCTGCGCAATAGAGGAAAAGTGTTCTACCGTCTGATCGATCGCCTCATCCACACAGTTGTCCCCAATGGCATCTTCAAGATCAAGCACAATCGTAGTCAATTCTTGGTACTTGCCTTGGATCACGATTTCAGCAATATCTTTTCGAATCGCAGGCATATACAAAGCCGCCCCAACCGCATATGATAGCTGTTCACGATCTATATGTTTATTAATAGGGGTTGGTTTTTTATAGAAAATTTGCTCCTTTTGCATTTCTGATAGATATTTAAAATATTCCAGCGTCTTCACCTCCTAATTCCTGATCATTAGGTTATATTAGCTTCTATTTTTACTAAATTGAAAGTTTCATTGTATAAAAAAGAAGGAGAGCACCAGCGTCTCCTCCTCTTTATATTATTCGTTCTCTTTTGCTGATGCTGTTTCTTCAGCGTATGGTCGATTTTTATTGTTAATGTAGTGAACAACAAACGTTCCAAGGAAGGCAAGCACGATAATACCAAAGAAAGCAACGTGCGGTATTTCAATATGAAAGACGCTTAAGAACATCTTCACTGAGATGATTGCAATTAATACAAACGCTGTATTTTCCATTTCAGGAACTCTTTCAATCAACTTCAGAAATACACCCGCTACTGTTCTCATAAGAAGAATACCAATCATACCTCCGAGTAACAGCACCCATACTTGTTCTGAAATCGCTAATGCAGCTAAAATACTATCAGCAGAAAACGCAATATCCATTAATTCTACTGAAATAACAGTTGCCCAAAATAGACCAAAGGTTCGAACAAGCCAGGTATCCTTTTTCATACCCTCCGTACCTTCTTCTTCACCTTTACTTCTAAAGTGTTGAATTACAATCCACGCAAGGTAGGCGGCACCAAATACTTTGATCCACCAAAATTTAATAAGATACATACCAATACCAATAAATAAGAATCGGAAGAAATATGCCCCTATTAACCCATAGGTTAGCGCTTTTCTACGTTTTTCTGGTGGAAGGTGTTTAACCATAACAGCAAGTACTAGTGCGTTATCAGCTGATAGTAGCCCTTCTAAAAGCACCAGCGTACCGATAAGTCCCCATGAAACAGGGTCAGTTAAAACTTCTCCCCACATTTCCCAATCAAAGAAAGAGGCATATGTGTTTAGAATTTCTTGTAAGATTTCCACTTGATGTTTCCTCCTAATGTCAACTAGCTAAGCCTTAAACCTCAAGGCCATAATTTTTACAAAGAGATGCAAGTCCACCTGAGAATCCGCTACCTATTGCATTGAATTTCCATTCGTTACCGTGTCGATATAGTTCACAAACGACGACGGCTGTTTCAATTGAAAAATCTTCGCCAAGATCAAATCGCAATAGCTCTTCTCCAGAAGATTCATCCGCAAGACGAACAAATGCGTTTGATACTTGTCCAAAGTTCTGGTGACGCGCTTCAGCATCATGTATCGTGACGGTGATCCCAATTTTATCAACATGCGCAGGAATTTTTGAGAAGTCGACGATCAGCTGTTCATCATCTCCATCACCTTCACCTGTTCGGTTATCACCTGTATGAATGACTGATTTACTTGGATGCTCTAAGTTGTTATAAAAAATAAAATCCAGATCGTCCTGACACCGATTATTTGCATCAACTAAAAATGCCGATGCATCTAGATCAAAGTCAGAGCCTCCCTGGTATTTGTTCGTGTCCCAACCAAGCCCTATAAGTCCTTTAACGAGTCCTGGATTTGTCTTTGTTAAATCAATTCTCTGTCCTTTAGATAGTTGAATTCCCAATGTGATCCCCCAATTCGCGTTTATATTGGAATGGCAAGAGGGAGGCATCCCTCTTGCCAAAAAAGAAGAGTTTATCCGACTTGTAAACCAAAATCAGTTGCGATTCTAGCAAGTCCTCCCTGATAACCAGATCCTACTGCAGAGAATTTCCATTCGCCGTTATGACGGTAAAGTTCTCCAACAATAATCGCTGTTTCAATCGAGAAATCTTCTCCAAGATCATAACGAATGAGCTCTTCATTTGAATCTTCATTTAGGATGCGTACAAATGCATTAGATACTTGTCCGAAATTCTGATTACGCGCTTCAGCATCATGTATCGTAATGACGAAAGAAATTTTCTCAATTTCAGCTGGAACATCATGAAGATGAACTTTTACTTGTTCGTCATCTCCTTCTCCTTCACCAGTACGGTTATCGCCTGTATGAACAACCGAACCGCCGCCACCTTCTGTTTGATTATAGAAAACAAAATCTTTATCAGAAGAACACTTACCAGTGCTGTCTAATAGGAAGATACTTGCGTCAAGGTCAAAGTCATTTCCGCCATCGTATTTATTTGTGTCCCATCCAAGTCCTACAATAACCTTTGATAGACCTGGATTTGTTTTTGTTAAATCTACTTTTTGTCCTTTAGATAATGATACAGCCATGCTCGTCAACCCCTTTAGAATTTTAGTAGTTTAATATTTTTTTGCAATGTCGCTTAAGCCAGCATCGTTCGTTCCATTACCAATCGCGGCAAATTTCCATTCACTGCCGTGGCGATAGATTTCTGCTACAAAGAGACTTGTCTTACCAGAATAGTTATCTGTGAGATTAAATTTGATCATTTCTTCTTGATTCGACTGGTTTACTACGCGAATAAACGCATTTTGAATCATACCAAAATCCTGTTTGCGTTTCACAGCATCATAGATGTTTACTACAAAAACAAGTTTTGTGATACGCTGTGGCACCTTACCGAGATCAACCATAATTTGCTCGTCATCACCGTCTCCAGCACCAGTCAGGTTGTCACCAGTATGATTGATACTTCCGCATGCGCTTTTTAAGTTACCGAAGTAAATTAAATCTTTTTTAGAAGTTAATTTGTCGTCCTCAAGCATAAGGAGAGAAGCATCACAGTCGACGTTAGCGCCACCGCTTCCGCCTCCAAAAAGACCGCCTAGAAGACCACTTTTCTTTTGCTCAACTGGATCCCAACCAAGGCCAACCATAATTTTCGATAAGCCGGCATTTCCTTTTGTTAAGTCAATTCGTTGACCTTTCTGCAAAGAAATTGTCAAATCGTTTCACTCCTGTTAGTAGATTTAAGTTAAATATGAGATGGTGCGTGTTAAGTTTAATAGTTAACTGCCTATTCTGTAATACGTGCCTAGATTCAGAAAGTTTCATGTTTCAACAAAAAAATTGTTTTTAACTAGAAAAATTGATTCTTTCTATTTAAAACTAACATATTTTCAGCTAAAATGAATCCTTTAACCATTGAGCAACGATGATAATATGAAAGAATTTTGTCGATTCTGTTAACATAGGGAACTAGCTACTTACTGAATAACTCCTTTATCTTTTGCTTCCTTCAACCAATCTGGAAATTCACCTAGAAGATTATTGTACAACACTTCATCACTTGTCCGGTCAATATCTTCTATATGGAAGAAGTTGGCGTTATCAATGAACCGTCCCGTCATTGTGTCCAACTTCTCTAATACATCGAAGTTTGAATCTCCTATACCAATAAACTGCCAAAAAAGAGGTTGGTCTGAAGATTCGACAATCGCTTTCTTAATTCCACGTTTACAGCCTCCATCATTAATAAACACAATGAACACCGGTTCTTTCGATGGATCTTCTTCGACGTATTTACTAATGACATCTTCCATAACGAGAGGTTCATCATTTCGACCAAATTTATGAACGAGATCGTTCGAAAGAATTTGACGATCCACGTATCCTTCGAAATCAAATTCTGTTACTGGCTTTAATCGACTAAACTCATTATCGTATACCCATACATCTAGTGAACCATCATCATCGAATTGACTTGCGACTGCAAGAACACGCTCGACGACTTTTTGAACGACACCTTCTTTGTATAAATTCCGCATTGAACCGCTAATATCAAGGACAAGACCTACTCTAGCTACAACTTGATCTAAATTCTTTTTCTTTAAAACAATACCAGCGTTTTTCTTCATTAATGTAATACTCATCAGAGTACCTCCCTTAAATTAAGAAAGAACAACTTCTTTTTCTATATGGCTAGCGCGAATACCCATTTCTGGATTTAAATTAAGGAACGGATTACCACCATTTTGCAACAGTTTAATCGCTTCGTACGGGATGTTTACACCCGATAAGCAGCTAATATTCAATCCCCCAGCCATCCTTGGGTTAATTTCAAGAAGCTTTGGAATTCCATTGCTGAACTTAACTTGAATATTTGAGATGTAATCAATGTTATATTCCTTATGAATAGCTCGTGCAATCTCTAGTAACTCTTCATTGTTCTCAAGTTCTCTTACTCTTCCCTCAACTTTCTTACGAGGGATAGCAAGATGCAGCTCTCCATCATACGCAAGACAATCGATACTATACTCATAACCATCTAAGTACTCTAAGACCATTAAGTCTTGGAACGAATCTTTCTGACTTAAAATAGAGCAAGCATGCTCAATTGAAATTCTTCTAGATCCCCCACCCGTAAAAAGTTCTTCAATCGTTTCCTGCCCCTCACTAATAACCCGAAAGCCATTGGCGCCTTCACCTATCACAGGTTTAAAACAGACAGTATGTCCTTTTTTACGAAGATGATGATAAGCTTTTTTGAATTCTTCTACATTGGTAACAACTGCGTAATCTGGAATAGGAACGAGCGATGTTTTTTTCTCTGCTTCCTTTGTAAGAATGGATTGGCACATAGCCGCTTTATTATCCATAAGAGCCATTAATTCAGCGTCACATACGAGAACTTTTACACCGATGCTGTGGAATTTCGAAAGGTTTTTCGAGATGAGGACATTTTCTTTACGAGGTATGAACAAATCGATTTTCTTTTCAGCACAAACTTGTAAACAATACGCTACGTACGCATCGCCACTAATATCAGGTTCAACAAAAGAATGATCGCAATACTGTAAATACAAAGCATCTTCGTTCGGGTGTGAACCATACACTTCAAATTCTGCTCCATCTTCGTTTTGTCGAATTAACTCTATGTAATGTGCCACAGTAGTAAACCATCTATTAAACCAAATTTTTGTCATGTTTGACTCCTTCTTTGCTGTGAAAGTTGTTTCTCGATTCAGCTAATATAGTTAGCTTAACATGAATACTTATCTCGAGATTTCACCCTCCCCGTTTATCATTTCATTCCAAACTTAAACATTCGACAGGTTTCAAAATTCTCCTCTATCTAGTAAAAAATAAAGTGCGAACCTTAATAGGTCCACACTCTATTCTTAATTAAACGTTTATTTAATTTGTTCTAATAGTTGATAAGCTTCTTTCGTTGTTTGAACTGTTAGAAGCTTTTCTCTAAATTGATCATCCATTAATTGTCGTGAAAGCATTTGGAGAATCTTTAAGTGAGCATCCCCTTCGCTCTCTTTAGGGACAGCAATCATAAAGATTAATCGAGCTTCTGTGCCATCTAAACTGTTCCAATCAATTCCTTCTTGTTTCAATCCAAAGACCACGCTTGGCTTACGTACAGCGGAAGATTTTCCATGTGGAATCGCGATATTCATTCCGATGCCAGTTGAACTTTCATTCTCACGGCTAAGGATTGCTTCTCTAAATTCCTTCCTTGAATTAAGAACGCCATCTTCTTCTAATTTCGCAATCATCTCATCGATCACAGCATCTCGATTTGCCCCTTTTAAATCAATATCGATAAGTCTTTCATTTGTAATATCTGTAAGCTTTGAAATCTCCTCGGTAGTAGATTGAGTCGCTCCCATACTTTGAACAGGCTCCTCCTCCACTAGTTCTTCACTACTGATTTCCATCCCAACTCCAGCTACCTCTACAACGGCATCTTTTTTCAAAAGGTTAACGAGAATAGCTGTTACGAATGCCCCTACAATAACCGCTATGAAAAACATCAATACGTTATCAACTGCTCCTAAGACGGCTACGATCGGCCCACCATGAGCAACGCGATCTCCCACATTACCTATCATCGCTATAACGGATCCCGTAATTGACCCTGCCATAATACTCGGAATCACTCGAATCGGATCCTGAGCAGCAAACGGAATGGCTCCCTCCGTAATACCGAATAATCCCATAGTAAAAGATGCTTTACCAGTTTCTCTCTCAGCTTCTTCATATTTTTTCTTCTTAAGAAATGTTGCCAGTCCCATCCCGATTGGAGGGATACAGATAGCGGCCGCGATAGGCCCCATAATTTCATAATTTCCTTCTCCAATCATTGCAGCTCCGAATAAGAAAGCAACTTTATTAACAGGTCCTCCCATATCAAAGGAG
Organism: Anaerobacillus sp. 1_MG-2023; assembly: GCF_030547345.1. NCBI lineage: Bacteria > Bacillati > Bacillota > Bacilli > Caryophanales > Bacillaceae > Anaerobacillus > Anaerobacillus sp. 1_MG-2023. The sequence continues at coordinate 81,862 of NZ_JAUORD010000008.1, read as the reverse complement.
ATCATCGCTCCAAGGATGACCGCAAGAAGAATCGAACTTGTTCCTTGCATACCTGCTAACCAGTTCGTTAATGATTCAAATACTTGCGCAACTGGCGCACCTACAATATAAACGAATACTAATCCCACAATGAGCGATGCAAAAACAGGTATAATAATAATCGGCATGATTGGTTGTACTGCCTTAGGTACTTTCATTCGCTTAATAGCAAGTGCTACATAACCCGCTAAAAAACCAGCGATCATACCACCAATGAAACCAGCTCCAGCCTCGCTTCCATAAAAACTTCCGTTAGCAGCAATGTAACCACCAATGACACCAGGCGCAAGTCCAGGTCTGTCAGCAATACTATAGGCAATAAAACCTGCAAGGATAGGGATCATGAATGTGAACGATGCTCCCCCTAATTGTTCAATCGTTTTCCAAAATGAATCTTCAGGAATAACAAGACCACTCTCTGTCGGCTTTCCTCCTATGGTTAAGGCAATTGCAATTAATAATCCTCCTACAACGATAAAAGGAATCATGTAAGATACACCATTCATAAGGTGGCGATAAATGGGATTTTGCTTATCCTTCTTTTCCTTCTTAAACTCATTAGCTGCTTTACCGTCTGAATGAAAAACAGGCACCTCTCCATTTTGGTGCTTGTTAATTAACTGCTCCGGCCTACGTATCCCATCTTGAACCCCAACTATGAGAACTTTTTTACCGATAAAACGTCCTTTCTCAACCGTTTTATCTGCCGCAATAATAATGCCATCGGCTTCCTCGATGTCTCTCTCAGAAAACTCATTCTCTACTCCAATTGATCCTTGAGTTTCAACTTTCATTTCAACACCTAACTTATCGGCTGCTTTTTGAAGATTTTCAGCTGCCATATAAGTGTGCGCAATTCCATTTGGACACGATGTAATCGCTAACAGTTTCATTTCTTATTCCCCCTCTTCAATCGTAATCGCTTACATAAATAGTAACGTAAGATTAGATAGAAAAAGGAGCTATATTTTACCGAAGCTTTCGGTAAAGTTGATTTTATTTCTCGATTGCATTCGTTTCCAAACAATTAATAAAAGCATTTGCACTTGTTTGTTCTGTTAACTTTTTTAAGAAAAGAGGTTGCTCACTAATTGAAGAAATCTCCCTGAATAATTCGCGAGTAACTCCGTCCCCTTGATTTCCAAGGGCTAATAAAAATACTAAATTAACTCGTTCTTCGCCCCATTCAATCGGCTCTTTCAAGACAGCCACTGCTATACCTGGTGTATGTATAAAGTTAGGGTTACCATGTGGAATCGCGATACCAGAACCAATTGCGGTAGAAGATGTTCGTTCTCTTATAAGAGCTTGATGCACGTATTCCTTTTCTACAAATCCCTTCTCATACAATGCATTCGAGAGAACTTCAATTACTTTATATCGATGATTTCCATCGTGCTGAACGAACACAAGATCCGACTGAAGGTAATTAGAAAATACGGCATTCCGCCTTTCTTCGCGGTTCGCTTGATCCATTTCTCCTAAAAAGGATTCTAACTTACTTTCCTCCTCAGTATTAAGTAGTGGTGAAATGACAATATGCGGTATAGACTGAGGCTCCATCTCGACTGTAGAAATGATAAAATCCACCTGATGTTGAGTAAGAAAATCATGTAAAGCCGTACGTCCGATACAGTTTAAAATTATTAAAGAAGAGAATTTCCGTTCAAGCTTTGTTTGTAGCAACTGAGACATTCCAACACCTAAATGACAAACAATCACCACACTCTTCTTTTCTCCACGATTTGATTGTAATCGCTCAACCGCGGCTTCAAAATGAAGGGTTAAATAAGCTATTTCATCTTCTGGAATCGATAATTTCCACTTATCCTGCATTCCTACTGTTATTTGGATTAATAAATCAAACAAGTAGGGATACATCCTCTTAATTTCTTGAAGCATGGGATTAGACACAGACAGCCCATACTGTATGCGGTTTAGAGCAGCATACAGATGCACGCGAAGGCCTTCCATAAGGTTAGCGTCAGCATTAAAAGACAGATTCGTCATTTCAGTCATTTCATTGATTAACGCTAATCCAATTCTCTCCACCTCTGGCTCTCGTATGATCGAAACACCAGTACGTTTAGCCCCTATCAAATGAAGGGCAAGGTAAGCAACTTCACCTACCGGGAAATGGGCGACGAAGACGATGCCCAGCTTTTTAAGAAGTGATTTTGACCACTCATACTCTTCATACTCTTTAATTTGTTTTTCTTCCTTATCCGTAACTTGAATCGATTGACGCAGTTTTGTTCTTTTAATAATAAAAAGGGTATGATAAAGAAGATTTTCGAAAGATTCATCGGTATACGTAATCGAGTGCTCGTTTTGCAGATTTCTTAATTCCTTCTCAACAAGCTCTATTTCATATAACGTGAACTGCTTCTTCAAGAACGGACGAATAAGTGCCTCATTTTGTACAAGCTTACCTAGATTAACAAGAGCGCTTCGACGCAACCGCTCTTTTCCTTCGATCATTACTCCTACTTTTTGTCTTGAATGTAATGTTAAATTCATTGTCTTTAACCACTGATTGATTTGTTCAAGATCTTTCTTAAGAACAGAGCGAGTAATAAAGTGACTGGTGGAAAGGTTTTGTAATGTCATCGGTCCTTTAGCTGTTAATAGCTTATATGCAAGTTCAAGCAACCTTTCACTTTGGGACAACTCGTCAGCATGGCTACTTTCATACGAAAACTTCTGATAAAGCCAATCACGTTCTTCATTCTCTATTACTAGTTGAATTCCAAGTCCTGTTTTACGAATCAGTGATCCACCTGTTTCTTTTCTTATATAAGGTTGTATGACATCAAGATCATTCCTTATCGTTTTATCTGAGCAACTCAGACGCACAGACAAATCTTTAACAAGGGAAAATTCTCCACTTGTCTCCAAAAGAATACACATTAACTTTTTTTGTCTTTCATTCATGTTCTCACCTACTTTAGATGGTCGACTTAGTACCTATAAGAATTATAGCAAAAGAAAAGTAAGAGGAGAAAATCACTACAATAAAGAACCCTCCATACACATTAGTATATAAAGGGTTCTATAATCACTCTTATTCTTTTATAAAATCGGACATCGAATGAACTTTTATTCCCTCCGCAATCCCTTTTGTAAAACCTTGATCTTTTGATCGAGTTAGAAATTCAATTCTTTTTTGCTCTCCAGGTATGAGATCAAAGTAATTATCCGTAAAGATTCCTTCCAAATCACTTGTTACATATACCTGCTTAGCAAGTGTATTTGTTTCCAAAGTGTAGTGCTTCCCTGAAGATGTGGAAACCTCTTCTATTTTTAAATTAGGTTTACAAAGTGAAAGGTTTTTCACTGATGTAAAATAATGATATTTTGCATCTATGATTTCACCTTCTAATTCAAGTTCAGCTTTGAACACTATGTTATTAGGGTCACGATTCTCAATTACTTCTTCAGTCTCTAATGTAACAAACTTAGTTGCAGAGTTGCTTTTTAATGCGAATGACTCATTCCATTCACGAAGCAACGTTCCATCGAAAGTCGACAAACTCATGCGAATCGAACCGTTCATGTCACTTAATATATCTGAAATAATATGAATATCTATTTTGGTGCGATTAGTACCATCTATTGAGAGCGTTATATCCCGGAAACTTCGCTTCACATAATATTGAAGAGCTTTCCATCTACCGTAATAATCCATGCTTGACCATGATGCCACTGGCCAGCAATCATTCATTTGCCAGTACAGAGTTCCCATACAGTAAGGTTTCTTTCTTCGGTGAGCTTCAATTGCTGTCTTGATTCCTTCTGCTTGAAGAACATGACTCATATAAAGAAATGAGGGGAAATCTTTAGGCTCTGGGAGATAGGTCTCCATGTATTCTTTGATTAAATAATTTCCTCGCCCATTTTTCTGATGGTGCAGCATGACCTTAGAATCGAGAGCCATATCTCCTTCTCCAGCGTATGATTCTACAGTCTTCAGTTCCGGAAACGATTGAAAACCGTATTCACTCATAAAACGACCAACATGGTGATTATACTCTTCGAAAGGCTTTAAACCATGCCAGACATCCCAATAATGAATATCTCCACTAGTAGATGTATTACTAGTATGCTGACGACTATCACCTGTCCAATCACTCATCGGTGAAGATGGCCAGTAGTAGACACCTGGCATATGGTTCTCTACCGCTTCAGGTAGAATGGTATGAAAAACATCTTCATACGCTTGCCAGATTTCATCCTGGATCGGTTTAGAATACTGCTGTTTCCATCCCCAACCACCATCTTCATCATAGGCAGACCAGGCAGTATCGATCTCGTTATTCCCACACCAGAGTGCGATACTCGGATGATTGCGAAGTCGCTTCACGTTTTCTATCGCTTCAGCTTTCACATTCTTTAGAAATGCTTCATCACCCGGGTACATGCTGCAAGCAAACATGAAATCCTGCCAGACAAGAATGCCATATTCATTGCATAGCTCATAAAACGCATCGTATTCGTAAATACCTCCGCCCCAGATCCGAAGCATATTCATATTACTTTCAACTACACTTTGGATTTCATGTCGGTATCGTTCAAGCGTAACTTCAGTTACAAAACTATCATTCGGAATATGGTTTGCACCTTTCGCAAATACCGGAACACCATTTAACTCGATATAGAATGTTTTTCCTTCATCGTCTTTTTCTCTAATCACCTTAATCGATCGTAAACCAGTTCGCGTTGTTTTCCCAGCAACAAGAGATCCGTCTTTTCTAATTTCAGCTATGAACTCATACATATTCTGATCGCCAAGTCCCCGTGACCACCATAGCTTCGGATCCTGAACTTTCATATCTAAACTTACTTCATTCATGCCACGCTTTAATTGTACGGTTTGAATCAGCTCGATTTCTTCAGTTTGAATTCTTAGTTCTCGTTCTCCTTCTTCCTCAGCCTCAATCTCTACAAGAGCAGTCAAATTAGCCTCTGAAGCGGTTACATTTTTCTGAAGAATCGACAAGTCTTCTATTCTAGCTTCAGACCATCCGCGAAGATGAACGTCCTTCCAGATTCCGCTTGTAACAAAGCGAGGACCCCAATCCCATCCATAGTGATACGGCGCTTTTCTAGCAAACACACTTAAGTTCTTATCGCCCACATTGCCATCTTCAGAATGGTCATTAACTGCCGGGAAGTTATACCCCTGTTTTTCGAGCTTTTCAAGATCCGTTTGGATCGGAGATTTGAAATGAATCCGAAGTACGTTTCCCTTTTCTTTGACGAATGGCTTTACATTTGCTTTCCATGAACGAAACATATTGTCGGCAGATAGTAGATGTTCATCATTAAGAAAGACCTCCGCATAAGTATCCAGACCATCGAACACGATTTCGATCTGATTTTTATTCAGCAGTTCTGCAGGTACGTCGAAGGAAGCCTCATATTCCCAATCTTTTTTATCGATCCACTGCAGATCCAGTTCATTTTCACCGTAAAAAGGATCTGAAATAAGATTGTTCTTTAATAGATCGGTATGGACACATCCTGGAACTTTTGCTGGAAGCCATTCCTCTCCTTCAGTCTGTCTGAATTTCCAATCTGACAATACCGCCTTTTCTTCATTTACAGTTGAATGATGCGAAACTTTAATCATCAGAAACTCTCCCTTTTTTATATTTTTGATTCAATCATAATGACACCGAATAAAAATTCGAAACGAATGTTCAAAAAAAAGAGGACTTTATTATTGTCTCTCCCTCCATGTGAAATAAGCGGTATGATGTTTGAATTTTTTAGCTACTTTGTATGCAAGCTCTCCATCTATTTTGTTGTAAATAAATTTCATTTCTCTTTTAAACTCGGAATACGGTTTAATGAATCCCAAACTCCAAGCAAATACATGATTCCAAGTGCTCGGTCATATAAACCATAACCAGGGCGACAAACTTCATCCCATATATGTCTCCCATGATCCGGACGCACGTACCCTTTATAGCCACTCTCATGAAGAGCCTTTACTACATCATAAATATCAACAGATCCATCTTGAGTTCGATGGGAAGCCTCTATAAAGTCTCCGTTGTCCTCGGTTTTTACATTGCGGATATGTGCGAACGCAATTCGATCAGCAAACTCTCTCACTATGTTGCCGGGATGATTCTTTGGATTCGCTCCAAGAGAGCCACTACAAAATGTCAGGCAGTTCGAGGCACTGTCGACCATCTTCAGCATGCGAGATATATTTTCTCGATTCGTGATAATCCTCGGCAAACCGAAGATAGACCAAGGCGGATCATCCGGATGAATCGCCATTTTCACGCCATTTGCTTCTGCCATAGGAATAATCGCATTAAGAAAATAATGCAAATTGCTAAAAAGATCTTCCTCTGTAATGCCCTGATAGGAATCAAGCAGAGTGGATAATTCTCCTAAGCGCTCGGGTTCCCAACCGGGCATGTGAAAATCAAGATCATCCGCATTCTGCTTAACGATCTGCCTTACATTCATATTAGTTACTTTCTCATGCTCATAGAAAAGAGCCGTCGACCCATCCTTTAACCGTTTTTTTAAATCGGTTCGAAACCAGTCAAACACAGGCATGAAATTGTAGCAAATCACTTTCACCCCAACGCTTGCTAACTTTTCTATCGTCTTATTATAGTTTTCAATATAGTAGTCTCGATCGGAATGACCTAATTTGATCGCCTCATGTACATTGACACTTTCTACAACTTCATTAGATAATCCGCTATCAACGGCCTGTTTTCTCACTGCCTCTATCTTTTCCATAGGCCATTCTTCTCCAGCAGGGAGATCATGCAGTGCCCAAACGATTCCTTCAGTACCAGGGATTTGTTTGATATAGCGCAATGGCACCGTATCATTTCCTTCACCGAACCATCTGAACATCATTTTCAACCTGTCCCACCTCTTTCATTAGGAGAAAAGCGCTTCAATGCTGCCAAGTTTTCTACAAGACTATCATATGGGTTCCCGTCGAATTCCTCTTGTTCTACAGTGAACCAATCGATGTTGACCTTATCCGCTTCACGCATCAGCCCGGGATAATCAATCATTCCTTTACCTACTTCAGTTGACCTTTTCGTGCCATCTCCTATCATATCTTTAATATGCAACGAGACGATTCGATCTTGGTAAATCTGAATGATTTGAAGAGGATCATGACTCGAATAGGCTGCCCAATAACAATCCAATTCCATTTTCACTAGATCTTTGGATGTTTCTTTAAACAAAAGATCGAAGCCAGTACCTTCGCCCATATCCGTAAACTCAAAAGCGTGGTTATGATAACCAAATTCAAATCCTGCATTCTTACAGCTTTCGCCTATACGGTTTAGCTTTTCAGCCGAACGCTTATAGTCATCGGCTGTTTTCCTCATTTCTTCTGGTAAGGCAGGACAAATCAGTAAATGCTCACCGATCGCTTCATGATAGGAGAAGAGTTCCTCAAGTCGATCTTCTCCTAGCTGATGAATGCCCACATGTGAACCGGCACGCTTTAATCCCTTCTTATCTAAGCTTTCACAAACTTGTTCTGCTGAGGCATCAAAAAAACCCGCAAATTGGACGCCATCGTATCCCATATCACCAACACGTTCGATCATGCCAAGAAAATTTTTTTCGGCTTCTTCTTTCAGTGAATAAAGCTGAAGGGTGATGTTTGCCAACTTCTCTCTCTCCTCTCGTATTAAAAGATCCTCACCCGACCTGTTAGTTCTAGGGGGGAGTCAATACATTATCTCTGAAGTTCTTTAATGGGTATTGTCTTTCTGCTATTCATAGAACTTACGGAAATCCCCTCAAACTGAATCGCCTCTCCATTCAATTGACAGAGATTGATCGTTTTGGATTCCCCAGGTAGAAGATCAAAAAAGTTATCTGAGCACGTTACGCCGCTTTGATTAAAGTCCACTTTCACGAACCTCGCTAGCTCTCGTGAGCTTAGCGTTATCGTGTTCTCGGCCTCGTTATTTTCAATCTCCACTACAGCAGCAGGATAGTTCATGTCTTTATAATCTCTTAAATAGTAACGATTTTCTTCGAAAGAGCCAGTCGCTGCATACGCTCTAACAATTACTTTAGAAGCAGATGCACCATTTAGCACTTCTTCTTCAGATAAGACAGCTAATTCTGTTACCGAATTGCTTTCTACTGAAAAGTCGAGTGATCTTGAGAAAACCACTTCCCCATTAAATCCTACTACGTCAACGTTAAGTGAATCTTTAATAGAAGTCAGCCGATCATTTATAACAGAGAGTTTTAATGACTCTCCTGGATCATGATCAATTACCGCCATAACAGGAGCAAAGAATTTCTTAGCATAATAATAGGAAGCCTTCGGTAGGAGCTCATAATCGATCATCGACCAGCTTGTACCTGGCCAGCAATCATTAAGCTGCCAGATCAATGCGCCAGCTGTAAATGGTTTCTGCCTTCTATAGTGTTCGATTCCATACTTTAGTCCTTCTGCCTGAGTCAACATAGAGTAATTCATATACTCATCGATCGTTTCCGGTATGCCAGTATAACCTTCCATAAGGAGTATTCCTTTTTCATGAAAATGGTCCTTATTTCGATAAGACATTTCATCACTTTTCCAATAAAATTCACCTTCAGGAATGTAGCTTTTTAATGTGAACTGGTTAGAAGATGCATGCATCCCAAATTCGCTCGAAAAACGAGTGTAGTCTTTCTTATAATTCTTAAATGAAACACCTTCAAGAGAAATGTCCTGAACAACAGCCTCCCCTTTTTTTCTTGGTTCAACATTTCCATGCCAGACTTGCCAGTTATGACGATCTCCCATTTCCTCAGCGTCCAGATCATTTCCTCCAAATGGTGAACTCGGCCAATAAAGACGGGTGTTATCCAGCTTCTTCAGTATTTCCGGGATAAGGCTATGATAAATTTGTTCACCATAGAAAGGAGTCGTGATCTCACCATCGGAATGTTTACGATCATAGATCCAATCAATTTCATTATTTCCGCACCATAGAGCTAGACACGTATGCTTTCTTAAACGCTTCACAACCTTACTTACTTCATTTCGTACATTCTCCATGAAGTTTTCGTTATAATCTGGATAAAGCGCATTAGCGAACATAAAGTCCTGCCAGACTAAGAGCCCTAATCGATCACACTCTTCGTAGAAGATATCTTTTTCATAAATACCCCCACCCCATACTCGCATCATGTTCATGTGAGCGTCTTTCGCTAATTCCAACTGGTTCGAATATCGATCATTCCGCGCTGCACCTATGAAACTATGAACGGGTATCCAGTTCGCACCTTTAGCAAATAACCGAACACCATTCAAATTAAAAACAAAGAGGTTCTCCCCATTTTCATGTTTTTGCTCAACAGTAACCGTTCTAATGCCAAACTGCTGAGAATGTTCATCCACCACGGTACCGTCTTCATCTTTCAACTTCACGTTCAATTCATAAAGATATGGTTCACCAAGATCATGCGTCCACCATAGCGTAGGATGATCGATTTCAAGGTGTAGTGTCGTCAGATTTGACTTAACAAAACATACCTCTGCACCATCAGCTGTAAGCAGCTCTGCTTCAATTCGGAAATTTTCTGTATGAAATGGATAAAAGGACTTGATGTCTGTTTTAATTTCAACCAGAGCCTTTTCCTCATTCGCCTTAACGGTTTTAGCGAACACACCGTCAAACTTCCCTTTCGTTCGCTTGTGAAGATGAACAGCTTTCCAGATACCAGTCGTAACGAGTCGCGGCCCCCAGTCCCATCCGAAGTTCATTGCAGCTTTTCGAGCCCAAATCCTCTCCTTACCATAGCTACACCAATAATTACGCTCTTTGCCTTCCACCTCTTCAGTCACTGGATCGAATCGAACAGCAAGCTTATTCTTCCCCTGTTTAATCGCTCTACTCACGTCAAAGGAGTGCTCGATAAACATATTCTCGGTACTTCCTATTTCCAGTCCGTTCAGATAGACAGTTGCGAAAGTATCCAGACCTTCAAATTCCAATTCAAGCTTCTCACTTTTAGACAAAGACTCGTCCCAGCTAAAAGATGTACGATACCACCATTCTTTCTCCTCTACCCAGCGACAATCCAGGTCATTATGACCGATAAAAGGATCTTTAATTAACTTCTTATCGATAAGAGTAGAATGAACATCTCCCGGTACAGCTGTCGTCATCCAAAAATGATCGATATAGTAAGGAGCGGCTAATTCGAGCGGATTCTTTTCTCCCGCTTCAAACCACTGTAATTTCCATTCGCTACTAAGTTTCATAATCCATTCCTTTCTCCATGCGCCTTACTCTTTTGAAAAATAATACTTCTATATTGAGTAGGCGTCATGGACGAGACTTTTTTGAAGTTATGAACAAAATACTTATAATCGTGGTATCCTACCATCTGAGCGATTTCAAAGACACGATAAGGCGTTTCCTTCAAGAGCACTTTTGCCTCTCCAATTCGAATTTCATGTAGGTAATCATTAAAGTGAAGATCCGTCTCCCGTTTAAACAGCTGGCTAAAATAATTAGGAGAAACATTGATCACATCCGCTACCTCAGAAGCTTTCAAATCATGCCCATAATTTTCTTCGATATAAGAAACCGCTTTCCTGATCAACCAGCGTGAACCTGCATTTGCCGTCGTCTCCTGGTAGGCTCCATACGCGATAAGATCTTGATAAAAGAGCTTTCCCAGCTGCTCATACGAGTTATGAACTCCAACATTCAATTTGCCATATAGATTCACATTGATCTCCGGATAAAATTCTTTGAATATTTTTTTCTCGAAATCTTCTAAAGATCGCACGATATTTTCAAGATACCAGCGATTTTGTTTAAACGTTTGTAAAAGACGCACACTAAAATCCTCGTACTCTTCTTCACTATGTAGTTGTTTCACATCCTTCTCAAAGGGTTCTAGTGAAAAAGGGATGTTTACTTGATGAAGAACAGCTTCCACTTCAAGCACCTCATCACTATGAAAAGCCTGAGCTTTCATCGCTTCGTTTAATAAGTAATACTGTCGTTGAAGAGTATCAGCTGTTTTTGCCTCATGAGAGATCGTTAGGTTTAGCGAGAATCCCAACTTTCGAGACGTTTGCTCAAGGAGACTCTTATGCTCACTGAAGGAAGCTCCTCCACAACATGTAAGAAGACTGTTTTCTCCCACTACGATCGAAACGTTTCTTATCCCTCTTTCACTCATCGCCTTGCTTAACTCTTTCATCCATTGTTTCTTAAGTTCGATTTCTTCCAACGATGAACAGTTATTTACAACATTCGAGAAGTGTTGAATCTCACTTCCAACTAACTGAATCCCTCCAGAAATTGCTGTTTTCACACTTCCTGGTAAATAACTCAGCTCCTGACCTGTAGCAAGTGAAGAGAGAATCTGCTTGGCGCCGCTTTCCCACTCTTGTTTTTTTAAGTGTTCGGTCTCTTTTCTAATGGAGATGATCAATTCCATCAGCTCATCGATATCAACAGGCTTAAGTAAATAATCTTTAATCCCAAGTTTCATAGCCTGCTTCGCGTACTCGAATTCATCATATCCACTGATTATGATCATCCGAATCGATGGATAGCGCTTGTACACCTCACCCGCTAGTTCAAGTCCGTCCATAATGGGCATCTTCACATCGGATAAAACGACATCCACATCATGTGCTTCAATCACCTCAAGTGCTTCTTCACCGTCATAGGCCTCTCCAATCACTTCAGCCCCCATTTCATCCCAGGGCACAGTATTTTTTAAACCTTCGCAAATAATTGGTTCATCATCAACAATCAACACTTTGAGATTCATATCATTCACCTGCACTTTTCCAGACTTCAATTTCTTCTTCTGTTTCAAGATAGGGGAATCTCACTCTGACCCAGGCTCCAGGCGAAGGTTTGTCTTCAATCGTCAGAGAAGCTCTTGATCCGAACGCAATGAGTAGCCGATCTTGTATATTTTTCAGCGCATATCCAGATTGAATACTTTCCATTGTAGTTCCTTCTCCGAATCCTTTACCATTATCCAGTACATCGATCACCAGATCCTGGTCGTCCCGAAAACAACGAATATAGATTTTCCTCTCCGTCCTCATATTTTCAAATCCATGATGAAGGCTGTTCTCTATTAATGGCTGGATCGTTTGCTTTAGCATGATAGACCCCATCGCGGCATGATCACAATAAAGGGTGTACTGAAGTTTTTTCCCAAGACGTCTTTTTTGTAAATCTAAGTACCCCTGACTGTAGGTAAGCTCGTCTTTTAATGTGATCCATGGTTTCCCACGATTCAAACTAATTCTGAACATCTTTGATAATTGTTCAATTAGTTTACTAGTCTCCATCGCTTTCTCTAAGCGTGCCGTCCAGCGAATCATATCCAATGTATTGTAAAGAAAATGAGGGTTGATCTGACTTTGCAGAAGCTTGAGTTCTGACTCACGATTTCTTAGCTCCATCTTGTACTCGTTGTCGATCAAATAGCGTAAACGCTCAACCATTTTGTTAAACCTCATTCCTAATAACCCAATTTCATCACTTGATCCTACAGAGACATTTGCAGAAAAGTCCCCACGCTCTAACTGTCGAGTTTCCCTCGTTAATTCACGGATTCTTCGGATATTAAAGTAGTAAAAACCAAAGATCGCGAGTAATCCAAAAAGAGTCAAAGCGATCATCATGATTAAAATCGACTGTTGTATACTAGTGATCCCCTCGGCAACACTCTTCTCATTAACTGCCCCAAGGATGACAAGATCCGCCCCAGCAACTGGCTGCGTAACAATAGTATAGTTCACATCGTCTCTCTCATATTGGAGTGTGCTATTTTTATCACCGTTACGAATAATAGCTTTTACAATATTCTCGTCAGGATAAGGTTTACCGATCATGTCCTCATCTGGATGCATCACAACTTGCCCATGGTGATTTAAAACGAACATCGTCTCTAAATTCTTAAAGTCAGTATCGATCAGTTCATAGAATTTTAATGCATCAAAGCGAATCGTAACCATTCCAAGCGGAAGTGACACGTTATTAACATCATTGATAACACGAAATAAACTCACGACCTTTCGATCACGCCCCCACGCGTCACGAATCTTATAAGCATCGCTCCAATAAGGTTTGCCAGCAAACTCCTCCGCCTTCACTTTCCAGACGTCCTCCTGATTTTCTTTAAGAGGGGTGCCCATATCCAGGTGATGGCCGTTAACAGATGACAATGAAATCGAATGTAAATAAAATTTAGACGTAAGATGAAACGTAGTAAAACCAGTAATTCTGCGTTCCATATCGTTTAAATACGTACGGTTACCGGGCGACTCTTCCGTTCTTAGGAAGGAGCGGATATCTTCGCTATAAATCATGTAAGATGAGATATCTTCAATATCACTAGTGAATGCAGAAATATTCTGGTCTATTTTCTCGAGATGTCCTCTTGTATTATTAACAGCTTGAAGCTGAATCGCCTGATTCGCTTCCGAATAAATATAGAGACTGAAAGCAAAAATCGGAACTAATACAAGGGTGAAAAAGATGAAAAAGAACTTCCAATGAAGTTTCCAACCGGAAAAGGACAGCAATCGCTTCATGTCATCTACCTCTCATGTTGACGTTTACTTTAAAGCTTATCCTTTCACTGCGCCAGCTGTCATCCCTTTTACAAGATGCTCTTCTAAAATCATGTAAATAATGATGGTCGGTATGATCGCGAGCGTTAGCCCCGCCATCTGTGCTCCGTAATTCGTTGTATATTGGCCTGCAAAATTCGCTAATCCTAACGGCAGCGTCTTAAGCGCATCTTCGTTAATCAATACGAGCGCAAAGGAGAACTCGTTCCAGTTATTGATAAAGTTCAAAATAACCACTGTCGCAAGTGCTGGTTTTGTCATCGGTAGAATAATAGACCAGAAGATTCGAAACACACCACAGCCATCCATGATCGCTGATTCTTCGATGTCCTTTGGAAAAGCCTTCATGAAGCTTACGAGTATAAATATCGTGATCGGAAGATTGAAAGCGATGTAAGGCAATATGAGACCCGCGTGTGTATTTAACAATCCAAGGTTTTTCATTAGAAGAAACATCGGTACAAGTGTGGCGTGAATGGGAATAAGCATTCCAAATACAAAGAACGCATACATGTATTTGCCCCATTTATACGTAAAGCGTGAAAGAAAATAAGAAGCAAGCGCACCCGCAAGTACGGTTACAGCGACCGCGATAACAGTAACGATGATACTGTTTAGAAAATAAGTATCTAACCTAGCTGTTTCCCATGCTGTCTTATAGTTTTCAAATAACCACGTTGCCGGGAAAGAGAAAGGGTTCTCTGCGAATTCAGTATTGCTTTTGAATGAATTCAGTACCATCCAGAGAATAGGATAAGCATTCATCAACGCATACATCAGTAATAAAATATAAATCAATGTCTTTTTCGAGACCTTTCTAGCTTTTAATCTACTATCCTGATAATTAACATTTGTCTGCTTTCGATAAGCTGTCTCAGCCATGTCTTGATTCCTCCCATCCGATCAAACTGACTTTCTTCGTAGAATTCTCGTAGACAGATAGACGAGTGCCAGGCTAAAGAAGAAGATAAACAAAGAAAGCGCACTCCCATACCCGTAGCGAGTAGAAGAAAATGTCTGTTCAAACATATACATCGCCATAACTTCAGTAGAATGTCCTGGTCCCCCAGAAGTCATAACGTAAATTAAATCAAACGTTCGTAGACTTCCGCTTATACATAGAATGACTGCAACAATGATCGAGTCCCACATCATCGGCAGCGTAATATAAAACGTTTGCTTTAAACCAGAAGCTCCATCAATTCTAGCTGCTTCATATATTTCCTCCGGAATGTTCTGAAGTGCAGCGAGAAAGATAATGAGATAAAGACCTACGAACTGCCAGATGATCGTAATACAAACCGATATCATTGACCACTTCGGGTCACCTAGCCAGTTCTGAGTAAGAGATTCAAGGCCAATAGATTCGAGCAGTTGATTGAATAACCCTATTCTTGAGTTGTACATCATTCCCCACACTAACGAAATGATGACCGTAGAAATAACGACTGGCATAAAGCCAACAGTTCTGAAAAATTTCCCACCTTTGATCTTTCTATTCAATAAGAGGGCAATAAATAAGGCGATCGGAATCTGTCCAAATACAGATGCCCCGACAACGTATAGATTATTTTTGAGAGATTGCCAAAAAATCGGATCCGTAAGGGCTTCCTGGAAGTTAGCCAGGCCAACAAATTCCATTTCGGTGAACCCGTCCCACCTCATGACAGAGTAATAGAACGAGATGAGTATCGGAACGATTGCAAACAATATATAAATAAGAAACGCCGGGGCTAACCCCACAAATGCAGGCCATTTACTTCTGCTTAACAGATGCATAACTCTCCTCCTTTGAAAAAAAGAAGGAAACCAAGTTTCTAAAGACCTGATTTCCTTCTAACCGTTACTTACTCTTCTCAACAGCTTTCTGAAGCTGTTTCGCTAGTTCCTCAGGTGTCATCGTGCCAAGTGTTACTTCCTGTAAACCAGAGTTAATAGTATCTGTCACGTCAGTTGGAAGGGTCGCATCATATACAGGCGCGATTTGACCATTTGTCAGCTCAGAAACTTCTCTAAGGAGTGGACTGATGTCAGAAGGCGGTTCAATATCCGCTGCAACTAGAATGTCTGCTTTCATAAGATTTTGATAGTATTCTTCAGAATAGAAGCTTTTCAAAAATTCCTGTGCCGCTTCAAGATCTTCGCCTTCAAGTTCACTATTCAATGCGATACCAGTACCCGTTACAGCAGAAACTGCTGAGGGATCTCCTTCCCCACCATCAATTTGAGGGAACAGGGCGATACCGATATTCTTATCCGGTACAGATTCAAGAAGTGGTCCAAGAGACCATGCTCCATCGATCATCATAGCTGCGTCACCCATAGCAAATAAATCTCGATGCTGGATGTTATCGATCGAGTTGAAGTCTTCATTGAATGCTTCCATGTCGGAAAGCTCCTTGATCACGTTTACTGCATCAATAAACTTTTCATCCGTAAACTTCTTATCCCCATTTAGTACTTCTGACAGGAATTCACTGCCTGTCATGCGGTCTCCAATCGTACTGATATACGAAGACTGTAATACCCACTGCGCTTTGTTACCAAGTGCAATCGGAATTGCATCATTTGATTTAAGTGTTTTTATTAACTTTTTGAACTCATCATACCTTTGTGGAAACTCATCATAACCAGCTTCCTTAAGCATATCCTTGTCATAATACACAAGACTTGTTGGTGTGATATTTGCTGGGAGTGCGTACTGCTTACCATCAACGCGGTAATCACCAAGCTGCCCTTCTTTGATAAGGTCGTCCCAGTTACTTAAAATATTATCAATTGGTTGAACGAGTTTCCCATCTACTAGAGGCTTAAGTTCTGCTCCAGGAAAAACCTGAACTAGATCTGGTAACTGCTTACCTGCAGCTTGTGTTTTAACTTTGACTTTAAATTGGTCATGTGGAATACTCTGTTGATTAATGACAATATTAGGGTGTTCCTTATTGAACTTTTCTATCTGCTTAAGACTCGCTTCATTTTGTGGTGAAGGCTCGGTCCAAATGTTCCAGAACGTTAATTCGACCTTATCTCCGTCTCCCCCAGATGAACCGCTTGAAGTATCATCACCTGAACATGCCGAAAGCATCAGTACAAGGACCAGCATAGCGATAAATAAACTATGAGATCTTATCTTTTTCAACATTCCCCATCCCCCTTATCGTTTTAAAAGCGCTTACAAATAAATTGTAAACGGATTCGACAAAACTGATAATCCGAAAAAATTAAGATACTATCCTAAAAATTATTTAGTTTTTAGATTATTCCGCACATTCCAAAAGATTACTTCACGATTATTATTATAATATTAGATAAATAAAACAAATAAAAAAAGCTAAGGACTTATAATCCTTAACTTTTTCTTTAACGATATCCCATTATCCTACTCGACAAAATTTGAGCTTAATCGGGTGGTGACAGGCACTAATAAACAATAACTAATTTAAACCTCCAATAAACTCATCAACAACTCGATTAAACTTATCAGCTTCTTCTATAAACGGACAGTGACAGCTTTCTTCAAACAACTCAAGTTTCGAGTTAGGGATCGCTCGATTTAAGTGCTCCCCAGCTGCTACTGGTATAAGCTTCTCCTCTTTCCCAAAACATAGTAATGTTGGTTTCGTTATTTGGTTTAAATAAGGGCGGCAGTCAATGATGGATTGATCGAAAAGAATTGCACTTGCAATGGAAGCAGGCACTTTGGTTGTCTCTGCTAACATCCACTCGAGCTCAGATTCAGACAAATCTTTTTTAAACATCAGTGGAATGAATCCTTGAAGCAATCCCTTTTGATCCGATTGAATCTCTCTCATCATTCCAATAAGTGCCGGGAGATCAAATGCGCCTATTTCAAAATCTGGCCACTTAAAATCCGATGCTAGCTCATCAACAATAACTGTCCCCTTCACGTTATCCTCACCGAACTGCTGTAAGTATTCCCATATAACAAAGGCACCCATTGACCATCCAACTAGCGTTACGTCCTTCAGATGAAGCTGATCAATAAATTTCTTCAGATCACGAGCATAGTTTGCTACTGAGTGCCCTGTTTGAACGTGAGAGGATTGCCCATGACCTCTTAAGTCTAGAGAAATAGCACGATACTTCTGCCTGAAGTACGGAAGCTGTTTTTTGAAAAAGCGGCTACTCATCCAAACGCCATGAATGAAAATCACAGGCTGCCCCATACCAACATCTTCATAATAGAGCTCTACATCATCTTCAATATTCAAAAATGGCATTGTTACCCCTCCTATAAATAAGAAATAATTGCCGTTAATCCTCATCGTATAGCTAACTCAAGTTTATCACGAGCATCATACGATACGTATGCAAGAACCTCTTCTTTTATCCATATATTGCTCGACAGCATTCGAGTCAGTTCGGGTGGTGACAGGCACTACCTATGCTAGAATATGAGAGAGAACATAATACAAATGTGAAGGAGGAGTTACAATGGGTATTTTAAGCGGATTTATGGGGAATGCTTCAACGATGAAGAAGGAAGATGTGCAAAAAGAGCTTTCTACCATTCTTTCAGAAACAGAAGAGGTGAATGCCGCATTTAAGCTTGTGAGGGATTTAATTGTCTTTACAGACAAACGCCTTTTGTTTGTTGACAAGCAAGGCATGACAGGTAAGAAAGTGGAATATCATTCTGTTCTATACAAGAGCATTTCGCACTTCAGCATTGAAACGGCAGGACACTTTGATCTTGATGCAGAGCTTAAAATCTGGATTTCCAGTTCACAAGCTCCTACCTTCTCGAAGCAGTTTAAGAAGGATGATAGCATCTACACAATTCAAAAGATCCTTACTGAACTTTGTGGATAATGTATTACAATCCTAAAAAAAATTCAAAGAAGCTAGCGAACCTTAGTTCACTAGCTTCTTTGTTCAGTTTTCAATATTCATAAATTTATAAAGTAAGGTTGCTTTATTACTTGGACAACACATTTACGATTTTAGCTATGGCCCAATCAAGATCTTCTCTTGAAATGATAAGCGGTGGCGCAAATCGGATCACCGTATCATGCGTTTCCTTACATAAAAGCCCTTCTTCTTTTAACTTTTCGCAGTAAGGTCTTGCAGCCTCTGTTAATTCAACTCCGATAAATAATCCTTTACCGCGTACTTCTTTAATTAGAGGGTTATTGATTTCCTTTAATTTTTCTTGAAAATAGTTTCCAAGCTCGAGTGACCGCTGAGCTAACTGTTCGTCTTCTAAAACTTCAAGAGCAGCAACAGAAACGGCACAGCCAAGCGGATTTCCACCAAATGTGGATCCGTGTGAGCCAGGATTAAAGACACCAAGAATTTCTTCATTAGCAGCAATACATGAGATTGGGAAGACGCCTCCACCTAGCGCTTTTCCAAGAATGTAAATATCCGGCTCCACATTTTCCCAATCGCACGCAAATGTTTTACCCGAGCGCCCAAGACCAGCTTGAATTTCATCCGCGACGTAAAGCACATTACTTTCTTTACAAACATCATAAGCTTCCTTTAAAAAGCCTTCTGGAGGAATGACAATCCCTGCTTCTCCTTGAATCGGTTCAAAGAGGAAAGCAGCTGTATTTGGTGTAATGGCATTTCGTAGCGCATCAATATCACCGTATGGAATCAATTTAATTCCCGGTAACATTGGACCAAATCCTCTTTGGTATTCTGCCTCAGAAGAGAGAGAGACAGCCGTCATTGTACGTCCATGAAAATTCCCGACGCATGCAATAATTTCAGCCTGATTTTCAGAAACGCCTTTCACATTATAAGCCCAGCGTCGCACCGTTTTAATAGCGGTTTCCACTGCTTCTGCCCCAGTGTTCATTGGAAGAACTTTTGCTTTATTTGTTAGCTTTGCGACCTTCTCATAAAACGGAGCCAATTGGTCGTTATGAAAAGCTCGGGATGTTAATGTAATGCGATCTGCCTGGTCCTTCAAGGCTTGAATAATTTTCGGATGACGGTGTCCTTGATTAACTGCTGAATAAGCACTCAACATATCCATATATCGGTTACCTTCAGGGTCTTTCACCCACACCCCTTCTGCATCCGTAATCACAATTGGAAGCGGGTTATAGTTATTCGCTCCATATTGAGTTGTTTTTTCAATCACATTCTCAGTCGTTGATTGTGTCTTCATGTTCTTCCTCCTTTAAAAGTTCGCCTCACCTAGAGGAGCAAAAAATCTTCGCTCTCCCTCTCGTTAGTAACAAGCAAGTTTTATGCCAACTTTTTAAAACGATTAAATCTTAGGGAGGACGGGGATTATTCATTTTCGCCATGCAAAACATCTTTGCATACAATTGATTTATTTTGCATGTGTGTGCAAAATAATATTGCAATCCATGTGCTTTCATACATACAATAGCGATAGCAACAAAGGAGGTACGTAACTTGGATAATGAAACGGAGAACGATTTGAAAGTACTTAACACCATGAACCAGGTATATAAAAAAATCATCGATGAAATCGACGTCGGCGTTCATGTGATTGATGAAAAAGGCAAAACGATCATTTATAATCCTAAAATGATGCAAATTGAAGCCATGGATCGCCAGGATGTGGTTGATAAATATTTATTAGACGTCTTTATGTTCTCAGCGAATGAAAGCAGCACGCTTGTTAAGGCACTTCAAAAAGGCATCGAAACGTCGAATGTGAAGCAAACATATTTCAATAATAAAGGGAAAGAAATCACAACAATTAACAACTCATTTCCCATTATAGTAAATGGAACTATTAAAGGCGCTGTCGAGATTTCTAACGACGTAACAAAGCTTGAACGGTTAATTCGTGACAATATGAATCGAAAAGGAAACACTCGATTCACATTCGATAGCATTATTGGAGATAGCCTTGCCATTCAAGAAGTGATTGAAAATACAAAACGAAGCACACGGACATCGTCGTCTGTTTTGATCGTTGGGGAAACCGGAACAGGGAAAGAATTATTTGCTCAAAGTATCCACAATGGTAGCCACCGTTCTTCCGCTCCATTTATTTCACAAAACTGTGCTGCCTTACCTGATAATTTGATTGAAAGCCTTCTATTCGGTACGAAGCGAGGCGCATTTACAGGAGCAACTGAGCGACCAGGCTTATTTGAACAAGCAGAAGGCGGGACGTTATTACTTGATGAAATCAATTCTTTAAATATGAATTTACAAGCGAAACTATTGAGAGTCCTACAGGAAAAAACAATTCGGCGCATTGGTGACACAGAAGATAAGACCATTGACGTTAGAATCATCGCTACAATGAACGAAGATCCCATTGAAGCCATTGCGCAGGAACGAATGCGTAAAGACTTGTATTTCCGACTTGGGGTTGTGACGCTATTTATCCCTCCACTTAGAGAAAGGAAAGAGGACATCTCTTTATTAGTGGATTCGTTTATCTCAAAATATAACGAACTCTTTCAAATGGATGTTAAAGGAGTAGATACCGAAGTCTCTGAATCATTTCAGGTTTACGACTGGCCAGGGAATGTACGAGAATTAGAGCATATTATTGAAGGTGCCATGAATTTAATGATGAGCGAAGACATCATACACTATTCTCATTTGCCCATTCAGTATCGAAATAAAACTCCATTACAAAAGGAAAGACATTTGATTGAGGCTGATCATCTTACCATTCATCATTCCAATCAAATAATCCCATTAAAGGAACAAATGGAGAAAGCTGAAAAAGTTTATATCCAAAAGGTGCTTCAAAAAAACAAAAACAATATCTCCCAAACCGCAAAAGTATTAGGTCTGAGTAGACAAAGCTTGCAGTACCGGTTAAGGAAATTTGATATTCTAACGTAAAATAAGCGGTTAGATGAAATCGGAGCTGATGTGCAAGTGATTCGTCTTCTCTCTTCCATCCATTTTATCTCTACATTAAAACCCGTATAATAAGAAGTAACCGCTTTACCATTCGACAGAATTTGACTTAAACCGGGCGGTGACAGGCACCAGAAACCAGAAACCAGAAACCAGAAAGGAGCTTCCCCTCATGTTCGAACTCTTGCTTACGATGCTAGAGCGACTTGGCATTATCGTCACAATTGCGTTTGTGCTAACCCGCTTTCGCTTCTTCCGAGATATGATATACAGCGATCAGCTTGCTCGTAAGCAGCAGTATGTTGCGATTGGCTTCTTTGGTTTCTTTGGGATCATAGGAACATATACAGGATTAACATTTAGTACAGATTCACTCCAATTTAATTCATGGCCACTAGAAGTTTCTTCTGACGAAGCCATCGCGAATTCAAGAGTAATCGGAGTCGTTCTTGCTGGACTTCTTGGTGGAAAGAGGGTTGGATTTGGTGCAGGACTTATTGCAGGGATTCATCGCTATATGCTTGGTGGATTTACAGCAGTAGCTTGTGGACTTGCCTCCATTATTGCTGGACTTATCGCTGGCTCTCTACACAGACGAAACCGTCATGTAAAACTTCGATCAGCCTTTATGATCGGTGCAGGTGCAGAAGCCGTTCAAATGCTCATTATCTTGCTTCTTTCAAAACCGTTTCAAAATGCCATGGCTCTTGTAGAAGTGATCGGAATTCCAATGATTCTCGCAAACGGAATTGGCTGTGCTCTTTTCCTCCTTATCATAAAAAATGTTGTAAACGAGGAAGAAAAAGCTGGTGCTCTTCAGGCACAGAAAACCCTTCGTATCGCAGATCAAACACTTGGTTATCTCAGACAAGGGCTTTCTGAAGCTTCAGCTCATGAAGTCTGTCAGATTCTTCATCGAGAAATTGAAGGTAGCGCAGTAGCTATAACGGATCGTACACACATTTTAAGTCACGTCGGCCTTGCGAACGACCATCATCAATCAGGACACGAGATTCAAACGACCATTACGAAAGACGTTATTCATAAAGGTGAAATTGTTATAGCAAACGATCAAACCATTCACTGTGCTGAGAAAAATTGTCCGCTCGGAGCAGCCATTATTGCTCCCCTTAAACAGCGTGGTAAAACAATCGGCACGCTAAAATTCTATTTCCGATCGGAAAAAGAGATTACCCATATTATTACTGAGCTCGTTCTCGGTCTCAGCAATCTTCTTAGTAATCAGTTAGAAATAGCTGAAGCGGATAAAGCCTATCAGCTTGCAAAAGAAGCCGAAATCAAAGCATTACAAGCACAAATCAGTCCGCACTTTCTCTTTAATTCACTTAATACGATCATTTCGTTAATTCGAATTGAACCTGATAAAGCACGTAAATTACTCGTTTCCCTTTCACACTTTTTAAGACAAAATTTATCTGGTACTACAGCGAACATGACCTCGCTTAACCAGGAGTTAAAACACGTGAAAGCCTACCTTGAAGTGGAAGAAGCACGATTTGTAGACAGACTAACCGTTAAATATACAATCGATGAAAGTGTATTATCTGTCCAACTACCTCCACTCACGTTACAGCCGATTGTTGAGAATGCTATTAAACATGGTATCAAAAATAAGGAAAACGATTGTCTTGTTGAAATTACAATTGCTCAAAATCCAAACGGGGTTACTGTTTGCGTAACTGATAACGGTGAAGGGATTTCACCTGATCGTTTACCAGAGCTTGGTAGAGCACACGTGTCGTCAGAAATTGGTACAGGGCTTGGCCTCTATAACGTTAATCGTCGCCTAACAATGCTATTTGGAAGCGAAGCAAGCCTTGCCATTCATAGCGAGCCTAGCAACGGTACAACCATTTGCTTTTTGATTCCACTAATGGAGGACGAATAGATGAACGAAATGAAATGTTTAATCGTGGATGATGAACGATACAGCCGCCAGGAACTCGTTCATTTACTCTCACATTTTAAGTCGATAAATGTGATCGGTGAGGCTGATTCAGGTGAAACAGCAGTGATCAAAGCACTTCAACTTCAACCAGATGTTGTTTTTCTTGATGTTGAGATGCCCAAAATGAATGGGATGGAAGCAGCAAAAGCCTTATTGGAACTTAAGAAATCTCCTCTAATTGTTTTTGCGACTGCTTATCCTGAATTTGCTGCAGAAGCTTTTCGATATGAAGCGATTGACTATCTTCTGAAACCCTATGATGAAGAACAGCTTCATCAAACCGTACAACGTCTAGAGAAGTTGATGCAAGTATCTACTAAAGAAGAACCTCCGCCAAAGAAAGGCAAGCTCTCAGTTGAACTAGAAGGTGAGATTCATTACCTCGATCCCAATGATATCCTCTTTATTTTTCGCGATGAAAAAGTCTCACGGATCGTTGTAAAAAATGGCGAGTACGAAGTGAAGATGGCGCTGAAAGAACTGGAAAGCAGACTATCCTCCTTTTCGTTTTTTAGAATCCATAAAGGATATCTTGTTAATCTTCACTACGTCACGCGCCTGACCCCATGGTTCAATGGTGCTTATCAGCTTGAATTAGAAGGTGTTCAAGAAAAGCTTTCTGTAAGTCGTAATTATGTAAAAGCGCTACGTACTGAACTAGAATTATAATTCCGAGTGCATTTCAGTCTTTCATACAGACATCTCAATCCAACTTTCAGACATGTTAGAGCGGAATTAGTCCATTCCTCCCTCTCATCTCTTATACTTTATGTAAACGCATACATTGTACGGAAAGGGATGATTTCATGTATACATTTCTAGCAGGAATTGCACTTCTTATAATTGGTTATTTTACTTACGGAAAATTTGTTGAGAAAATTTTTGGCATTAAGGAAGCACGGCAAACCCCCGCCTATACGCATCAGGATGGCGTCGATTACCTTCCAATGAACACGAAGAAGAACTCCTTGATTCAATTATTGAACATTGCAGGAGTTGGTCCAATCTTCGGACCGATTCTTGGTGCACTCTACGGGCCAGTCGCTTTTCTCTGGATCGTGTTTGGCTGTATTTTCGCAGGAGCTGTTCACGATTACCTTACAGGAATGATCTCCATTCGTAACAGAGGCGCACACTTACCTGAACTTGCAGGAAAGTTTCTTGGAAAAGTGATGAAGCACGTTGTAAATGCATTCGCTGTGCTACTTCTCCTTCTAACAGGAACGGTGTTTGTCACAGCACCAGCTGGACTATTGAACAACTTAATGAACGGCTGGGCAACAATAGGTCTTATTCTAGGAGCAATTTTTGTTTACTATATCCTAGCTACATTGTTACCGATTGATAAAATCATTGGACGCTTTTATCCGATTTTTGGTGCACTTCTTCTTATTAGCGCACTCGGCGTTGGTGCTGGACTTGTGTTCACTGGCGCACCGATTCCTGAAATCACGCTAAGTAATTTCCACCCTGACAACGCACCAGTCTTTCCTTTACTATTCTTAACAATTTCTTGCGGCGCACTTTCTGGATTTCACGCTACACAAACGCCAATCATTTCACGTACTACGCAAAATGAAAAACAAGGTCGTAACATTTTCTACGGAATGATGATTGCAGAAGGTGTCATTGCGATGATTTGGGCTGCTGCTGCTATGAGCTTATTCAATGGACCGGTTGGGTTAAATGAACTCCTTGCTAATGGTGGACCGGCTGCGATTGTAAGTGAAGCTTCTACTCTCATGCTCGGTGCAATCGGCGGGACGCTTGCCATTCTTGGTGTCATTGTCCTTCCAATCACGTCCGGTGATACAGCCTTCAGAAGTGCTCGTATGATTATTGCAGACTACTTTAATTACTCACAGCGCAAAGTAACAAATCGCCTCTGGATCGCACTACCGCTTTTCGTTGTCGCATTTGGGCTTACGAAAATTGATTTCACCCTTCTGTGGAGATACTTCTCATGGGCTAACCAGTCTACAGCGATGATTGCCTTATGGGTTGGCGCGATGTACTTGTTTATTGCAAAGAAAAACTACTGGATTGCCATGATCCCAGCAATTTTTATCACAATGGCAACGACAACTTACATTCTCAATGCACCAATCGGCTTTCGCTTACCAATGAATGTCGCCTACATCGGCGCAACCATCATTACGATCGCCGTTATTGTAGCTTTCTTCTACTCTGCTCGTAAGCAACGCGCTGCCAACATTCCACTAGAAATCGATATCTCCGGTTGGGATAAGGATAGCGTCGCTTAGGGATACATTGAACAGAGAATCCCCTTTGACGGATAGCGTATTAAACCGAAAAGGTGTGATGATATGGGCTGCTGCCAATCGAAAGATAAAACGACTCTTGAAGAGGAAGAAGAACGTATTAATGAGAAGGGAAAAGAACAGCTCCCTCTCTTTGGAAAAGTGATTCTTAGCGTTTTGTTTCTTTGCGGAATTGCGCTAATCACCTATTTATGAAATTTTAAAAAGGGAGCGAGATCGAATCCATGATCTCGCTCCCTTTTTACTACTCAATCGAAAGATGCCGAACTCTTTCAGGGTTATACTCATTTAGCCAATCATTCGCTTCTTGAATAAGCCAACCCCCATACTGATCCAAAAAGTGAGTAATCTCTTCTCTTGAGGATGTAGGAAATACAGCGTATGTTAAGGCTTGTTTCATATAAGACTCTTTATGTGGATAAAAATTACTAAACAGCTTATAAGCTGGATAAAGGTCTCTTGTATACATTGGATCTTTCTCCATCACAAGCGCGAGACCGCTCCGGACAATAATTTTCATAATCCATCCGCAGCAATCCGCTATATCCTCACTATCTTCATTTCCAACAAGCTCGCTTTTTGCCTGAACGATGTGGTTTTCTAACTGAATCAGATGATCATTTGCAAGAGCTCTATCTGGCTTGAACCTAGGAATAGCTTTTGCCACATCTTTTCCATAAACACAGAGACTGGACGTTTTCAGCATGAATGGAATGATTGAAAAGGAAGTTAACCCCTCTAACTCTTTAGCTGAATGGAAACTTATCTCACACCCATTTAACCATGGAAATTCATCAACTAATTGTTGATTCAATAATTCTGCTACTTGCTCATTCCCGTTCTCTGTTAAAACAATGAGATCGAGATCAGACACACCTTCTATCCCTTTCCCCTTTGGCACTGATCCTCTTAAATAAATGCTGCTTAAAGGCATAGCTATAGTTAAATTCTCCACAGCACGATCGATCGCGTTTCGATAGTTTCTATTGATTTTCTCCCAAGACGTATCATTTACAAGGTACCCCTCATGATCGACTTGATAGAAAGACCCAATTTGTTTAATACCGTCCATTTCACCCCTCCTTCGTTCTATCCTTATCATAGCTACTTTATTTCTTTTATAAAAGAGCTGTTATTTTGTTTTATCTCCATTCCTGTCCAAACCTCACCTATTTGAATTTCATAAGGTAATAATGCACGATCTAAGAGTTTCCCGAATCTTACATTTAACAAGAAAAGAGGAATAACATGTCTTATCACGACGAATTTACTAAAAACGCTGGTAGGTGTGTAGCCATTCGATGTCATGATGGCAAAACGCATTACGGTTACATCGATCACTGTGACCGCGACAATGTCTACCTTCGCCCGATGGATGGCGAAAACGATGGGCCAGGCTTTGGTAGCCACTTCTTTTTCGGAGCGGCTCTCATTGCAGTCGGTCTTGCCTCCATCGCCGCTTATAGCTGGTCACCTTTCTTTTTCTGGTAAAAAACAAAGCGCTCAGATTTTGAGCGTTTTTTTACATAGACTTCTCATTTAATCATGTTTATTTTACCTTTTAAAATTAATTTTATATGTAAACCCTTCCATGTGATCTTTGTCACATATGAGCATTTTAATCCACGTTATATTAAGTATGTGAAAGACATCACATACAATAGATTGGTGGAATGAATATGAAAAACGAACGATATACAACGAGAGTGGCTGTCATTGGAACGGGATTTGTTGGAACAAGCTATGCCTTCGCCTTATTAAATCAAGAAGTTGTAAATGAAATGGTGCTCATTGACTTAAATAAAGAAAAAGCCGAAGGAGAAGCCAGAGATTTAAATCACGGGATGCCGTTTAGATCAGCTATGAGAATCTGGGCAGGGGATTACGAAGACTGCCGAGATGCTGATATTGTCGTGATTACAGCCGGCGCAAATCAGAAACCTGGGGAAACGAGACTTGATCTTGTTGAAAAGAATGTAAACATCTTTAGGGGAATTGTCACTGCTGTTATGGAGAGTGGTTTTGACGGACTATTTATCGTTGCAACCAATCCAGTAGATATCCTCTCTTATGCTACATGGAAATTCTCTGGACTACCGATGGAACGCGTTATTGGTTCTGGTACGATTCTCGATACCGCAAGACTTCGTTACTTAATCGGCGATCATTTCCAAGTCGATTCTAGAAATGTACATGCTTATATCCTCGGCGAGCATGGCGATACGGAGCTTCCAGTATGGAGCCACGCTACCATTAGTAGCCGCCCAGTAACGAAAATGATATCAGAAGAAGAGTTGCTAGTACTTGACGAGATTTTTACGAACGTCCGCGACGCAGCTTACCACATTATTAATCGGAAAGGCGCAACTTATTACGGTATTGCAATGGGACTTGTTCGTCTGACCAAAGCAATTCTAAGAAACGAAAGCTCTATTCTAACGATCTCTACGTTGATGCAAGGTGAATATGGCCTTAATGACATCTATATTGGCGCCCCAGCCATTATCGACAGAAACGGTATTCGAGAGATTGTAGAGCTTGATCTCACAGAAACCGAGATGAAACAACTGCATCATTCTGCAAGGACGTTACGCGAAGCAATGAAACCGTGTTTTGAGACGATGAAATGAATACCTACTATAACGCTTAAGAGGTGATCCCCTTGGAAACATGGACACAAGTATATGACCCATTTAATAACATCTGGCTATCCGCTTTTATTGCTCTTATTCCGATTATCTTTTTCTTTCTTGCTCTTACCGCTTTTCGAATGAAAGGGCATATCGCTGCTACAGTTACAGTGATGCTCGCTATCGTAATTGCGATCCTCTTCTATGATATGCCTATTACGATGGTTGCAGCAACTACTGGTTACGGATTTGCATTTGGCTTATGGCCAATCTCTTACATCGTTATTGGTGCTGTCTACCTTTATAAACTTTCTGTAAAAAGTGGGCAATTCGATATTATCAGAAGTTCCATTGTATCCATTACAGATGACAAACGAATCCAAATGTTGCTCGTCGCCTTTTCATTTAATGCGTTTCTTGAAGGCGCAGCTGGTTTTGGAGCACCGATTGCGATTACAGCTGCTCTTCTTGTAGGACTTGGATTCGAACCACTTAAAGCAGCGGGCCTTTGTTTAATCGCCAATACAGCTAGTGGAGCATTTGGGGCAATGGGCATCCCTGTCATTGTTGCTGGTCAAGTGAGCGGGCTCGCTCCAATGGAAATTGGTCAATTTCTTGGCACGTCTCTTCCATTTATCTCTTTCACAATTCCATTCCTACTCGTCGTCATTATGGATGGTTTGAAAGGTTTGAAAGAAGTATGGCCAGCAGCTCTTGTAGCCGGAAGTACTTATGCCATTACACAATGGGCAACAGTAACGTTTATTGGACCAGAGCTGCCTAACATCACGTCTTCAATCGTTAGTTTAGTAGCCGTAGCTGTATTCGTGAAGGTTTGGCATCCAAAAATGCAGCAAAACCATACGATTGACCCAGCTGAAGCACAGCTTGCTGTGTCTCTTGATCCAGAAGCTCAGCTAACAGCTGGACGAATTTTAAAAGCATGGTCTCCGTTCATTGCATTAACAGCAATGGTCACGATTTGGAGTCTAAAACCTTTCAAGAATTTATTTGTAGAAGGGGGATTACTTGAAGCAACAATCCTTCAAATTCCTGTACCCGGACTCCATAATCTCGTTATTAAAACAGCACCAATTGTAAGTGAACAAACACCCTACGGTGCGATGTTGAAACTTGATCTTCTTTCAGCAACAGGAACGGCTATCTTCATCGCTGCGATCCTATCCATCTTCATTCTTAGAATGAGTCCTAAAGCAGCGCTAGAAGCTTTTGTTGAAACAGTAAAAGAACTTCAAAAGCCCGTTCTTACAATTATGATGGTGCTAGGATTTGCCTTCATTGCGAATTATAGTGGCATGAGCTCCACATTAGGTCTAGCTCTTGCTGCTACCGGAGGTGTCTTCCCATTCCTGTCTCCACTTCTAGGATGGATTGGCGTATTCTTAACTGGTTCTGTTACGTCTAACAATGCTTTATTCGGAAACTTGCAACAAATTACTGCTCAACAAATTGCCGTTCTTCCGATTGTCCTCGTTGCTGCGAATACAGCAGGCGGTGTTATGGCTAAGATGCTCTCTCCACAGTCTATCGCTGTTGCAACAGGTGCGGTTGGCCTAGTAGGACGAGAAGGAGATCTCTTCCGGTTCACTCTCAAATATAGCTTCGTCTTTTTACTCATCACCGGGGGGATCACTTTTGCGCAAGCGATTTTCATAAGTTAACCATTTATTTTAGGAGTCAGGAAACTGACTTCTATTTTTTTGCTTAACTAAATTTAGACGATAATTTTAAAGACATGTCCACACCATTCAATCAGTTTGTCCATATACTGCTATCAGAAGATGGCTTTTGAGGAGTGAAATAAATGGGTTGTTTTATTAGAGGACCAGTGATCATTACAAACAACAGCGGAACGGTAGTTCAATGTGCACACACGATCTCCCCAATCTCCGTAAGTAATACGGTTAGCGGATCCGGTGGGGGCAATACAGGATCATTCATGATTGTAAATAATTTTTATAGCGTTGCAAAGGGAATAAAGTCCGGACAATAGGCATCATTATTCTTTTTATGAAGTAAAGCCAATCGATTAACGATTGGTTTTTTCAATTCCTAACGTAATGAAAGTTTCAGGAGATATGCGATAATGAAAAGGACTCTAATCCAATCTGAGAGGTGGTAAGTAACATGGAGAAATTTTTCTACGGAGAGAACGAAAATCAATTTGGCGAACTACGACTTCCAGAAGGAGAAGGACCTTTCCCCGTAGCAATCGTTATTCACGGCGGCTTTTGGAGAAAACCGTTCACACTCGAGATTATGAGAGAAGTGGCGGAAGATTTAACAGCGAGTGGATTTGCCACGTGGAACATTGAATACCGTCGAACGGGACAAGAAGGCGGAGGTTATCCAGGAACACTTACAGATGCTGCAGAAGCAACTGACTACATAAGGACACTTGCAGAATCCTTTCCGCTCGATCTAAACAAAGTGGTTACGATTGGACATTCAGCTGGGGGCCATCTTGCTACATGGATTGCTGCCCGTCACCGCATGGATAAAAATAGTGAGTTATTCATTACGGACACCCCTCTTCCTATTCACGGAGTGGTTAGCCTTGCAGGTGTGAACGACCTTGAGATGATGCATGGTGTGCATGAGTACAGAGATCAAGTCCTCTCTCTTAAACCAAATAATCCTACTGCAGAACTATTAGGTGGTTCGCCTAAAGAATATCCAGAGCGCTACAAAAATGCTTCCCCTGTGGAACTTCTTCCACTTGGTGTTCAACAGATTCTCGTTCATGGTGCGCTAGATATCAATGTTCCGATCGGGATTAGTGATTACTACCAGCGCGAAGCTGAGGGCGAAGGCGATTTTGTTAAATTGATCGAACTCCCCTCAGCAGAACACTTTGTGCTGACCAATACGACTTCATTTGCATGGGAAACGATTAAGGAAGAACTTTCACTATTAGTCGAATATTAAAATAAACGAAAAGCCGGGGAGCGCCCCGGCTTTTCGTTTATTTCTATACAGACTCTTTCGACTCAATCGGTTTGCCAAGGACGTTCTGATTGTAATTCTTACCCCACTCATACATGGAGTCGAGTATAGGCATCAATGTTTCACCTTGCTCGGTAAGGGAATACTCTACTTTCGGAGGGACAACAGGGTATACTTCTCGATGTACGATTTGGTCGTCTTCTAATTCTCGTAGCTGGTTGACTAGCATACGCTGTGTAATTCCCGGCATTAGTGACTTTAGCTCACCAAATCGCTTCGTTCCCTGCTTGCCTAAATGCCATAAGATAAGCATTTTCCATTTGCCTCCGATAACCGTAAGCGTTAATTCTTTTTCACAATAAAATGTTTTATCCTGGGTACGTGACATACGCATCACCTCCGTTTAAGCCTAGTATAACTCATAGTATACTTTTTGACACTATGTAAGTTTAATGTGCGTACTTACATTAATAGGTTGTAAGCAGTATACTTGCTACTACACCAACAGATCGATTATATTGGTGTCGGACAAGAGAGAGAGAAAGAAAATTATGGATTGGGAGTGAACGTATTATGAAATTACAGCTAGCATTAGACTTGGTAAACACAGAAGAAGGAATTGAACTTGTGAAAGAAGTTCAGGAACATATTGATATCGTTGAAATCGGTACGCCGATCGTCATCAATGAAGGTCTTCGTGCTGTCAAAGATATGAAAGCAGCATTCCCTAACCTTGAAGTCCTTGCAGACCTTAAAATTATGGATGCAGCAGGTTATGAAGTTATGAAAGCATCTGAATCTAACGCAGATATCATCACAATTCTTGGTGCTGCTGAAGATGAATCAATTAAAGGTGCTGTTGAAGAAGCGAAGAAACAAGGTAAGGAAATCCTTGTTGACATGATGGCAGTGAAAGATCTCGCAACTCGTGCGAAAGAAGTAGACGCACTTGGCGTTGACTATATTTGTGTCCACACTGGATACGATCTTCAAGCAAAAGGCCAGAATTCTTTCGAAGACCTTGAAACAATTAAAGGCGTCGTAAAGAACGCGAAAACAGCAATCGCTGGTGGCATTAAGCTTGATTCTCTTGAAGAAGTTGTAAAAGTACAACCAGACCTTGTCATCGTAGGTGGCGGTATTACTGGTGAAGACGACAAAAAAGCCGTTGCATCAAAAATGCAAGAGCTTATTAAAGGATAATCAATCATGCAGACTACTCACTATTTAGCTGAAATCATTGATGAGCTAAATCGTTCAGTAGATCTCATTGCTGACGAAGAAGCGGAACAGCTCGCTAACGAAATTCTCGAAGCGAACAAGGTTTTTGTTGCTGGCGGTGGTCGATCTGGCTTTATGGCAAAGTCTTTTGCGATGCGCATGATGCACATGGGAATTGATGCTTACGTTGTTGGCGAAACGGTTACACCAAACTTTGAAGAAGGTGATCTTATCATCATCGGATCAGGTTCTGGTGAAACGAAACAGCTCGTTTCCATTGCGAATAAGGCCGCCAATATCGGCGGAAAGATCGCTGCTGTAACAATTAATCCCGACTCAACAATTGGCGAGCTAGCAGACATCATCGTAACACTACCAGGTTCACCAAAGGATCAGTCAGGTGATTATGAAACGATTCAGCCAATGGGCTCTTTATTTGAACAGACTCTTTTACTTTTCTATGATGCGATCATTTTACGCTTTATGGATAAGAAAGGGTTGGATACGAATAAGATGTATGGAAAGCATGCGAACTTAGAATAGTGTTAAAATGCCTGTGAAACCTCTACTTTAGAGGTTTCACAGGCTTTTTTGTATGATAATCCACTCCACCTTCCTTTTATCCCCAACAAACCCATGACATTTATCATGGTTATGTCCTGACGTTTGTGTCTTACACCATGACACCAAATCCTCTATCATTAGGCTTAACGTTATTTCAACTATGCCTAACAAAGGGGTAACCATATGAATGAACAAAAACAAAAACAAAAAGAATTGAAAAAAAGTGTATCAACTTTCGCAAAACCCGACACGGTCGTAGGGGTACGACAGCTCTTGAACACCCTTCTTCCATTCTTATTGCTATGGTTTCTAGCTTATCAGAGCTTAAGCGTGTCTGCCTGGTTAGCCGTTCCACTTGCGATGATCGCAGGAGGATTTGTCGTTCGAATCTTTATTATTTTTCACGATTGCACACACGGCTCTTTCTTCAAGAGTCAAAAAGCAAACCGGATAGTTGGTACGATCTCTGGGATCATTACTCTCTTCCCGTTTGAAAAATGGAAACGCGAGCATAATATTCATCACGCAACAAGTGGAAACTTAGATAAGCGTGGAACAGGCGATATCTGGGTGATGACAGTTGAAGAGTATGCTGCGGCTACATTCTGGGGTAGACTCGCTTATCGGCTCTACCGTAACCCGATTGTGATGTTCGGGCTTGGTCCGATCTACCTTTTCCTTATCGCTAACCGTTTTAATCGCAAAGACGCGAAACGTAAAGAGCGTATGAGCACATACATTACCAACGCATCAATCGTTGCGATCTATTCCCTATTGATCCTGGCTATTGGATGGGAAGCGTTTCTAATCATTCAACTTCCAATTCTTTATGTTGCTGGGTCACTTGGAATCTGGTTGTTCTATGTTCAGCACCAATTCGAGGACTCTTATTATGAAGATGAAACAGAGTGGGACTTTGTAAAAGCAGCCGTGGATGGCAGTTCTTACTATAAACTTCCTAAACTTCTTCAGTGGGTATCCGGAAGCATCGGGTATCATCACGTGCATCACTTAAGTCCAAGAGTGCCAAACTATCATCTTGAAAAGGCGCATGAATCAACGCCTCCATTGCATAAGGCGACGACGATTACGTTATTATCAAGTCTTGAATCCATTCGATTCCGTCTATATGATACAAAGAACAAAACGTTCGTTACATTTAAAGAAGTAAAACCACTTCTTAAAAACCCTGCAAAGCTTGCGATGATGACTACGAAAAGACCAAGCTTCCAGGAAAAATAACATTACTGAAAAACCCATTCAGCCTGGATGGGTTTTTCAATATCTTTTAAGAGATTATACTAATGATAGATAAGTGACAGGCGAATACTGATGGTATATCCTGTAATTAAAGCACCTCGAAAGGAGATCCCTATGCAAAGCTGGTATCATATCATTCCTAAGAACACTGGGATCAGTTCTTACGTGTGGATTATTTTTTGTTTGCTACCCTTCTTTTTTATTTTCCGTTCTTCATCGGTTATAGAAATTACAATCGGCATCTTCGTCATTCTTTTATTTTTCTTATCCTATCGATTATCTTTCATATCAAATAGTAAATTAGTCTATTTATGGGTCAGCATTGAAATGGCCATAAGTATTGTGATGACGATCTTATTCGGTTATGTCTACTTCGCTCTGTTTTTAGCGTTTTTCATTGGTAGCATCGAAAATAAAGCAGGCTTTCTAACACTCTATATTGTTCATCTCACAACGACGATTGCAGCAACAGTGATTATATTCTTCACTCACGATGATACATTACTACCACAGCTCCCATTTATCTTCATCTGTGTGCTTGGAGTGGCTCTGCTTCCTTTTACCATTCGCTATCGAAACAAACAGCACCGCTTGGAGCAACAACTCCAAAACGCGAATGAGAAAATTTCGCAGCTGATGGTGATTGAAGAAAGAGAACGGATTGCGCGAGATTTACATGATACACTCGGGCAAAAACTATCGATGATCGGACTTAAAAGTGATTTAGCTAGAAAGCTAATTCCTGTTAAGCCTGATGCTGCTATTAATGAAATTCATGATATTCGACAAACAGCCAGAACCGCTCTAAAAGAAGTACGTGAAATGGTATCGAATATGCGTGGAGCAAGAGTTGAAGACGAGCTTTTACGCGTACAACAAATTTTACAGGCCGCAGAGATGGAATTTCATTTTGAAGGTAATCAACAACTTGAGAATACACCGTTACTCGTAGAAAATGTCTTAAGTATGTGTCTCAAAGAAGCTGTGACGAATATCGTCAAGCACAGTAACGCTTCATGGTGCAGAGTTCTGATTGAACAATCTCCAACAGATGTCCTCATTCAAGTCGAAGATAACGGTGATGGCATCCCAGAAGGAACAACTTCATTCAAAGGACACGGACTACAGGGGATGAGAGAGCGACTAGAATTCGTAAACGGCTCTCTTGATATTAATTCTTCAACAGGAACAACTTTAAATATTCGTGTACCAAATGTGATTCAACAAAAAGAACAGGAGGGATCGGTGTGATACGCATCGTGCTTGCGGAGGATCAGCGTATGCTACTTGGGGCGCTTGGCTCCTTACTCGATCTAGAAGAAGGAATGGAAGTTGTCGGTCAGTCGACGAATGGTGAAGAAGCGATTTCTTTAGTAAAAGAATTACAGCCAGACATTTGTATTATGGACATTGAAATGCCACTTAAAAGCGGACTTGATGCAGCTGAAGAACTAAGCAGTCATTCATGTAAAATCATTATACTAACAACCTTTGCTCGTGCTGGTTATTTCGAACGCGCTCGTAAAGCTGGCGTTAGTGGCTATCTTCTGAAGGATAGTCCGAGTGATGAGCTCGCAAACTCGATTCGAAAGATCATTGAGGGTCAGAGGATTTTCTCGCCTGAGTTAGTGGATCTAGCTTTCGGTAATGAAAATCCGCTAACAGAACGTGAGAAGCAAGTCATTCAGTTAATGGCTGATGGTAAAAACACAAAAGACATTTCAAGTGAACTTTACATCACCCCTGGAACGGTTCGTAATTATATTTCTGTGATTCTGGATAAATTAGAAGTAACAAATCGAATTGAAGCGATATCGCGATTTAAGGAAAAGGGCTGGTTCAAGTAATGAACCGGTCCTTTTTTTAGAAATGTTTTTTCATGTTAGTTACAAACTTTTCCTTCTCGATGACGAACAAGAGCAAGATACACCCTTTCATGATCCCCTTCTTCGATCTCTACCATGACGATATCACGTTCTCTTAGTTGCTAATTGTAGCGTCGTAATGGCTGATGAAGGGTATGCTTCATTTAAATAGAAATAACAAAATTCTACTTTAGTAAAGCAGAATTTTGTTATTGGTCTTATAAAGATCTACCTAACTTTCTTCTACCTAGTCCATCACCTAAGCACGATTCATATCTCCTTCATACACTAAAGAAGATCCTATGAAAGGAGATGATTTCATGAGTTATGGTTACGGATGTGGAAACCAGGTAGGCGGCGCTGGATACGGCGGCTGTGGAAACCAGGTAGGTGGCGCTCGTTACGGGAATGGCTTCGCGTTGATCGTTGTTTTGTTCATTCTTCTTATTATCGTTGGCGCTGCGTTTGTTAAAGGGCAAGATTGCTAATTTTTATATCACAACCATCAGGGAGAATTCCTGGTGGTTGTTTTTTTGTCCTTCTGTTCACATCCCCTTCAGAAATATTTGGAAAAAGAACGTTCATACTGGATCGTTTCTGATAAAATACACTTGTTAGTAACTACCATTTAAAAGGAGAGCACCTGATATCAGGTGCTCTCCTTTTAATCTATTCCTATCGCTTCATTCACTGACTTATCCCTTTCTCAATTACAGTGAACCAATTTCATCCTTAATTGAATTTGTTCCAGTTACAACCTGAAATTCTTTCCCAATGGTTGCATCATTTTCAAGAGTGGCCACAATGACACTTGCCACATCTTCTCGAGGAATTTCATTTCTCTCTACTTCGTAGGCTGCATTCACTTTGCCAATTCCATTATCATTTGTTAATAAACCTGGATGGATAATTGTATAATCCAGATCAGTTGCTCTTAACCATTTGTCTGCATAATGTTTAGCGACCACGTATGGTGAAAATGAAGAAGGTGCAGACTGGATGGCTTCACGAGATGTATCAAAAGAACTGATCATAATAAAACGCTTCACACCAGCTTGTTTTGTAGCCTCAATTGTTTTTACAGCACCGTCTAAATCAACAAGAACGGTTTTGTCTGCTCCAGTGTTTGGTCCAGAACCTGC
The DNA here is from genome assembly GCF_030547345.1 of Anaerobacillus sp. 1_MG-2023. NCBI lineage: Bacteria > Bacillati > Bacillota > Bacilli > Caryophanales > Bacillaceae > Anaerobacillus > Anaerobacillus sp. 1_MG-2023. The sequence goes on along the minus strand of NZ_JAUORD010000008.1, from coordinate 44,466 downwards.
TGTGAATACAACAGCATCTACGCCTTCAGCAGCTTTTGCTAGAGCGGGGATGTCTTCTTCCAAATCAACTACCGCTGTTTCAGCACCTAAATCTTTAAAGTAGGAAGCTTGCTCCTCTTTTCGAATCATAACTTTCGCTTCTAAGTCTTTATGATCTTGAATAAATGAAACAAGATGCTTTCCAACCTGACCGTTTGCTCCAACAATAAGTACTTTCATTCTTTACTACACCCTTTCTAAGTATATTAAGCTATCAAATGATCATTAGCACAATGTTATCCATTCTTATAAATGGTTTCGTAACATCACTTCTCTACACTAGTTATACCCGTTAACTCAATACGTAAAGCATAAGAGTTTAGTAAAATGGATAAATCTTTCTATTAAATTAGCTTATAAGTATTCTAAAAGTGTGGGGAAGTCTCACGGAATTGACCATGAGCAGCCCAATGAATTTAACTAGTTCTCTATTATATCGATTATGATTTAACCTTCTACTCGTAATTAATACATTAATTACTTTTTTCCATTTACTAATCCCTCCCCCTCTATCTCATGATTTCTAGTAAAATGGGAAAGGAAACTAGTAAGGAGATGAAAATCACATATGTCATATAAAATGATTGTATTAGATTTAGACGATACATTGCTCAATGCTGATCAAATGATTTCTGCTCGAAGTAAAGAAGCTCTTATGCAAGCTCAGCAAGAAGGAAACAAAGTCGTGCTTGCGTCTGGACGCCCAACATTCGGAATGGTTCCATATGCCGAGGAGCTCCTTCTTGCAGACTATGGGAGTTATATGCTTTCTTTTAATGGCGGAAAGATTATTAACTGTCATTCCAAAAAAGATTTCTTCAGTCAGACATTATCTGTCGAAGCTGTTCAACGACTTTATGAAATCAGTCTTCGAGAGAACGTCTATATCCATACTTATGTCGAGAATGAAATTATTACCTCCGAAGAAAATCCCTACACAACAATTGAGTCTGATCTAACAGGTCTACCAATCACTGTCGTCGATTCGTTTATCGATCGTGTTACAGAACCGGTGGTAAAAGTTCTGATGGTTGGTGAACCGGAGCACCTGAAGAAAGTGGAAACTAAACTTCAAGCTGAGTTAGGTGAAGAATTCAGCGTGATGCGTTCTAAGCCTTACTTTCTCGAGTTTACTGATAAAGGGATTACGAAAGGCACGAGCATCGAGAAGCTTATTAACGAACTCGGTGTTAAACGGGAAGAAGTCATTGCAGTTGGAGACAGCTATAATGATCAAGAAATGATTGAATTTGCAGGCCTCGGTGTTGCAATGGGTAATGCTCCCGATGACATCAAAAAGATTTCCGACTATATTGCAGATACGAACGAGAATGATGGTGTCGCAAAAGTGGTTGAAAAGTTTCTTTTGAAGGGTCAGCTTATAACAAAATAAGTTACTAAAAAGAGAGGCGGGGATTACCGCCTCTCTTTTCTATTATTTGATGTGCCATAAACTGTTTTTTGAAAGAGGTAAACTCGTAATGAAATCGAAAATATATAGTAAGTGGATAAATAAACCCGAAACAAGGGTGGCTCCTTCATTTTCATTAATTGTAACCGTTTTATAATACGCGGTATTAAAATTATTTTGTAAAAATTAGTGCATAACTCTTCCAAAATGATTATTAATTTATTATAATTATAATCTAATAGAGGTTATAATTAATTTTCTTAAATTCGGAAGGAGATTGAAATATGGATAAAAACGAAATGCATGACAGTCAAGCTGGGAAGTGCCCTGTCTCTCACGGCCAAACAAAGGAAGATAGCGCCATCACCACAACTAAAGTGAAGACTACAAATAAAGACTGGTGGCCGAACCAGTTAAACTTGCAACTACTTCAACAGCACGACCGCAAAAGCAACCCAATGGGTGAAGAATTCGATTATGCTGAAGAATTCAAAAAACTGGACTATTATGCACTGAAGCAGGATCTTCGTGACTTAATGACAGACAGCCAGGACTGGTGGCCAGCTGATTACGGACATTATGGCCCTCTCTTCATCCGTATGTCATGGCACGCAGCCGGTACATACCGTACTGGTGACGGACGTGGCGGCGGCGCTACAGGTTCACAGCGTTTTGCACCGCTCAACAGCTGGCCTGATAACGCAAGCCTTGATAAAGCACGTCGTCTCCTTTGGCCAATTAAGCAAAAGTACGGAAATAAGATCTCTTGGGCTGATTTACTCGTCATCACGGGTAACGTTGCTCTTGAATCAATGGGCTTGAACACATTTGGTTTTGCCGGAGGCCGCGAAGACGTGTGGCATCCAGAAGAGGATATCTATTGGGGTACCGAGAAAGAATGGCTCGGTGACAACCGTTATTCAGGCGACCGCGAGCTCGAAAGCCCGCTAGCTGCTGTTCAAATGGGACTTATCTATGTAAATCCAGAAGGACCAAACGGCGAACCAGATCCGCTAGGAAGCGCACGTGACATTCGTGAAACATTTGCCCGTATGGGAATGAATGATGAAGAAACAGTTGCCTTGATTGCTGGTGGTCACACGTTCGGTAAAGGGCACGGAGCAGGAGACGCTGAAGCTAACGTTGGAGCCTCACCGGAAGCTGCTGATATTGAAGAGCAGGGACTTGGTTGGAAGAACTCTTACGGAAGTGGTAAAGGTCGAGACACAATTACAAGTGGTGTAGACGGCGCATGGACCGCTAATCCAACAAAATGGGATAACGGATACTACGACTTACTATTCGGATATGAGTGGGAATTAACGAAAAGCCCTGCAGGAGCTCACCAATGGAAACCAGTGAATCCTAAACCAGAGCACCTTGCACCAGATGCTGAAGATCCTTCAATCAAAGTGAATACTATGATGACAACAGCAGATATGGCGCTTCGTGAAGATGAAATCTATGAAAAGATATCACGTCGCTTCCACGAGGATATCGAATATTTCGCTGATCAATTTGCACGTGCATGGTTCAAATTGCTTCACCGTGACATGGGACCGAAAGAAAGATACCTTGGCCCTGAAGTACCACAGGAAGATTTGATCTGGCAGGACCCGATCCCGAATGTGGATTACGAATTGACTGCTGCTGAAGTTGAAAACCTGAAAGCTAAAATCCTGGACTCCGGATTAAGTGTCAGCGAGCTTGTGACAACAGCTTGGGCTTCTGCAAGTACGTATCGCGGTTCTGATTATCGCGGTGGTGCTAATGGTGCACGTATCCGCTTAGAACCACAAAAGAACTGGGATGTAAATGAACCAGAACAATTATCAAAAGTCCTATCCGTATATGAGAAAATCCAAAGCAAACTTGATAAAAAAGTTAGCCTTGCTGACTTGATTGTTCTTGGTGGTAGTGCAGCTGTAGAAAAAGCGGCAAAAGATGCTGGTGTTGACGTTACTGTTCCATTCGCACCAGGACGCGGGGATGCAACGCAAGAGCAAACAGATGTTGAAAGCTTTGACGTATTAGAGCCAATGGCTGACGGATTCCGTAACTATCAGAAGAAGGAATACACGTTAAGTCCTGAGGAACTTCTAGTCGACAAGTCACAGCTTCTCGGTCTAACTGCTCCTGAAATGACCGTTCTTATTGGTGGTATGCGCGTACTCGGGACAAACCACAAGGGTACGAAGCATGGCGTGTTCACTGATCGCGTTGGTACACTAACAAACGACTTCTTTGTAAACCTACTCGACATGGGAATTCAATGGAAGCCAGCTGACTTTAATGAATACGAAGGACGCGACCGTAAAACAGGCGAACTCGTCCGCACTGCTTCACGCGTTGACCTCGTCTTCGGTTCAAACTCCATCCTCCGTGCTTACGCAGAAGTCTATGCACAAGAGGACAATAAAGAGAAATTCGTGCGCGACTTTGTGTCGGCATGGGTGAAGATTATGAATGCCGATCGTTTTGATCTGAAAACGAGTAAGGATAAGATGGCGTCTAACGCTTAATAAATCATAAAAGCACCATCTCAACCGCTTCTAAGCGTTTGAGATGGTGCTTTTTTTCGATCGTCTTTCTATTCCTGATGTTTTCACTCGTAAATCTAACTTATTTTTCTAATGGCAAACGAGAACTGAGAATCTCACTTTTGCTTTTTAACATATATGCATTTCTTTTACTAGAGTAGTCAATGATCATATCTTCTTTGAAAAAGGATTCGTGCTTAACTCCTAAAATCACAGGCTTATAATTAGTCTCTACCAACTTCTCACCTGTCTGTGCTTTATTGGATGACAAAGCTTTAAATGTAATCCAGTCGGCACCAATGCTACATCCACCTAAACTAGGATTAAGCTGAAAAGCTACGTAATCCTCTGTAGTTAACTGTTCAATTGCAGCGTCCGTAAACGTAATAGTCAAGGTCCTCACTCCTTCAAGAATACAATAATGCTTCACGCCTAAACCATATCACACCGCTATATCCGATTCAATTTAATTGCACTCTATTCGATTGCACAAAATATATTCTCAACAGTCATTACAATTATAAAGACGTATCTTCCTATAAATCGACCTCTTTATTGCAACTAATTAAAATCCCACCTTAACTCTGGAGTTAAGGTGGGATTTAGTGAAGTTTATTATAGCTCTAGTACGGCTACGCACTCCACGTGCGTCGTATGTGGGAACATATCAACAGGCTGAACTTCCTTCGTTTCAAACCCGCCATCTTCTAAGATGCGTAGATCACGAGCGAGCGTAGCCGGATTACAAGATACGTACACAACTTTCTCAGGCTTCATATCAATAATCGTTTGTAGCAGCGCTTCGTCGCAGCCTTTACGTGGTGGGTCAACGACAATCACGTCAGGCTTGATGCCCTGCTCTTTCCAGGCCGGGATGACGTTTTCTGCTTCGCCAACCGCAAATTCTGCGTTTGTGATGCCGTTTAGCTCGGCATTTCGCTTCGCATCTTCAATCGCTTCTGGTACGATTTCAACGCCGTATACCTGCTTTGCTTTTTGCGCGAGGAAAAGAGAAATCGTCCCGATGCCGCAATAAGCATCGATGACTGTTTCATTTCCAGTGAGTCCAGCGTATTCAAGCGCCTGATCGTAAAGGACTTTCGTTTGATCCGGGTTTACTTGATAAAACGAGCGTGCTGAAATCGCGAATTTAATGTCGCCGATCGTATCGTAAATGTATGGTGAGCCCCACAGGACGCGGGTTTCGTCACCGAAGATCACGTTTGTGCGCTTTGGATTTACGTTTTGAACGATCGATTTCACTTTTGGAAGTTGCTCAGTGATGTCTTTGATGATGTTTTTTCGATTCGGCAAGTCTTTATTCTTTGTGACAATAACGACCATGATGTCGTCCGTTTGCTTCCCGTATTTTGCAACAACGTGTCTAAGCGTTCCGCGATGAGAGCGCTCGTCGTAAGCGCGGATGCCGTACTTTTCAGCGATCTCTTTCACAACGCGAAGAACTTCGTCGTTTTCCTGCTCCTGGATCAAACACTGATCCATGTCGATAATCTGGTGGCTGCGCTGCTGGTAGAAGCCAGCGACGATTTTACCGTTCTGTTCACCAACAGGAACCTGCGCTTTGTTACGATAGCGCCATGGGTCTTCCATACCTATCACAGGATGAACGGGCACATCGATCTTCGCGATGCGTTCCATCACGTCTTGAACTTGCTTGTGCTTGAATCTTAGCTGACTATCATACGTAATATGCTGGGTCTGACAGCCGCCGCATTGATAGAAAATCGGGCATGGCGGCGTGTTACGGTCTTCGCTCTCAACTTTCACATCAAGAATCTTTCCGAAGCCGTAACCTTTCTTCGTTTTGATCACTTTCACGTTCGCTGTTTCGCCAGGGATACCGTACGGGACGAAAAGCGTGTAACCGTCTATTTTCGCAACCCCTGCTCCGTCATGGGAAAGGTCTCTGAACTTTACTTCAACAACGTCATTCTTTTTTACAGGTACTTCTTGATTACTCATTTGGTTTCCGTCCTTTTCCGTTCAATTTCATGTACAAAAATTGTACCACAGTGTGAATGGATCGCGAAATGTAACAGCGCGGTGCTTTTTGCACGTGAAGCGAGCTCGATTTCATGGTTTATTGGCCAAACCCAAATTTCCTCCTCCACTCCCAGATCCTCCACTACAACAGAAAAAGCCAGAGCTCTCAGTCTCTGACTTCTCCCATTCACTTCTACTCACCTGAAATCGCGCGCTTGTGCGCGGCTTCTTCTTCATTTGTATGTTTTTCGCTCGTTTCTTTCGGGACGATCATTGTGATGTGACGATATAAGTTCGTAAACTCTGCTGGAAGTGGGCCGCCGTACTCTCCGTCCAGGTTGAGCTGCATTTTATCGACTGATTCTACTTTGATGTGACTTGCTTTTTTGTAGACCACATTCGGATCATTAATATGATCACCACGTAGCGCACTGCTTGCGATCCGAATGAATTCTGCGATGTTCGTCTTTTTCAAAATCATGAGGTCGAACAGTCCATCATTCAATGACGCATGAGGGGCTAGCTTTTCAAATCCGCCGATGGAGTTTGAGTTAGAGACTAGAAAAAGCATAATTTCATCTTCAAAGAGTTTTCCATCATATTCAATCCGAGTCCTCGCCGGGCGAATGGATGGAAGCATTTCGATGCCTTTCATATAATAAGCTAGCTGGCCAAGCATTGTTTTAAGCTTACTAGGCACTTCATACGTTAATTCAGTCAGACGTCCGCCACCTGCGATGTTGATAAAGTAATGTTCGTTTACACGACCAATATCAATTGGCATTTCAAGGCCGTTGCATAGGACATCCATAGCACCTTCAACTGTGCGAGGAACGCCAATCGCTCGTGCGAAATCGTTCGTTGTACCAACTGGAATAATCCCCATTTTCGGACGATACGGCTGCTCAGCGATGCCATTGATTACTTCATAAATCGTTCCGTCTCCACCCGCAGCAATGACAAGATCAAATCGTCTTTCTACAGCGATGCGCGCTGCTTCCGTTGCATCCCCTTCACAAGTGGTTGCATGGGCAGACGTCTCGTATCCATTTACTTCAAGGCGTTCTAAAATATATGGCAGCGAGCGCTTCACTTGTTCTCTACCGGACGTTGGATTATAAATTAGTCTTGCACGTTTCATCCTTCATCATCCTATCTTCTCTATCTTAATTCTTTCATTCTGATTTGCATGTATGGTTACTTTTTTGATTTGGTTTGGACAACAATCGTACGCGTTCTCTTAAGTAATGTCTTCTTTTATTTATATGATAGTCGCAAACAAAAAACGCCCACATTCTCGTGACCGTTTTCCACCGCTTAACCTTCTGTTCTGATTATAGGCTTTTCCCTAAAAAAAAGCAAAGCCGAAAAAATGCGGATGAGTGGAACAAGCTTGCACTTCTATATAGACAATAAAAAAACCCTCCGCAATGGGAGGGTTTCACAATTTATCGCTTATCCATTTCTTCAACAATGAGTTTGTTTACCATTGGAGGATTTGCTTTTCCTTTGGTTGCCTTCATCACTTGACCAACGAGGAAGCCGAGTGCGCGGTCTTTCCCGTTTTTGTAGTCTTCGATGGATTGTTCGTTCTCGTCAAGAATACCTGAAACGATTGAACGAAGCTCGCCTTCGTCAGAAATCTGAACAAGGCCTTTGTCTTTAACGATCTGTTCAGGATCGCCGCCTTTTTCGATAAGATCTTTGAATACTTTCTTCGCGATCTTAGAAGAAATTGTTCCTTTCTCGATTAGAGAAATCAGTTTGCCTAATCCTTCCGGAGTTAGGGCAACTTCATCAATTTCTTTATAGTTCGCATTTAAGTATGCCGATACTTCCCCCATCAACCAGTTTGAGGCTTGTTTAGGATCAGCCCCCTGGTCAATCGCTACTTCGAAGAAATCAGACATTTTCTTAGACTGAGTGAGTACCATCGCATCGTACTCTGGAAGATCATATTTCTGCACATAGCGCTCACGACGAGCATCTGGAAGTTCAGGAATATCTTCGCGCACGCGGTCCATCCACTCTTTATTAATCGCTAGACGAACAAGGTCAGGCTCTGGGAAGTAACGGTAGTCGTCAGATCCTTCTTTCACACGCATCAGAATTGTTTTCTTGCCAGCTTCGTCATAACGACGCGTTTCCTGGCCGATCACGTTTCCTGCTAGAAGTTCTTTCTCCTGACGTACTTCTTCGAATTGAAGACCTTTTTGTACGTTAGCAAATGAGTTCAAGTTCTTAAGCTCAGTTTTTGTACCAAACTCTTCTTGTCCATATGGGCGAAGAGAAAGGTTCGCATCACAACGAAGAGATCCTTCTTCCATTTTACAGTCAGACACTTCCGTATATTGAAGAATCGCTTTTAGCTTCTCAAGGTAAGCATACGCTTCTTCAGGTGTACGAATATCCGGTTCAGATACGATCTCAACTAGAGGTGTACCCTGACGGTTGAAGTCAACAAGAGAGTGGTTCTCTCCATCAACGTGCGTGAGCTTACCAGCATCTTCTTCAAGGTGAAGACGCGTAATACCGATACGCTTTGTTTTGCCGTTTACTTCAATATCAATCCATCCGTTTTCACCGATTGGCTTATCATATTGTGAGATCTGATAAGCTTTCGGATTATCTGGGTAGAAATAGTTTTTACGGTCAAACTTCGTATCTTGTGCAATTTCACAGTTCAATGCCATTGCCGCACGCATCGCATAATCAACAGCTTGTTCGTTCATCACTGGAAGAACACCAGGATGACCTAGACAGATCGGGCAAACGTTCGTGTTAGGCGGCGCACCGAAATTCGTTGAACAATTACAGAAAATCTTTGTGTTTGTCTTCAGTTCTGAGTGAACTTCCAGACCAATAATAGTTTCAAAATTCATTTTCAGTCGTCACCCCTTACAGCTCTGGTTTAGCCTTATGATGATCCGTTGCTTGCTCAAATGCATGAGCTACGCGGTAAACGGTCTTCTCATCAAAGTGCTTTCCGATTATTTGAAGTCCAACAGGTAGGCCATTTGATAAACCACAAGGTACGGAAATCGCAGGAACGCCTGCAAGGTTAACCGGGATTGTGAGAATATCATTCGCATACATCGTTAGCGGGTTATCAATCTTCTCGCCTACTTTAAAGGCTGGTGTCGGCGTTGTAGGTCCGATAATCACATCGTAGTCCTCGAATACTTTTTCAAAGTCATTCTTGATGAGCGTACGAACTTTTTGTGCTTTCTTATAATAAGCATCGTAATAGCCAGAGCTAAGTGCAAATGTACCAAGCATAATACGTCGCTTCACTTCGTCACCAAAGCCTTCGCTTCTTGTTTTCTTATAAAGATCAAGAAGGTTCTCAGCTTCAGCACGAACGCCATAGCGGACGCCGTCAAAGCGAGCAAGGTTAGCTGATGCTTCTGAAGAAGAAAGAAGATAGTATGTCGCTACAGCATATTTAGAGTGAGGTAGAGATACTTCCTCCCAAGTTGCGCCAAGCTCTTCAAGCTTTTTAAGTGATTGAAGGACGCTGTTCTTCACGTCTTCATCTACACCTTCAGCAAGGTATTCTTTCGGTACAGCAATACGAAGACCTTTTACATCGCCAGTTAGGCTAGAAAGGTAATCTGGAACGTCAACGTTCGCTGATGTTGAATCCATCTTATCGTGACCTGCAATAGATTGAAGAAGATAGGCGTTATCTTCTACGGTGTTTGTGATTGGTCCAATTTGATCGAGTGATGATGCGAACGCGATCAAGCCAAATCGAGAAACGAGTCCGTAAGTAGGTTTTAATCCTACAACACCACAAAAAGCAGCTGGCTGACGGATTGAACCACCTGTATCAGAGCCAAGTGAGAAGAAAACTTCTCCAGCAGCAACAGATGCAGCTGAGCCGCCGCTTGAGCCACCAGGTACATAATCGGTGTTCCATGGGTTACGCGTGCCAAAGAAGCCAGAGTTCTCATTAGAAGAACCCATCGCGAACTCGTCCATATTCAATTTGCCCACAGTGATGGTTTCCGCTGCATTTAAACGTTCAACCACTGTTGCATTATGTAATGGGTCAAAGTTGCTTAGAAGCTGGCTTGACGCTGTTGTACGAAGTCCTTTTGTAACAATGTTATCTTTCACACCTACAGGGAGACCAAAAAGAAGCCCTCTTGCATCTTCTGTACCGAGCTTTTCATCAAGCGCTTTTGCTGATTGCATTGCTCCTTCTTCATTTAACGTCATGAATGCTTTTACCTTTTCATCGACCGTATGAATACGATCAAACGAGGTTTGAACAAGTTCACTGACGGATAATTCTTTCTTATGAAGCAAGCTGTGAAGCTCACTTATGCTTTTATCAAACAAGGACGTTGCCTCCCTTACTCAAATATTGATGGAACTTTTACTTGACCATTCTCTTTATCAGGTGCATTCTTCAATGCTTCCTCACGAGATAACCACGGCTGTACTTTGTCTTCACGAAGTACATTTTTTAAATCGAGAACATGCGTTGTAGGCTCAACGTTCTCTGTATCTAATTCATTCAGCTGCTCCGCCATTGAAATAATGTCATCAAGCTGAGTTGTAAACTTCTCGACCTCTGCCTCATCCATTTCTAGTCTAGCGAGGTTCGCTACATGCTTAACCTCTTCTTTGGTAATTCTGGACATCACTTTCACCTCCACAAATTTCGAACAACCTGCAATATATAGATGATACCAAAAACAAGCTTCATTAAGCAACAGAACGCCGTCTGTTCCAATTTTAAACAAACGTTTAATTAAGTCGAATTAATCAAACGTTTGTTTAACTTCTGTTTTAGGGCTTGCGTCTATAGCTTGTCCCATTCTTATTTCAAAAAAAGACTCACCCCTTATTGGGATGAGCCTCTTGAATAAAGCTGATTAAAATTCAGATGTCTTAGCTGCTTCAAATTCATCTTCAATCTCTTTACCAGGTTCTTTACCTACAAAGCTGAATGCCATAACAGCGATCCATGCAAGAATAAAGCCTGGAATCAATTCGTAAAGGTCGAATAGTCCGCCTGATAATTGAGCCCATAGAATAACGACTACTGCACCCGTGATGATACCAGCAAGGGCACCATTACGCGTCATACGTTTCCAGAATAGACTCAGTATAATAACAGGCCCAAATGCGGCACCAAAGCCGGCCCACGCATAACTTACAAGATCAAGAACACTGCTATCAGGGTTGTAAGCAAGTAGAATAGCAAGTAACGCAATCGCAAGAACCGCGATACGACCTACCCATACAAGCTCAGTCTGACTAGCATTCTTACGAAGGATCGCTTTATAGAAGTCCTCCGCAACAGCACTTGAAGATACAAGAAGCTGAGAGTCAATTGTACTCATAATCGCAGATAGGATTGCAGCAAGCAAGAAGCCGGAAACCCATGGATTAAAGAGCACTTGTGTAAATTCAATAAAGACTGTTTCCGAGTTCGGAAGGCCCGCATCGAAATAGGCAATACCGATGAAACCAGTAAAGATTGCACCAAACAGTGAAAGAACCATCCATGACATACCAACAAGGCGTGCTTTAGGAATCTCTTTCGAAGATTTAACTGCCATAAAACGAGTGATGATGTGAGGTTGGCCAAAGTAACCAAGTCCCCAACCAAGCAGGGAGATAATCCCCATAAAGCTCATACCAGTAAAGATATCGAGATAAGTTGTATCCGTTGCACCGACTTGATTAACTGTTTCGCTCCAGCCACCCATTTCATTTAGGGCAACAATTGGCACGACAACAAGTGCAAGGAACATAAGTATTCCCTGGAAGAAATCTGTCCAGCTTACCGCTAAGAAACCACCAAGGAACGTATAAGAAATAATAACAAGTGCACCGATCCACAATGCGCTTTCATAGCTCATTCCGAACGAGCTTTCAAACAGGATTGCGCCCCCAACAAGACCTGAAGACGTATAGAACGTAAAGAATACAAGAATGACAATTGCTGAAATCACGCGTAGTGCTTTCGAACTATCACGAAAACGGTTTTCAAGGTAATCAGGAACCGTAATCGAATCATTCGCCACTTCTGTATAACGGCGAAGACGCGATGCAACAAACTGCCAGTTCAGGTAAGCTCCGATTGCGAGCCCAATCCCAATCCAAATTTGACTCATACCACCTGCATACATTGCACCAGGTAGGCCTAGTAAGAGCCAGCTACTCATATCTGATGCTCCGGCACTAAGTGCGGCTACAGATCCACCTAATCTTCTTCCTCCAAGAACATAATCAGATAAGTTACTTGTCATTTTGTAAGCAATTAATCCAATTGCGAGCATACCGACAAGGTACACTATAAATGTGACTAACGTTGGCGTCTCAATACTCATCGAGTACTATTCTCTCCTTTCGGTAAAAAAAGTTATTATTGATAATACGACTAATAAAGGCATTGGTATAAGTAGCCAGAACCATGTTGCGGTAGTTAAGGTATATTCCACACTTTCACCCCCTCCAAAGTCAATATTCACAACTATGCATTTTTGCTGTGAATTCAAATTATTCCAGTAGACCATTAGTCCTTTACAAACCAATGATTACTATATCACAAAATATTTTTCTGAACAATGCAAATATTATAAGATAAACTTTTCAATGAATAAAAATACATAATGAAAGAGATTTCTCTTCTTTTAGCAACTTTTATGTCATAAGTATTCAAGAAAATTTATTTAAATTAATTGACCAATATTTCCCTCATCTACATACTCTAGTAACATTTACCCACTATTTTGTAATGTTAATCTTCAAATTGAAATATTTTTTTATAGATTGCCGCGTTCCCCTTCTTTTCATACCTCCATAATGCTAATTATCACAACTATTTTTTCCATGTAATTTTCACCCTTCCCACTCCAATACCTTTTTAAGACTTTTTACTATAATGAACAAAACAAATCGGAAAGATTACTGTTTGCAAAACGTAATCATTACGATATAATGAGTGGCAGAGAAACTTACGGAAGGGAAAATCACTTATGAATAATCGCTTTTTTAAATTAGCGTTATTATTATCTATTTCTACGTTTATCCTTGTCGCTTGTGGTCAAGATGAGTCAGACTCTAAAGCGGATGGAAAGCTTACCATTTATACAACACTTTATCCTCTTGAATACTTTGCCGAACGGATTGGAGGAGAAGATGTAACGGCTGAGTCAATCATTCCTCCAGGTAGCGATGCACATAGCTTCGAGCCAACAACTAGAACAATGGCCGAATTAGCTGAAGCAGATTTGTTTATATATAATGGTGCAGGTATGGAAGGGTTTGCTGATGCTGCACAAGATACGCTAAGCAATGAGGATGTCATGGTTCTTGAGTCTGCTAAAGACATCCATCTAGATGAATCCGAAGAAGAGCATGAAGAGCATGAGCACGAAGAGCACGCCGACCACGACCATGGTGATATGAATCCCCATATTTGGATCGATCCAATTCTTGCAATAGAGCAAGCTGAAAATATTAAAGATGCTCTAATCGCTCTCGATCCTGATCAGAAAGAAACATTCGAAACTAATTTTAGTTATTTGCAAGAAGAATTATTAGCCTTGGATCAATCCTTCCAAGAAATGGCTGATCGTGCAGATAAGAAAGAATTTCTCATCTCTCATGATGCTTATAGCTACTGGGAAAGTCGTTATGGCCTTGAACAATTAAGCGTCTCGGGTCTTTCTCCTTCTCAAGAACCTACTCAAAAACAATTAGAAGAAATTATCGAAACAGCAAAAAGCCACAATTTGAAGTATATGCTTTTCGAACAAAATGCTACCCCCAAGCCTGCTAAAGCAGTTCAAAAAGAGCTTGGACTCAATACGCTTCGCATCCATAATCTATCTGTTTTAACCGAAGAAGATATCGAAAATAACGAAACATATTTCACATTAATGGAAAAAAACATTCAAACACTCCAAAAAGCCTTGTCTGAATAACAAAAAACCTCCCAGTGTTTTTACACTGGGAGGTTTTTTGTTTATTGATAAATATGAACAAACGGTTCTTCTTCGTTAGGATCTTTCACAATCATACTTTCTGTTTCTCCGTTATTTGTGATGTAGATGGAGACCGGAAGCTCCTGAGGAAATGTATCATTTCGTTTCTTGACAAGACCGTTTACGAACTGTGTAAACGAAATGACCTCCGCTTTGCTATAGAATTGGATTGGTATTTCAACCTTCAATTGTGTAAGCTCATCCTGTTTGTAGAACCCGGTGCCAATGACACCTACAAAGTTTGGAAAGAAATCCTGGATTTCACGTGTGAAATCATCAAACTTCTCTGCTTCAGCAGGGTACTCGTCGGAGGCTGCAGAGGAAGGAAAAGCAACGTACTTCTCATTTAAATCCTTCCAAGAATCCGGGCTGGATTTCCCTTCTCCTACAATGGTGCTCGCCACAAAGTTTCCTGGGACAACTGATTGTCTTGGTTGCTCTAAAAACAGAGTGAACATGATAGGTACGTCATGCTCAGCACGAATTTTCTTCACAATTGGTTCAATCGATTCCTTCGCCTTAGAAATCACTTCTTCTTTCCCTAGTTCCACTGAACCAGTATATTTCAGGCCATTCTCATCAAGAACTGAATAAGGATATTCAGAATAAAGCGATAAGGCAATCGAGATTCCGCCTAGTTGTAACTCGTCATCTTTGTTTTGAACATAGTAATCTTGTTCATGTATATAAGATAAGAATTTAGGGTTTTTCTTCTCTGCTTCAATTACTTGCTCATAATTAGCAGGATTTTCTTCCACTCCGAGCTGTGGATTAAGTCCCTCATTTACTTCCTTCTCTTTATCTTTTTCAGCTTCTTCTTTCGTTACACCATTATCTCGATACAGCCAGCTATGAATTTGCTCTGTATCAAAAAGCTGACCTTCTTTAAAGAAATATTTCTCAGGATCAAATTGCTCTTGAGAAAGTCTGATTAAACCCATCTCAAGCGCATCAACATCGAGACGGTTATCAACGCCAGCCGTGATTAATCCCCTAACTTGTGAAGTATCAAGAGAATTTTTATCCCCATCCTTCTCAAGTACTGAACGATAATACGTTTCAGATGTTTTGATATCTTCACTAACAATCATTTCTTCGCTATCTTCGCCTTCTGAATCATTCACTTTCACTGTATCGTCCTGATCGCCCTTCATAAAACTTGGAACACAACCGGATAATACGAGCGAAAGGGCCATGATACTAACGATGAACGTTTGCTTCTTTGGCATTACTTCCCTCTCCTCATTCGTTTAACTCTTCAAGGAACCTGTTCTCACTCCACACGTCAATGCCAAGAGACTCTGCCTTTTCAAGCTTAGAACCAGCATCTTCCCCTGCAATGACAAGATCTGTGCTCTTACTTACACTACCTGTCACCTTTGCGCCTTGTTCTTCAAGCTTCTTCTTTGCTTCCCCGCGACTCAACTGTTCTAACTTACCAGTGAGTACAATTGTTTTGCCCGCAAACACGGAATCAATGTCTTCTACCGCAACTGGCTTAGGCCCTTTATAGGTCATATTAACGCCAGCTTCTTTTAATTCTTCAATTAGTTCATGCACTTCTTCGTTTTGAAAATATCGCACAACAGAATCAGCCATTTTCTGTCCCACTTCATTAATTGCTTCAAGATCTTCTATATTTGCTTGAACAATACTGTCCATAGAGCCAAATTGTTGTGCAAGAGTTTTCGCAGCTTTTGCACCGACATGGCGTATCCCAAGACCAAACAACAGTTTTTCTAATGAATTATTCCTTGAGACGCTTATCGCCTCAAGAAGGTTGGAGACTGACTTCTCACCCATTCGCTCTAACTCAATAAGTTGATCGTGTGTCAGCTGATAGATATCTGCTACATCATGAATTAATTCCTCTCGAAACAGCTGAGTAATCACCCGTTCACCTAGTCCATCAATATTCATTGCATTGCGTGAAACGAAATGAATGAGTCCTTCACGGAGCTGAGCTGGACATTTTGGATTAATGCATCGAAGTGCGACCTCTTCTTCTAATCGAACGAGATCACTATCACATTCAGGACATTTTTCAGGCATAGAAAATGCTTTTTCTTCACCTGAACGACGATCTTCAAGCACTGAAACGACTTCAGGAATAATGTCTCCTGCTTTTTTCACAACGACATAGTCTCCAATTTTAATATCCTTCTCACGAATCAGATCCTCATTATGAAGAGATGCACGCTGCACGGTTGTCCCAGCAACGAGTACTGGTTCTAAAACAGCAGTGGGAGTGACGACACCAGTTCTGCCCACATTAAGCTGAATATCCAAGAGCTGCGTTACAACCTCTTCAGCAGGAAACTTGTATGCAATGGCCCATCGTGGACTTTTCGCAGTAAATCCTAGCTCCTCTTGTTGATTGAGGGCATCTACTTTCACAACAATCCCATCGATCTCGTATGAAAGATCAGGACGTTTCTCTGACCAACCACCGATGTAATCAATAACATCATCAATCGTGTTACATCGCTTCCATTCTGGATTGGTTTTGAATCCTAGCTCTTTGAGAAAATCAAGGCCATTTGAATGTGAACTAATTTCCCTGCCTTCAACCGTACCTACACCGTATACAAAAATAGACAAGTTGCGGCTAGCAGCAATCTTTGGGTCAAGCTGGCGAAGAGAACCAGCCGCTGCATTTCGAGGATTTGCAAATAAATCCTGATCATTCTTCTCACGTGTTTCATTTAATTTCATGAAGGATGGCTTTGGCATGAACGCCTCACCACGCACCTCCATGCTAACATTTTCGCTTAAACGAAGTGGGATAGCTGGAATGGTTTTCAAATTCTGAGTAATGTCCTCTCCTACCGTGCCATCCCCACGTGTGGCTCCACGCACAAGAACTCCATCTTCATAAATAAGTGAAACGGCAAGACCGTCTATTTTTAACTCGCATACATACGAAAAGTTTTCGCCAATTCGATCACGTACACGTCGGTCGAAGTCCTTCAAGTCCTCTTCACCAAAAGCATTACCAAGGCTTAGCATTGGTACTCTGTGTTCAACTTTTTGAAAGCCTTCAAGCGGCGTGCCACCGACGCGCTGAGTTGGAGAATCTTCCGTTTTAAGTTCATGATTCTCTTCTTCCAGGTTAATTAATTCATTCATCATCCGATCATACTCGGCATCAGGAACGGTCGGCTGATCTAGAACGTGGTACTCGTAATTGTACTGATTTAAGAGCTGACGAAGCTCTTCGATGCGCTTTTGCTTTTCTTCCATCGTCAAACCTCACCTTCTAAAATGACTATTGCTTTTCAATAGGCGCAAACTTCGCTAACAAACGCTTAATTCCTACCGGGTTAGGGAAAGCAATATCAAGCTCAGTCGAGTCACCCTCACCCTTAACGCTAACGACCGTACCAACGCCCCATTTACGGTGACTTGCTTTATCTCCTACTTTCCAATCGAGTGAATCTCCACCTGTTGAAGTAAGTTGAGGACGTCTAGGCGTCTTAGGAGTAGCAGGTCTTGAAGAAGGTCGGGAACTAGTCCCACCAAACGGTGTAGCTGGCTTTTCTTGACCTTGCTTCTCAAGTAATTCTTCTGGTATCTCTCCTATGAAGCGGGACACAGGGTTCGCGTTTGTTTTTCCGTAGAGTGTTCTAAGACGAGAATTTGTCAAGAAAAGCTCTTCTTCTGCTCTTGTAATACCAACATATGCTAGACGACGCTCTTCTTCCATCTCCTCCTCCTCAAATAGGGAACGACTATGCGGGAATACTCCTTCTTCCATCCCAATGAGGAAAACAACGGGAAATTCCAAACCTTTAGCTGAATGGAGCGTCATAAGTGTAACAGCTTCCCTCTGCTCACCTTCATCCTCATCTAACTTATCGATATCCGCAACGAGCGCAAGGTCTGTTAGAAAAGCGATTAGGCTTTTATCTTCACTTGCTTTCTCAAATTCTTGTGTAACAGAAAGAAATTCATCAATGTTTTCAAGTCGTGTTTGTGATTCGATTGTATTCTCATTTCTTAACGCATCACGATACCCTGACTTATCAATTACTTCCTCAACAAGTTCAGATACGGCTAGATATTCCTGCATTTGTGACCAGTTTGCCATTTGATTACCAAATGATTTAAGAGTCTTAGTGAAACGAGCGCTTAACCCGATCTGCTCGACTTCTTGAAGAGCTGTAAAGATAGAAATATCCTGATTAGCCGCATATTGTGCTACCTTGTCCATTGTCGATGCACCAACACCACGCTTTGGAACATTTACAATTCGAAGTAAGCTAATATCATCATCTGGATTAGCAATGAGACGGAGGTATGCTAGAACATCTTTAATCTCTTTACGGTCGTAGAACTTTGTACCGCCGACAATGTTGTAATGGATGTTCGACTTATTTAAAATTTCCTCAATCACACGCGACTGGGCATTCGTACGATAAAGAATCGCTATTTGTGAATTCGTTCTCTGTCCGGTATTCACCATATCAAGGATTTTCCCTGTTACGAAACGACTCTCATCATGTTCATCGTTTGCCTGATAATAAGTAATATGTGGCCCATCATCATTATCCGTCCAAAGCTTTTTAGGCTTTCTATTCGTATTATTTTCAATAACCACATTGGCCGCTTGTAGAATTTTCTTAGTTGAACGATAGTTTTGCTCAAGGAATATCGCACGTGCACTTGGATAGTCCTTCTCAAAGGAAAGAATGTTCTGTATATCTGCACCACGCCAGCGGTAGATCGACTGATCAGAATCACCAACTACGCAAAGGTTCTGATATTTCTCAGCCATGAGTTTAACAAGGATATATTGTGCCTTGTTTGTATCTTGATACTCATCAACATGAATATACTGAAATTTACGCTGATAAAACTCGAGTACTTCCGGCACCTTTTTGAACAACGTGATCGTCCGCATAATCAAATCATCAAAATCAAGCGCCTGGTTTTTACGAAGCTGCTTCTGATATTGCTCATATGCATCAGCAACAACACTTTCGTAAGGCCCCTTTGCATTCGCTTTATAATCTTCAGGAGTTTCGAGTTCATTTTTTGCAGAGCTAATACTGCCAAGAATCCCTCTAGGCTCAAATTTCTTTGGATCTACGTTCTGCTCTTTCAAAATCTTCTTAATAACAGTCAGCTGGTCCCCAGAATCAAGAATGGTGAAGTTGCGGTTAATTCCAATCCGATCACCGTCTCTTCTTAAAATACGTACGCACATAGAGTGGAATGTCGAGATCCAAATATCTTCCGAGACTGGTCCCGTAATCGAATTTACTCGTTCTCTCATTTCTCGCGCCGCTTTATTCGTAAACGTAATCGCAAGAATATTCCAAGGAGATACCTGTTTCTCCACAAGAAGATACGCAATACGATACGTCAGCACTCTCGTTTTTCCACTACCTGCTCCAGCCATAATTAAAAGCGGTCCATCCGTGTGCTTGACCGCTTCTTGTTGTTCGGGATTTAGCCCGTTTAGTAACTTATCAACTATTCGTTGCATGTTTTCGCACTCCTCACAAACGTATGTTCTTGTTTCTTATTTTACCTGATCGACAGGAGAGAATCAATTTCCTTTCACAGCAGCAACAGTTTTTATCGCCTGCTTCATATTATCGTATATGACGTTCCCGACAATAATCGTATCTGCAGAAGCTGCCATTTCTTTCGCTTTCTCAGGAGAGTCAATTCCGCCACCATAAAAAAGTTTCGTATCGTCAAGAACCTGGCTCACTTTCCGAACAAGTTCTGCATCTCCATATGTTCCGCTATATTCAACATAAAAAATGGGCAGTTTGAACATTTTCTCTGCCATCCGAGCATAAGCAAGAACATCAGCTTCATCTAGATTAGTATGAGCAGAAGTTAACTGAGCAACCTTAGAATCCTGGTTTAAAATACAATATCCTTCCATCACAATTTCATCCCAGTTCATGATTTCACCAAAATCTTTCACAGCTTCATGATGTAATCCGGTCACCCATCGGCTATCTTCCGTATTCAACACTGTCGGAATAAAATAAAAATCAAATCCTGGTGTCACTGCCTCAACAGTGGATACCTCAAGAGCACATGGTACCGCGTAACGGCGAATTCTAGCAAGTAAATCTAAAGTCCGATCAAGCGTAACGCCATCACTACCACCAACAATCACCGCATCCGTCCCAGACTCACAAATCGCCTCAAGATCATAATCCTCTATCTCCTTATTCGGATCCAGCTTAAACACATGCTTCCACTCTCGAAAATCAAACATCCTAACCCTTCCTCCCACTTTTCCTCATAAATTGGATTATATCAAAGAATACATGAAAAGCGGAAGTGGGCGTTTAGGTCCGACAAGCGCTGGAGCCCCATAAAAAGAACACGGTCTTTGTGTTCATTTTATGGGGTGAAGCGATCGAGAGGCTGGGCGCTGTAGCTGGATAATGAAAAGCGGAAGCCTCCGTTTAGACCCGCCAGGCACTGGAGCCCTCCAAATTGAACACGGTCTTTGTGTTCGAGTTGGAGGGTGAAGTGACAGAGGGTCTGGAGGCTGCAGCTGGATCATGAAAAGCGGAAGTGGGCGTTTAGGTCCGACAAGCGCTGGAGGCATTTCATTTGAACACGTCCTTTGTGTTCGGATGAAATGGTGAAGCGATCGAGGACCTGCCCACTACAGCTAGATCTACAAAAAGCGGAAGCGCTCGTTTAGCCTTCACAAACATCTGCAACCATTTAAAATCCATAATTCCGCGATTTCCTCGATAATTCCGCGATAATCTAATTTTATCCGCGAAATCGATCATTATTTCCGCGATTTCTCAAATATATCCGCGAAAAGACAAATATCCACCAACACGCCAACCAAAACAAAAATGAGCCGGAAGCCGGCTCATTTTCTACTCTTTATTGTGAACACGATCAAGCGTCATTTGATAGCCATCGTTTCCATAGTTTAAGCTGCGCTTTACTCTGGAAATCGTTGCGGTGCTTGCGCCTGTTTCTGTTTCAATTTTATGATACGTAAACCCTTCACGTAGCATTCTTGCTACTTCCAAACGCTGAGCAAGCGATTGTATCTCATTTACAGTCGCTAGATCATCAAAGAATAAATAGCATTCTTCAAGATCTTTCAATGAAAGAATCGCTTCAAAAAGTTGGTCAAGTGTCTTACCTCGAAGTTTATCAATTTGCATTCTAAATCCACTCTCCTTACTTAAGTATGTTTCGTCTATATGTTGCATTCTGTAACGTTCATCTTGATGTGCTATTTTTACAGCTTTATATTCATTTTAACAATTCAACCGAATAAAATCATGCACTTCACTCCGTTAAGAGGTTACTTTGTTATAGTTTAACGCATTATCGAAGGAAAAAGTACCATTTTCCTTTTCACATCATAAATTCCTTGCTGCGTCAATCGAATAAAAGGTAAATGTGTTGAAGAAAAGAACAACAAGCTATAAACGGGATCTTTATATAAGTAGCCTCTATCTTCTAGTTCTTGTATCATTCTCTTTTCAACTTTGATTAGTTCTTCAAGTGGAAGATCAGACATTTTGCCCATGAGAGGAAGTTTAATTTCGGATATAACTTCTCCATCTTCTACAAGAGAGATCCCCCCACCAATTTCATTTATTCGATTAAAAGCTGTCATCATATCCGCTTTATTTTTCCCAATGATAATAAAATCACCCGTATTTGAAAAGCTGCTTGCAAACCCTTTCACTTGATTAGCGAAGCCTTTAATGATCGTATTTACACGCCATTTCCCTTCACGACTGAGAAGCATCATAAAGCTTTCATCAGAACCTGAAGGTAGCTCTTCAACGGACGTCTCGACAGAGAGATTATAAGGCTTTGTAATAACAGCATTCACCATTTCAATTCCTGCCGGACCAGAGAAAGTTAAATCGTTTGATTGGATTTCCCACGAATTATCAAGTGGAGAAAGCCCATGACCTTCCCAATCAAAAGACCAATCCTGTTCTACTTCATCACGATCGCGCTTTAACCATTTTCCACGCGCTAGAACAGAGACCGGAAGCGGATCTTCTTTTGATGCAAGAATATTAATGTGAGCCACTCTACCCGGTGCTATCATACCATGCGTATCGCTTATACCGTAATGGTTTGCAACATTATATGACACCATAGAATACGCATCTTCTGAAGGGACTCCTTTCTCAAGTGCTATTGCAATTAACTTGTCCGTTGTGCCATTTTCCAGAAATGAAGGCGTCGATCCATCTGTATTCATCATAACGCGGTCAAAGGAAGTAACTCCTTTCTTCAGCAATGATTCGAGAATGACAGGTAGATCAGGTCTTATCGAAGAATAACGGAGGGACGTCATCATACCCATCTCTAAGCGACGAATCGCCTCCTCTCCTGTCATCGCTTCATGATCACACGAAACGCCAAGAAGCCCCATCTTCGTTAATGTTGCGAGAGAAGCACCAGGGAGATGTCCTTCCACTGGTTTACCGAGTCTTCTCGTCTCCTGCATCCATTCTAATATTTCATCATCTCCTCCGAGAACATCAGGCCATGCGGTAAGCTCTCCACCCTGTATCACAAGTGGGTGGGCCAGCCATTCCTTCATATTTTTATTCGTAATGGCCTCTTCATCGAGAAGCTGTGTTTGAGAATCATATCGCGCCCACCAATACATCGAAACGGGATACTCATCTAAATTCTCAATCAATGTAAGCGCTTTCTCTTTTGTCAAACCTAGAAGGAATAAAAGGTTATCATTCATCATTGTTGTTGTCCCCCGCTGCGATGCATATCGCGCAAGTGTAAGGGGATTATATAGTTGAAATGGATGTGCATGTGGTTCAATATAACCTGGCACGAGATATTTCCCATTACAATCAATCCATTCAGTTGACGGGTGCTTTTCAGGGAGATCATCGCCTACGTACACAATACGATCTTCATAAACCCATATATTCGATGTAATCCATTTTTTAAGTCCATTATTTAAATATGTTGCATTGTAAAAAACGATCGATGGAGGCAGTTCTCCAGACACTACTTGAACGTGTTGTCGTAATTGCTGCTTTGTCCATAAATTTTTTCGTTTTGCCAAAACCATCACCCGCTTCAAGAAGTTTTCTTTATTTTAACATAATTTCGACACGTTGCTACTTTAGATTTGTGAATGAAGAAAGGAGTTTTTCAATTGAAGCCAAACATTAGTATGATGAATGCCTTTATTCGACTGGCTACTGGATTCACACTTCTTGCTTATTCAACCGCAAAGCTTTCGAAAGAAGAATCCAAATCAGCCTGGATAATCGCCGCAATCGGTGCCATGAAAGTAGCTGAAGGACATACGAGGTATTGCCCCATCGTTGACCTCATGACTCCCGATGAAAAACTTGATGCAGATGAAACGGCACTTGAAAGAGTGATTAATCCTTCTTAACGTTTTCATAAAAAAACTTCCCTGCATTCAGGGAAGTTTCATCTACCTTATCAAAAGGAGGTCTATTTATGCTCGAGTATATAACAGATACATGGTTAATTTATACGATGATTATTGGAAGTATCGTTGCGATTACATTCGCCTACATTAGGAAGAAACGTGTGAAATAGCGCGATGCCCAATGTCTGTTCGATAGAAGCCTTCCGTTACTTTTACATTTTCTAATTCTTTATATACCACCTGACTCGCTTCTCTCAAATCATCACCTGCAGAAGCAACAAGTAGTACACGACCTCCGTCTGTTACTAGCTTTCCACCGATTTGTTTTGTTCCGGCATGAAAAACAAGAGACTCTGATCCAACCTGATCAAGCCCAGTAATCGCCTTGCCTTTCTCATAGCTACCTGGGTAACCACCTGAAGCAACGACAACACCAATAACGGACTGTTCGCTCCATTCAAGCTTAGGTGTTTTACCCTCGAGGAGATCAAGGATAGCCTGGACGAAGTCTGATGTCATTCTTGGGAGAACGACTTGCGTTTCTGGATCACCAAAGCGCGCATTAAATTCAATCACTTTCGGTCCATTAACTGTTAACATAAGGCCAGCATAGAGAATTCCGGTAAAGGAGCGGCCATCTGATTTCATTCCTTTTGCTGCAGGACGTAAAATCGTCTCAACCGCATGATCCACAGTATCTTGAGAAATTTGCGGAACAGGAGAATAGGCTCCCATCCCTCCTGTATTTGGACCCTCGTCACCATTGAAAGCACGTTTATGATCTTGAGAAATAACAAGTGGGTAAACACGATCACCTTCGACAAGAGCCATTAAAGAGAATTCCTCACCCTCTAGAAATTCTTCTACTACAACACGTTCACTAGCAGCACCAAACTGATTGTTCTCCATCATATCATGAAGGCTTTCAAGTGCTTCCTCTAGTGACATTGCCACCACAACACCTTTACCTGCAGCAAGTCCGTCTGCTTTTAGGACGATCGGCGCCCCGACTTTTTCAACATAAGCTTTCGCTTCGATATAGTCAGTGAAGGATTTAGAAAATGCGGTAGGAATGTTATGCGCAACCATTAATTCTTTAGCAAACGTTTTACTTCCCTCAATCAAGGCTGCTTCCTGTCTTGGGCCAAATACACGCAGTCCTTCCTCCTCAAAGCGATTTACAATCCCGTCGAGAAGAGGTTGTTCAGGGCCAATAAGCGTTAAATCAATGTTTTCCCTTTTTGCGAAGGCAACAAGTTCCTCATGATCACTCTCTTCAATTGCCACAAGCTGACTAACATCCGTCATACCTGCATTACCAGGAGCGACAAAGACTTGATCAACAAGGCTGCTTTCCGCCGCTTTCCATGCCATTACATGCTCGCGGCCACCGCGACCAATTACCAATACCTTCACTCGAAAAACCTCCTCTTAATGTTTAAAATGACGAATGCCAGTAAAGACCATTGTAATGCCGTATTCATTCGCTTTCTTGATGGAGTCCTCATCGCGAATGGAGCCGCCAGGTTGAATAATAGCTGTTACGCCAGCGCGACCTGCTGCTTCAACAGTATCATCCATTGGGAAGAAAGCATCTGAACCCATAACTGATCCCCTGCTCTTCTCACCTGCTTGCTCGATGGCAATATTCGCAGCACCTACACGGTTCATTTGTCCTGCACCAATTCCAATCGTTTGGTCATTCTTCGTTAGAACGATAGCATTTGATTTCACATGTTTCACAACTTTCCATGCTAACTTCAGTGCTTCCCACTCTTCTTCTGTCGGTTCACGATCGGTTGGAACCGAAATATCAGCTTCATCGAATCCATAACGATCACGCTCTTGAAGTAAAAGGCCACCATTAACGGAAGTTAACTGATGTTCAATCGCAGGAGAGGCAGAAACATCAAGCTTCAATAAGCGAAGGTTCTTTTTCTTGGTTAACACAGCTAAAGCTTCTTCTGTAAACGAAGGTGCCATAATAATTTCAAGGAAAATTTCTTTTAACTTAAGCGCTGTTGCTTCATCCACTTCACGATTAATCGCGACAATTCCACCGAAAATCGAAGTGGAATCAGCTTCATATGCTTTTTGATAAGCTTCTACAACCGTTTCACCAGTACCAACTCCGCACGGGTTCATATGTTTCACAGCTACAACAGCCGGCTGATCAAATTCCTTCACAATATTAAGCGCCGCATTGGCATCGTTAATATTATTATAAGAAAGCTCTTTACCATTTAACTGCTCTGCTGAAGCAAGTGAAGCTCCAGTATATAAAGGTTTTTTATAGAAAACAGCTTTTTGATGGGGGTTTTCACCATAGCGAAGCGTTTGTTTCCGTTCAAATGTTACCGTAAGTGACTCAGGTTCTTCTTCTCCTGATTGAGCAGTTAAATATTCCGAAATCACAGCATCATATGAAGCTGTATGGCGAAATACTTTTGCGGCAAGCTCACGACGAAGAATTCCGGTTGTATCACCATTTTCTTCAACTTGTCGCAAAACCCGATTGTAATCAGAAGGATCCACTACAACTGTTACGTCCCGATGATTTTTTGCAGCAGAACGAAGCATCGTCGGTCCGCCAATATCAATATTTTCAATTGCTTCTTCATAAGTAACATCTGGTTTTGCGATTGTTTCCTGGAAAGGATATAAATTCACAACAACAAGATCAATTGGCTTGATATTAAGATCATCCAACTGTTTCTGATGAGCTTCATTATCACGCACAGCTAGAAGACCACTATGTACGTTTGGATGAAGGGTTTTTACGCGACCATCTAGAATCTCTGGGAAACCAGTTACGTCAGAGATGCCAATCACGTCTACACCAGCTTCTTCTAGAGCACGCTTTGTCCCCCCTGTTGAGATCACCTCAACCCCTTTGTCCGCAAGTCCTTTTGCAAATGCTGTAATATCTGTTTTATCAGAAACGCTAATCAACGCCCGTTTAATAGCCATAATGATTCCTCCTACTACCTTTTGTTTTTTTCCTAAAGAAGGGAACGGATGACGGCAGGGTATAAAAGATGCTCTACTGCCTGGATTTTACTTGCCAGGTCATCCTTCGTGTCGCCCTCATCAATCCGAACACTGTCTTGATCAATGATTTTTCCGGTATCCATTCCCTCGTCCACGAAATGAACGGTTACGCCTGTGATTTTAACACCTGCTTCAAATGCTTGTCCGATTGCGTCCTTTCCGGGGAAAGAAGGAAGAAGAGATGGGTGGATATTCACAATTCTTCCTTCGAAGCCTTGAAGCAATGTTGGACCGATTAACCTCATATAACCTGCGAGAATAATCCACTCAATACCAGCATCATGTAACTGCTGAAGAATAAATGTTTCAAAGTCAGCTTTCGATTCATACGATTTAGGATAAAAGGAAAGGACAGGAATGCCAAAGCGTTCTGCCCTTTTTTCAACCTTAGCTCCAGGACGATCACAGACTACGAGTGCCACTTCTGCTTCAAGCTGTCCCTTTTCAATCGCTGCGGCAATCGCTTCAAAGTTCGAGCCGCTCCCAGATGCGAATACGGCTAGCTTCTTCACGACAAGTCACCGCCTCCGAATTCGATTCCTTCTCCCTTTACAACGCGTCCAATCATGTAAGCACGCTCACCATCCTGCTCAAGTGCTTTGATGACATTAACCGCAACATCTTCTGGAACAGCAAGGACCATCCCGATACCCATATTAAATGTTGTAAACATTTCCTTACGAGCGAGACTTCCCTTCTTTTCGATCAAATCAAAAATAGGAGGAACCGGCCATGAACCATAATCAATTTGTGCAGCCAGCCCTTCAGGAAGCATACGCGGAATATTCTCTTCAAAACCTCCGCCTGTAATGTGTGCAATCCCATGAACAGTGTTAGATTGAAGAACATTTAGAACAGGTTTAACATAGATACGCGTCGGTGTCAGCAAAGCATCTCCAAGCGTCATACCAAGTTCGTTATATGACGCTTTCAAATCCATATCATTATCCTTGAGAAGCACTTTACGTACAAGGGAAAAGCCATTACTATGAATACCGTTTGATGCGAGGCCAATGAGAACATCACCTTCTGTCACATTCTCTGTTGTAATCAACTGAGACTTCTCTACAGCGCCAACTGTAAAGCCAGCAAGGTCATAATCATTCTCTTGGTACATGTCAGGCATTTCAGCCGTTTCACCACCAATGAGTGCACATCCTGCCTGTGAGCAGCCTTCTGCAACGCCTTTCACAATTTGTTCGATCCGCTCTGGTGCAAGCCTACCGGTTGCAATATAATCCAAGAAATAGAGCGGTTCTGCGCCTTGTGCGACAACATCATTTACGCACATCGCAACACAATCAATCCCAATTGTGTCGTGCTGATCGAGTTGGATCGCAAGCATGAGCTTCGTGCCTACTCCGTCCGTCCCTGAAACGAGAACTGGCTTCTCATAATTGAGTTCTGACAGATCGAACATGCCACCAAAGCCACCAAGTCCTCCCATAACTCCCTTACGCATCGTTTTTTTCACATGCGGTTTAATCCGATCTACCGCTTCATAACCTGCTTCTATATTAACGCCTGCCTGCCTGTATGCTTGTGCCATAACGGCCTCCTTCAGTTAGACTTTTTCGTAAGGATGTACGGTATCAGGATAAATTTCAGTCGGATAATTTCCTGTAAAACAGCCAAGGCATTGACCGCACGATGAGCCGTCTTCTTCTCTTCCAATCGCTGTAGTCATCCCATCCGTTGTCAGAAACGTCAGGGAATCGGCTCCAATTTCTTCACACATCTCATCTACACTCATCTTCGCCGCTATTAATTCACCCGAATTGGATGTATCAATGCCGTAGTAGCATGGGCTAATAATTGGTGGCGCACTGATTCGAACGTGTACTTCTTTTGCCCCCGCTTCTCGAAGCATCGTCACGATTCGTCTGCTAGTTGTACCACGTACAATCGAATCATCGACAATAACAACACGCTTACCTTCAACAACTCCTCGAACAGGCGAAAGCTTCATTTTCACACCACGTTCTCTCAACTCTTGAGAAGGTTGAATAAAGGTTCTGCCAACATAGCGATTTTTAATTAATCCCATTTCATATGGAATACCAGATTCTTCAGCATAGCCAATTGCTGCTGAAATACTTGAGTCCGGCACTCCGGTTACAATATCTGCCTCAATCGGGGCTTCTTTAGCGAGTTGCTTACCAAGCTGTTTACGTGCTGTGTGAACGTTAATATTCTCAATGTTACTATCCGGTCTAGAGAAATAAATGTATTCCATCGAGCAAATCGCACGTGAGATTGAAGACGAGAACCTCTCTGATTCAAGTCCGTTCTCACTAATAATCAAAAGCTCACCTGGCTGCACGTCACGGATATATTCCGCACCGATTAAATCAAACGCACACGTTTCTGAAGCAACAACATAAGCCCCTTCTAAAATACCAAGTGATAGTGGTCTTAAGCCATGTGGATCTAGCGCCACCATCATTTCTTTCTCTGTCATCATAATAAAGGCATAAGCACCCTTCACCATTGTAAGAGCATTCTTAACCTTTTCACGCTGACTCAAGTAGCCGCTTCGTTTAATAAGGTGAGCCAATACCTCTGTATCTGAAGTCGTCTGAAAAATGCTTCCCTGTCCTTCAAGCTGATGCTTAAGAGCATTCGCATTTACAAGGTTTCCGTTATGCGCAAGCGCAAGACCATCATTCTGCGAGCGAAATACAAGGGGTTGAACATTCTCATATCCGCCGCCACCCGCTGTCGAATATCTCACATGACCAATCGCACCATTGCCTTTAAGCTGATCAAGATCACCAGGTCCAAACACATCATTCACTAGTCCAAGTCCTTTATGATGATAGAGGCGATCACCGTCAGTTGTGACAATGCCCGCTCCCTCCTGGCCACGATGCTGTAAACTATGCAGTCCGTAATACGTTAGCGAAGCAGCATCAGGGTGACCCCAGATACCAAATACGCCACACTCTTCATTTAAGCCTTTGATTTCACCAAACATGGAATAGCTCCTTTCCAGGCTGCTTCAAGCTCTTGAACCGGAGCATCGAAAATATGCGTTTCATCTTCGTGCATAATCGTTAATACGCCAGTACCGGTTACTTCACCGATCAGCTTCGCTCCTGTACGCTGCTCAAATGCCTGCTGATGTTCCCCCTTGATGGTTACAAGAAAACGAGATTGTGTTTCACTGAAAAGATCTGTTGTCGTATCTCCGTCAATCCGTACATTAGCACCAAATTCTGTTCCAATGAGCGATTCCGCAAGTGCAACACTAAGGCCACCTTCTGCGAGGTCGTGAGCTGATTCAACAAGTCCATCTTGAATCGCTGTTAGAAGTTGGTTTTGACGTTCTTTTTCAATTTCAAGATTAAGTGTAGGAGCTTGACCTGAGATCTTACCATCAAGATACTTTTGAAGCTCACTACCGCCAAAATCTTCTCCCGTTTCACCTAGCATATATATTAAGTTTCCTTCTTCTTTAAAGGCTTGTGTTGTCACATGATCCAGATCGTGGACAAGGCCAACCATTCCAACAACCGGTGTTGGATAAACAGCGATGCCGTTTGTTTCATTATAAAGTGAGACATTCCCACCAATAACTGGTGAGTTCAGCATACGACACGCTTCACTCATTCCGTCTGTCGCTTTCTCAATTTGCCAAAAGATCTCTGGCTTCTCAGGGTTACCGAAGTTTAAGCAATCTGTAATCGCTAGTGGCTCGCCACCCGAGCAGACAATGTTACGCGCTGCTTCTGCAACTGCAATTTGACCGCCTACTTCAGGATCAAGATATAAATAACGGGAATTACAGTCCGTTGTCATCGCTAACCCTTTGTTTGTTCCACGCACTCGAACAACAGCGGCATCTGACCCAGGTGACACAACTGTATTTGTTCGCACCATATAGTCGTACTGATCAAAAACCCATTCCTTACTTGAAATTGTCGGCTGACTTAACAAGGTATAGAGCATTTCCTTCGCGTCTTCCACATTTGGAATTGGCTTATGAAGCTGCTGATTTTCAATATAATATTCTGGGATACGAGATGGTTTGTGATAAACAGGTGCTTCCTCTGCTAATGCATCCACAGGAACGTCCGCAACGACTTCTCCTTTATGAAGGAGACGGAATCGCTTATCTTCCGTTACTACACCAACCTCTTTCGCTAAAAGACCCCAGCGATCTGTTATAGCTTTAATTTCATCTTCATGACCTTTTTTCACAACAACGAGCATACGCTCCTGAGATTCAGAAAGCATCATTTCGTATGGCGTCATTCCTTTTTCACGCTGTGGCACTTCATCAAGATTCATTTCAAGTCCCATGCCTGCCTTACTCGCCATTTCGGAAGCTGAAGACGTTAGTCCAGCTGCTCCCATATCTTGAATACCGACAAGTGACTCGCAGTGAACAAGTTCAAGGCATGCTTCAAGCAGAAGCTTTTCCATGAATGGATCCCCAACTTGAACGGCAGGACGCTTTTCGTCAGAAGCATCTGTCAATTCTTCAGATGCGAAGGTTGCGCCTTGGATCCCGTCACGTCCCGTGCTCGCGCCAACGTACATGACCGTGTTCCCAGCTCCTGATGCGATCCCTTTCTGAATGTCTTTATGATCAATTAAGCCAACACACATCGCATTTACAAGAGGATTTCCATCGTAAGAAGAATCGAACTGAACTTCCCCACCAACTGTTGGAATACCAATGCAATTTCCGTATCCTGCAATACCGGCTACAACTTCCTCAAAAAGATACTTCACTTTTGGATTGCTCAGCTCTCCGAAACGAAGCGAGTTAAGAAGGGCAATAGGACGTGCACCCATCGAAAAGACATCACGGATAATGCCGCCAACTCCTGTTGCAGCACCTTGATACGGCTCGATAGCTGACGGGTGGTTATGGCTTTCAATCTTAAATACCACCGCCTGTTCATCACCTATATCAACGATTCCAGCTCCTTCACCAGGACCTTGAAGAACGCGCTCACCCGTAACAGGGAATTTTTTTAACACTGGCTTTGAATTCTTGTAGCTACAGTGCTCCGACCACATAACAGAAAATAGCCCCGTCTCCGTATAGTTCGGTGTACGGCCGAGAATCGCTTCCACCATACCGAACTCGTCATCTGTTAAACCCATCTGACTATAGAGCTTTTGGTCTTTAATCATCTCAGGTGTTGGTTCATGCATGTGTGACATGGGATTCCCTCCAGTTGCGTAGTATCGATTTAAATAGATTTAATCCATCTGCACTTCCTAAAAGCTCATCTACCGCTCGTTCAGGGTGAGGCATCATCCCGAGGACATTGCCCTTTTCGTTTACGATTCCAGCTATATCTTCCACTGATCCGTTCGGATTATCCGCGTATGTGAAGGCAATACGGTTTTCATTCTTCAGCATAGTAAGTGTTGTTTCGTCGCAATAGTAGTTACCTTCACCATGTGCGATTGGAATCGTGATTTCTTCTTCTTTTTCATAAGTTGAAGTGAACATCGTTTCATTGTTTTGAACGCGAAGTGTAACCGGTCGGCACATAAACTTCAAGTTCTTATTTCGTTTCATCGCTCCTGGTAACAGACCTGCTTCCAAGAGAATTTGGAATCCATTACAAACACCTAGAATTGGCTTCCCTGCTTCAGCTGCCTTCACGACCTCAGTCATAATCGGTGCAAAGCGTGCAATGGCACCACTTCGAAGGTAATCGCCGTAAGAGAAACCGCCTGGGAGAAGGATCGCATCATAGTTTGCTAGATTTTGCTCATCGTACCGGACATAAACCGCTTCTTCTCCAAGCTCATCTTTGATGGCGTGATACATATCCACATCGCAGTTAGAACCCGGGAACACAATCACCGCAAATTTCACTGTGCGACTCCCTCCTCGATTTCGTAGGTGTAGTCTTCAATAACCGTATTCGCAAGAAGCTTTTCGCAAATTTCTTTAATTCGCTGATCCAGGTTTTCCGTATCTTTCACTGTGAGTTCCATGTATTTCCCGATCCGTACGTCTTCCACTTCATGATATGAAAGACTGTGCAATGAATTCTTTACGGCACTTCCTTGTGGATCTAGAACACTTTCTTTTAACGTTACATAGACTTTTACTTTGTACATGATTCGGAGCCCCCCCAGGCGAGTTAAAATTTGTTCGTACGCTTCTGTCAAATTTCCAATATCTCTTCGAAACACGTCTTTATCTAGTTTCTCATTCGTTTTACTATCCCATAAGCGGCAAGTATCTGGAGAGATTTCATCCGCCAACATAATCTTGCCTTCCGGTGTTACACCAAACTCTAATTTAAAATCAACGAGCTTCACGTCACGCTCAAGGAAGTATTCGCGTAATAGCGTATTGATCTTTAACGCGCGTTCTTTTAATTCTTGAACGGTTTCTTCTGTTGCAAGTTCAAGTTCTAACACATGATCAAGCGTAAGAAGAGGATCACCAAGGTCATCATTCTTGTAATAAAATTCAACGATCGGCTGTTTTAGTAACTTCCCTTCTTCCACACCCGTGCGTTTGGAAAAGCTCCCAGCTGCGATGTTTCGAACAACCACTTCGAGTGGAATGATCGAAACGCGTTTCACAAGCTGTTCAGTAGAAGAAAGCTTTTCAATAAAATGACTTTGGATTCCAGCACTTTTTAAATAATCAAAGAGCAGGCTTGTAATTTCATTGTTCAGGCGACCTTTGCCTGTAATTGTTGCTTTCTTCTCCCCGTTATAAGCGGTTGCTGAGTCTTTATACTCGACCCAGACAACCTCCGCTTCATCTGTTGCATAAATTCTCTTCGCTTTTCCTTCGTACAACAATGTTTGCTTTTCCATGGTGATCCCCTCCGATGCTTAATTAAAGTCCGAGACGTTCAAAAATCATATCCACCGGCTTTAGGTGGTAATTGTAGTCAAAGCAATCTTCAATTTCTGCTTCACTCAGCTGATCTGTAATCTTAGGGTCAGCTTCAACAAGCTCTCTAAATTGAATGCCTCTTTCCCAAGCATCCATTGCTTTTGGTTGAACAAGATCATAGGCAGCTTCACGTGCCATGCCTTTATCAATAAGAGAAAGAAGAACGCGCTGGCTGTAAATCAAGCCGTATGTTCTTGTCATGTTGCGCTTCATGTTCTCAGGGAAGACCGTTAGTTTCGAAACAATTCCTGCAAAACGATTCAGCATATAGTTGAGCGCAATCGTTGCATCCGGAAGAATAACGCGTTCTGCTGATGAGTGAGAAATATCACGTTCGTGCCAAAGAGCAACGTTCTCGTAAGCTGTCGTCATATAGCCACGAATCACACGCGCCATGCCAGTCATGTTTTCAGAACCAATCGGGTTACGCTTATGCGGCATTGCGGATGACCCTTTTTGTCCTTTTGCGAAAAACTCCTCTACTTCACGAGTTTCGCTCTTTTGTAGACCACGAATTTCAACAGCAAACTTTTCAATGGATGTTGCCACAAGTGCTAGAGCCGACATGTAATGAGCATGACGATCGCGCTGAAGCGTTTGGGTTGAAATCGGTGCTGGTTCTAAGCCAAGCTTTTCACAAACATACTGCTCGATAAATGGATCGATGTTGGCATATGTTCCAACTGCACCAGATAGTTTGCCGAAACGAACGTTATCTGAAGCTGTTTTGAATCGTTCAAGGTTACGCTTCATTTCTTCATACCATAGCGCCAATTTCAGACCAAATGTTGTTGGTTCTGCGTGGACACCGTGCGTTCTTCCCATCATGACCGTGTATTTATGTTCCTGCGCTTTAGCCTTTAGGACTTCAATGAACTTCTCAATGTCTTTAATCAGAAGGTCGTTCGCTTGATTCAACTGATAAGACAGTGCTGTATCAACGACATCCGTTGATGTTAAACCGTAGTGAACCCATTTCCGTTCTTCTCCAAGCGTTTCAGATACCGCTCTTGTGAATGCCACAACATCATGGCGCGTTTCCTCTTCAATTTCGTGAATGCGATCGACATTGAACCCGGCATTTTCACGGATCTTTTGTACATCTTCTTTTGGGATAATGCCAAGTTCTGCCCACGCTTCGCATGCTAGGATCTCGACTTCAAGCCACGCGTTATAGCGGTTTTCTTCTGTCCAAATGGCTCCCATCTCGGGGCGGGTATAACGTTCAATCATTGTAAGTCCTCCTGGTCTCTTGTCTTTACTGCCATAACTTCCATGAGTTCATTCGCTTAATTGCTTCTTCTGTTGAAGGTGCAAGAAAGTTAATGTGTCCCATCTTCCGATTAGGCTTTGCTTCGTCTTTCCCATATAAATGAAGCTTTGCATCACCGAGCTCTTCTATACTGTCCATTAGCGGTGTGACGTGCTGACCGAGCAAATTCCCCATGACAACCGGCTTTAGAAGTTCAGTGCTTCCAAGTGGTAGTCCACATATTGCTCGAATATGCTGCTCAAATTGCGATGTCTCACATGCCTCCATCGTATAATGACCAGAATTATGTGGTCGTGGTGCAAGCTCATTTACATAAATCTCATTATCTTTAAGAAACAGCTCAACTGCAAGTGTACCGACAAGCTGTAGGGTATTTGCAATCTTCTTTCCGATTCCATCCGCTTTCGTAATGACCGCTTCGTCTACTCGAGCTGGTACGATGGTTTGATGAAGAATGTTGTTCACATGAATGTTCTCACCTACAGGGAACGTTGTTGTTTCCCCAGTTACGCTGCGTGTCACAATCACTGACAATTCTTTTTGAAACGGTACCCAACTCTCCAGAATGCAAGGTACATTAGGAAAAGAGAGAGCTTCAACATCTTTTTCTGTTTTTAAAACCCACTGGCCTTTTCCATCGTAACCACCAGTACGTGTTTTAAGGACTGAAGGGAAACCGATCTTCTCGAGCGCATCCTTAAGATCTTGATGAGAATCGACCGCTTCAAAAGGTGCTACTTGAAGTCCCGACTTCTGAATCGCTGTCTTCTCAACATAGCGATCCTGCGTTACGCGAAGCAATTCTCCACCCTGAGGCATATACGCATTTTCTTCCAACCACTTTGCAGTATCGTGTGTAATGTTTTCAAATTCATAAGTGATCACATCACTTAGATCAGCTAGCTTACGAGCGCCATCCAAATCATCATAACCACTAACCACTTCATGATCAGAGACCTGGCCACAGGGAGAATCTTTTTTCGGTTCGAGAACGGCGATTTGGTAGCCCATCTCTCTTGCCTTTAACGCCATCATTCTTCCTAATTGTCCACCGCCTAGAATCCCAATTGTGCTACCGGGTAAAATGGTTTTCCTCATAAGCTGTCACTACTTTCGAGTACTGTTTCTTTCATCTGATTTCGATAGTCGCTAAGCTTCTTCTCGATCGTTTCATCACCCGTACTTAGTATTTGCGCAGCTAGTAGTCCTGCATTTTTCGCTCCCGCTTTTCCAATCGCAACTGTCGCAACAGGCACGCCACCTGGCATTTGCACGATTGATAGAAGCGAATCTAATCCATTTAACGTCCGCGATTGTATGGGTACGCCGATGACTGGCAGTGTCGTTTTAGCAGCGACCATCCCTGGTAAATGAGCGGCACCACCTGCTCCCGCAATAATGACGTTCAAACCGCGTTCTCTTGCTGATTCTGCATATTCAAACATCAATTCCGGCGTTCTATGGGCCGAAACAACTTTTTTCTCAAATGGCACTTGAAGCTCTTCTAGTATGTCACAGGCATGCTTCATCGTATCCCAATCTGAAGTGCTTCCCATGATGACGCCAACTTTTGTGTTCATGCTATTCCTCCTTAAATGAAGGTGCTAATTAATCAAAATAGTGTGAAAATAACAGAAAAGCCCGAGATAGAATTCTTCTATTTATTTAGAAGAAGCTTCTACCTCGGGCGAAAACACATCCATCCTGTTCTGCGAATGCAAAACACGACTTTCCCCCTCATAGTCCGACGATTCATGGTCGTCAGGTAGAAACTTATGGGCCATATTCCCAAGATTATATGAGGTATCCTTTTTGCTCCTCTTACATAGTAACAAGAGCGACGTTCAACTGTCAACGAAAATCGAACGATGTGTTTTGTATTTAGTCTAATGTTCGGTTTTTACTTTAACTTTCCTTCAAAAACAATTTTCTGACCGCATAGCTCAGGTTCTTTAGAACCCTTGCCTTCTTTAAAGACTGGTTCTTCCCGGCGTCTAACGGGCATGTACCCTTCGTCGTCCATTCGTTTTAAGCAGTCAGAAAGTGATTCATTTTCTTTAACTTCAAACTTCTTTTTCTTCGCTTTCTTTTCCATACATTACCTCCGAATTTTTCTAACCCAGAATCCACCCTGGAAGGTACGGGGCTCATAAGAGATAACGAAGGCTTTAGGATCAAGTTCCTCAATAGCCTGATAAAGCTTACGCTCCGATTTACGCGATGTTAGAACTTGCATGACAAGACGTTCTCCCTGACGCCCGTGCGCAAGATAATGTGTAACACCGTAACCGACATCTCTTAATTTATTGGGAATATCATCTTCAAGCTTTGTTGTAATGGCATTCACTGTAATATAACCAAGCGCAAGGTATTCTTCAATCTTCATGCCAACGATAATTCCTACACCAAAACCAAGGGCGTATGCAATAACGTTTTGAATTTGCCCTAGATTATCGAGGACGAGACCAAGCCCTACAACATATATCGCTATCTCAATTGTTCCTGTAACAGCTGCAAGGTATCGCTGACCTTTAAGTGTAAGTATCGTACGCATCGTGAGAAACGATACATAAAAGATATTGATAACAAAAATGGTCAATACCATGCCAAGACCTGTATCCAGCATGTCCATCCTCCTTTTCCCTTATCGTTCAAACTCGAACTTTCCCTAGCATAACACGAGGAAACCTGAAACCGCATGCGATATTTATCGAATTTGACTAATAATTTTCGACTATTTTTTCCAAACTTCCCCTATTTCTTTCCCATCCACTCCTTAAAAGGTTTTATACCAGCGTGACGTTCTTTTAACATTCCACTTTTCGGTGCATATACTGGCAAAAAGCCCAGGAGGTGACCTCATGGGAGACCATTGGGGACAAATGTATGACTGGCGCAATAAAATGAATAAATTTATGGGAGATGATTTTTGGACGGATTTTCAGGATATGTTCGTATCAAATGGACCTCTCGTTAATCTCTATGAAGCCGGAAACGAACTCATCTGCACAGTTTATCTTCCTGGAATTAAGAAAATCGATGATGTTGACGTGTATATCCATTATCGGACACTTAAAGTAAAAGGCCAAACAGCGATGAACCTTAAAGGCTATCGTAATGTTCAGGAAGAATATAAGCACGGTCCCTTCGAACGCATCGTTGAGTTACCATTCCCCGTTCGCGAAAAACCGATTGATGCGAGTTACAGTAGGGGCATACTCTTAATTCATCTTCACCGACTTATTGAATCGAAGGAAGAGAAAAAACGATTAAAGATTAAAGACGTAGAATCAGATGAAACCTAAAAACAGAGGCGATCGATAAGCGATATCGATCGTCTCTGTTTATTATGAATCACTTTATAAAAAGCTAAATAATCCATCAGTTATACCAATACGATAAATATAATAGAATCCAAACCCGACCGAGAGAATCCCAGTCACTTGAGTTAATCGATGGTTGAGCTTTAACTGCTTCCTCGTTGCGACGAACGGAAGTCCAAGAATGGTTGTAAACCCGAGCATACCAACACATGTCCCTACACCGAACACTAGTATATAGATAGCTCCTTGAAACATCGTTTCAACCGTACTCATCGTCAACAAAACCATCGCGGCACTTCCAGCTAATCCATGGATAAACCCGATCACTCCAGACTGTACGTATGTTTGGTTTCCTTTCAATCCTGTATTTGCCGTTTTTGTACGTAAGGTTTTTATCCCTAGAAATACGAGCATAAATCCAACAATCATCTCAAGCGACATCGCCCATGTATCTGTTATCGTCGTATTGAAGAGAAATAGAAGCATTCCTACTAGGAAAAGCGTGGTGGTATGCCCAATCCCCCAATACACTCCAGCTAATGAAGATTTCCACAAACTACGTGTTTTACTCGCAATGGTCGATACGGCTATTACATGATCTGGTTCAATAGCATGTTTGATTCCAAGTAGAAATCCAATCACTAAAATTGATAATAAACTAGCGTCCATTTTTTCCTCCTATATACACTACTTCCGCCAGGAAATCGCATTCCTATTGTAAATGGTGTTATGAATAAACCTTTCGATAGCAGCAAAAACCTTCTCAATATGTGCCGTTCGCTTCGCAAGAATTCGGAAACAGCACCCCGGAACCTGCAACAACGATATTCCGTATTGAGTATCACCGAACGAAGCAAGGTACTCTCTTAACTTCTCTATCCACTCCTCTGTTACGTTCGAATGAATAAAGTACAATGAACCGATATGTGTGTTCCCCTCTAACTGAAGCAACCTCTTCATATCTTCTTCAGGCTTCAACCGCAAATGATCATATACTTTGAGGTTCTTATTCTGATAGATTTTCACCTTAGAGGTTATACACTCATAAGGAAAGAGGACGCCATCCTTTGACCATCCCGGCGTTACAATGTCTGTCAAAAAGAAAACAGCACTTTCATCCATGTGAACTTCTGTTTCTTGCGTAAAGCGAGCATCCCGATAAGCAATGAGCGGATCCAGCTTCATATGTAATTCACTATGCTCTTCTAATTTATAGAACGCTTTTTGTATAACTTGCTTATTTGGTGTTTTGTAAACCTTAGTGGAAGCCTGGGTTGTAACAGCTAACCGAGCCTTCTCCTTCACAAGAATCTCCGTATAATACGTATCACCGTCTACATATCCTCCACCTACATGAATCATTTGCAACAGAGGAAGTCCATCCTCATTGTAAGTAGGGCGTGAAATCTTAAAAACACCGTTATAGTAAGCATCCGAAAGCACGGATTTCCCGTATCGATCAGTTGCTTCTATCTTGAGATAACCTGTGTAGGTCACTGCTCAAGTCCTACAAAAAACGCCTGTTCCTTAATCCACTGTACAACATCACTAACGCCAGTTTCATTCTTTAAGTTAGTAAAGAAAAATGGACGATCTCCTCTTGATTTCAACGTATCCTCTCGCATGATATCAAGATTGGCGCCAACATATGGAGCAAGATCCGTTTTATTAATAATAAACAAATCCGACTTAATCATCCCCTGACCGCCTTTACGGGGGATTTTCTCTCCCTGCGCCACATCTATAATATAAATCGAAAAATCAACAAGCTCAGGACTGAAAGTTGCAGCTAGATTATCGCCACCACTTTCAACAAAAATGAGATCAAGATCTTCATGACGTTCATTCAATTCATCAATAGCAGCAAAGTTCATCGATGCATCTTCTCGAATCGCCGTATGCGGACATCCTCCTGTTTCTACGCCGATGATGCGGTCCGAAGGCAAAATCCCGTTCTTATTCAAAAACATCGCATCTTCTTTCGTATAAATATCATTTGTGATGACAGCCATACTAAATTCGTTATTCATCGCTCTTGTTAAGCGATCCACTAATAGTGTTTTGCCAGCGCCAACTGGTCCGCCAATTCCTATTCGTATAGGCTCACTCATTTTTCAATCATCCTTTCTTCATTAACTCATAAATAGACGAACATTGATCGCCTCATGCTTCATTTGTGCAATTTCAAGGCCAGGAGCGCCTATCCCAAAGTCACTGTCTTCAAGAGACATGATCTGCTTCACACAATCTGTTAAAAGTGGCTGAATCGAAACAAGAATTTGCTGTCCTTCTGTTTGACCAAGCGGGACGCCTCGAACGGCGTTTTGAACGAGTGACGAAGCAGTTGCAAATCCGTAGCATGAAACCGCACTTTCAACATCAATACCAAGGTGATAACATACAATCGCAAATACCAGTGCCCCATGGCCGTACACCTTTTTCTCCTTCATTGCATCCATATACTGATTAAATATCGCGTTCGGATAAAGGGCGGAAACTACCTTAACTAAGCGATTACCAATTCTTCTGTTCCCTTCTCGGGTCTCCCTAGCCATCCCCAACGCATACAGTGATTGATCCAGCTCCCATAGACGATCCGTGTCATCCACTTCTAAGGCTTCATACGCTAATCGACAGGCAAGTCCATCCGTATAAACTAGCTGGTTCATTAAAAAAAGCTCAAGAACTTGTTGAAATGTAGAAGAGTCATGAATGGTGCCATTTGCAATATATGTTTCAATTCCAAACGAATGCGAAAAGGCCCCCGACGGAAACTGAGAATCACTTAATTGAAGGATCGGAAAGAGTGCATTAGTCATGCCCAATGTATTTAAAAGCTACTTTCATTTTTCGTTTTTCAATCACATGAGAGATATTTAATTCTGTTAGCAACTGAATAACTAGATAATCATGCTGCACAATCATCTCATCTCCTTCAAATTGTGCTGGCAAATGGCGATTGCCTAGCATATGAGCGACTTCTCCCATTTGTTTCAAAGAATTAGGATAAATAACGATCACTTCATCTTCCATCACACTGACAATAATCATATTGTCATCCGCACGATACAGAATATCACCATCGACTAAATCTTTTGGCTTAGAAAGTTTAATCCCAAGCTCTTTTCCGTGATCGGTCTTTACTCGCTGAATTCGTTTCACAAGTTCATCACTTCGAAGATAAACTCTTTCTACATGCGGTAGCGTATCCTTTTCGTCACGAATGTTTCCTTTTATCTCACTAATGATCATCTGTTTACCACCTCAAAATAGAAAGTATCTTTGTGCAAGCGGTACGCTCGTTGCCGGTTCGCACGTAACTAGCTCACCATCCACCAAGACTTCATACGTTTGCGGATCCACCTGAATATCAGGAGTCTCACCGTTGTACTTCATGTCTTTCTTTTTTAGCTTACGAATATTCTGAACAGGACGAATGATTTTCTGCAGCGAAAGCTGGTTATGAACACCCTTTTCAATAGCCGATTGTGATAAAAAGGTAATGGAGGTTCTGAATTTCGCTTTCCCGTATTGGCCAAACATCGGCCTATAGAGAGCTGGTTGAGGAGTAGGAATGGATGCATTCGGATCCCCCATTACACTCCAAGCAATCATCCCCCCTTTAACGACCTGTTCGGGCTTTACTCCGAAAAAACCAGGTTTCCATAGAACAAAGTCCGCTAGTTTCCCTACTTCTATGGACCCCACCTCGTCTGATATACCATGGGCAATGGCCGGATTTATCGTGTATTTCGAAATATAACGTTTCACCCGCTCATTATCGTTTTCTGAACCCTTTGGTAATGCCCCACGTTGCTTTTTCATTTTATCCGCCGTTTGCCACGTTCTTGAAATCACTTCTCCAACTCGTCCCATTGCCTGTGAATCTGAACTAATAATGCTGAAGACACCCATGTCATGCAAAATATCTTCTGCAGCAATGGTTTCTTTTCGAATCCTTGAGTCAGCGAATGCCACATCCTCCGGTACGGAAGAATCAAGATGATGGCAAACCATCAGCATATCAAGATGCTCCGCAATTGTGTTTGTTGTAAATGGTCTAGTAGGATTCGTCGAGGATGGAAGGATATGCTCATAAGAAGCGGCTTTAATAATATCTGGGGCATGTCCCCCACCTGCGCCTTCTGTATGGTATGTATGAATGACGCGCCCATCAATCGCGTTCAACGTATCTTCTACAAAACCGCCCTCATTTAATGTATCGGTATGAATCGCGACCTGAACATCATATTCATCCGCCACGGTTAATGCCGTGTCAATGGAAGCTGCCGTCGTTCCCCAGTCCTCATGAAGCTTCAAGCCTATCGCACCCGCTTCTATTTGTTCGCGTAAAGCTTCTTCACCTGAAGCATTTCCTTTGCCCAAAAACCCAAGATTAACAGGGAAAGCTTCTGCTGACTCAAGCATACGGTGAATGTTCCATTCCCCTGGAGTACAAGTTGTTGCATTTGTCCCAGTCGCTGGACCTGTCCCTCCTCCAAGCATCGTTGTAATTCCAGACTCGATCGCGGTTTCGATTAATTGTGGACATATAAAATGTATATGAGAATCAATTCCACCTGCTGTTACAATCATTCCTTCTGCCGCAATAACCTCTGTAGAAGCACCAATCACTATATCAATGCTGTCCATCAAATAAGGGTTACCTGCCTTTCCAATTGAAGCAATATGACCATCCTTCACACCGATATCCGCTTTATAGATCCCCGTATAATCAATGATCAACGCATTCGTTACAACAAGATCTACAGATTCGCCTCTCGTAGCAAGTGGATGTTGACCCATTCCATCGCGAATCACCTTGCCGCCACCAAATTTCACTTCATCACCATAAGAAGTTTCATCTCGTTCTACTTCAACAAACAATTCTGTATCTGCTAACCGAACTTGATCCCCAACCGTCGGACCAAACATATCAGAATACGCTTTTCTTGAAAGTTCAAAACTCATTGATCTACCTCTCTATCTAACGAACCGTTTGTTTTATTATTAAGTCCAAACACCTTTCGATCACCTGAAAACGCGACTAGCGTGACTTCTTTAGCATCCCCAGGTTCAAAGCGGACAGCAGTACCTGCAGCAATATTTAAATGCATCCCAAAAGCAAGGTCACGTTCAAACTTTAAAGCATCATTTACCTCATAGAAATGA
Source organism: Anaerobacillus sp. 1_MG-2023 (assembly GCF_030547345.1). NCBI lineage: Bacteria > Bacillati > Bacillota > Bacilli > Caryophanales > Bacillaceae > Anaerobacillus > Anaerobacillus sp. 1_MG-2023. The sequence goes on along the minus strand of NZ_JAUORD010000008.1, from coordinate 1,352 downwards.
AAATGAGATCCAATTTGCACTGGCCGATCGCCAATATTGGTTACCTCAATTTCAATGGATTCTTTCCCAACATTACATGTAACAGAAGAAGATCTTAACTTATATTCACCTGGAATCAATGCTCAGAACCCCTTTCATATAATTGGATCGTGAACGGTTACTAATTTTGTTCCATCTTGAAAAGTAGCTTCTACCTGAATATCTGTGACCATTTCTGGGATACCTTCCATTACATCTTCTCTTGCTAAAATCGTTCTTCCATACTGCATCAATTCTGCAACGCTCTTCCCATCTCTCGCCCCTTCAAGTACTTCATATGTAATAATCGCAATAGCTTCCGGGTAATTGAGCTTTAACCCTCGCTCCTGTCTTCTTCTCGCCAAATCTGCCGCCACAACGATCATCAATTTTTCTTGTTCTCTCGCCATTAGCTTCAAAGAAATTTCTCCTCCCGCACATAGAAACCGAAAATTAAGATAATTCATATTATACATAAAATAGTAAGTTAAAAAATATGTTTTGGATGTTTTGTGTTAAAATCTTATTTTAAGTTATGCCTTCTCTTCTACCTAAAATCCTTAACATATAAGGTTTTGACTGCGTATACAATTTCTATTTCCTAGATGAAATCATTTGAAAATAATATGTTAGATTAACTGACAATCAGCAAGATCAACATAAAAAAAAGAAGCAATTCGCTTCTCCCATCATCCTACTTATGAAATATTACTCGTTAGATTTCCAAGTTTTAATGTAGTTTTTTGAGATGCAGGACTTTTAATACGAGGATGGTGAATGAATCAGGTGAATAACTTAGAAATGAAAGGTGATTCCGAGATATTTTATATAATTCCGTGCTTTTCCATGATAATCCCACGAATTTGAGATTTATTCCGCGAACGTGAAAAAACATATAAAAAAGCGAGAAACCATTTGGTCTCTCGCTTCTCTTCATTGCCCAGCGACGTCCTACTCTTGCAGGGGGAGATCCCCCAACTACCATCGGCGCTCGAGCTTAACTTCCGTGTTCTCATACGGGGCGCGATAAGCGGCGAACTTCTTCGTCAGCTGCGCGATGCCAGATCCTCATGGATCTCACGAATATCCACTCCGGTCTGACATCACTTGCTTCCTCGAATTTCTTGCTTCTCCCACCCCTACGAAGCTTTCGAAGAAGTTTTTGATTGTCTTTCCAGCAGCTTTTTCTCTTACGAGCTTTCAACATTTTTTGAATACAAAAAAGCGAGAAACCATTTGGTCTCTCGCTTTTCTTAGTTGCCCAGCGACGTCCTACTCTTGCAGGGGGAGATCCCCCAACTACCATCGGCGCTGAAGAGCTTAACTTCCGTGTT